>NZ_JBIWFO010000003.1:0-448549 GCF_044763125.1 Streptomyces sp. NPDC096310 | reverse complement strand
GACCGACCACCACCGGCACGGGGACCGACCCCACCGGGGACCGGGGACCGACCACCACCGGCACGGGGACCGACCCCACCGGGGACCGGGGACCGACCACCACCGGCACGGGGACCGACCCCACCGGGGACCGGGGACCGAAGGTCTCTCCGCACGAGCGCGGGCTCACGAGGGCCGGGAGCAAGGGCGAGCAGCGTGGCGGTCGAAGCCCTCAAAGGCCGCGTCCGAGGCGCGAGCCGGAGCAGTCCGTGGCCCAGATCGTCCGTGAGGTCAGCCCCCATGTCCCCGCCCTGCTCGCGCGGGACGGCAACGAGGCCGTCACCCGGGCACAACTGCGCGAGATCGTGCGGCGCGAGGGCCTCCCCGGCGGCCGGAACGACCGACTCGGCCTCGTCCTCCAGCGCTTGCGGGCCGATACGACCACCAAGACGACAAGGAGCACAGCCCGATGAAGACCTGTCGCCGCTTCGCCGTGATCCGAAGGGAGTTCGAGCGGGAGATCACCTTCCTCACCGCCCACTCAGCACGGCATGCCGGCCGCCCGACCGCGAAGTCCAGCGCGAAGTACGCCATCTCGGCGAAGCATCGGATGGCCCGGGCGCTCAGCGGCCATGTCGGCCGCTGTCCCGAGTGCGGCGGATAAGCACAAAGACACAGCACACAGGCTCTTCTTCCGACCGGTGGCCCGGCCCGACGCCGGGCCACCGTCGCCGCCGTTCCAGGAGGTACCGTCATCGACTCCCGTATCGCTCACTCGTCCGTGCCGACGAACGCCGAGGTCAGCGCCTGGGCGAACGTCCTGGCCCGCCGCCGGCTCCTGCACGCCGCGGTCCTCACACCGTGCGGCCAATGGCTCGTCCAACACCGTCTCCGCACCACGGGGCCCGACACCCAATGACGAACACGGACGAGACCAACTGCACCCCGAACCGCAAGTCGGAACTCAACTCGGTCCTGGGGCGAGCAAGTTGGGGCGGAAGCGTAGCTTCCGCCGAACCCGCCCCCGAAGGGGCGGGAGAGGACCTGCACCGGGGGGCGCAGGTCCTTCGGGCTTCGACCGGGGGCGGATCGAAGCCGGATCAGGAGGAGAAGCAGACCGACCGCCGCGCTCGCCGACAGCGCGCTCCTCGCTCCCGTCAGCGTCCCCGCCAGCCGCCCGAGAAGAAACGCCTGCACCAGCCCAACACGCGTTTCAACGAAGAAGAGTTCGCTCTGATCAAGTCCGCCGCAGCCCAGTGCAATCTGTCCGTCGCCGGCTTCCTCGCCCGCTCCGCGCTCGCCGCCGCCCGCGACCTCGACCGAACCAGTACCGAGATCGCCGACGAACGCGACGTGATCACAGCCCTGTTCGACAGCCGTCGTCGGCTCGGCTGGGCAGGCAGTAACCTCAACCAGGCAGTCAAGGCGCTCAACTCCGGTGCCGAGGCTCCCCAGCTCAAAGCGGCGATCTCCGCCGTACGGCGTGCCGCCGACACCGCGCACGCAGCCGCCACACGACTGATCGAGCACTACGGCTCATGATCCCCAGCGTCAACCCGTCAGGGTCAGACACCAGAGGTCTCCTCTACTACCTTTATGAGACCGGCAAATACGAGGACCACACCGACCCCCACCTCGTCGCCTCCTTCGACGGCATGTCCCCCGACCCCGGCCGTGACCCGAACGTCACCCTCAAGGACCTCCAGCAGCTTCTGGACCAGCCCATGATGGCGCTCCCCGAGCACGCCCGACCGGCCAAGCACGTGTGGCACACCTCCGTCCGCGCGGACCCCGGAGACCGGATCCTGTCCGACGAGGAGTGGGCCGGCATCGCCCAACGCATCGTCGCCGCCACCGGCATCGACCCGGGCGAGGGACAGCCCGGCTGCCGCTGGGCCGCCGTACGGCATGCAGACGACCACATCCACATCGTCGCCACCCTCGTCACCGAGGACGGCCACCGTCCCGACGACTACCGCTCCGGCACCCGAGCACAGGCCGAAGCCCGGCTCATCGAAAAGGAACTCGGCCTCCACCAGGTCGCTCCCGGCGACGGCACCGCCGCCCAGCGGCCCACCAGTGCAGAACGCCACAAGGCCAAGCGGCAGGGACGCGAGCGCACCGCCCGCGAGGAGCTGCGTGAAACCGTACGACGTGCGGTGGCCGGGGCGGGGAGCGACGAGGAGTTCTTCGACCGGCTCGCCGCCGCCGGCCTCCTGATCCGCAAGCGCGAGGCCCCCTCCGGTGACCTCCTCGGTTACAAGGTCGCCCTGCCGGGCGACCGGAACAAAGACGGCGAGCCGGTGTTCTACCCCGGCGCACGCCTTGCCCCCGACCTCTCCTTGCCCCGCATCCGGGAGCGCTGGTCCCGCGTCCCCCAGGACCAGGAAAGCCCGGCCCTCCCGTCGGACCGCACTGTCCGTACCGAGCGGGGCGGCCCAGCCATCGCCCGTCGAAGGACCGCGTCGGCCGCATGGCAGGCCGTGCTCGTCGTCGAGCAGGGCGGCGACTCGGCCGCAGCCGCCTCCATCGCGTCGGCCGGCGAGGTCCTGGACGCGCTTGCGAAAACCTCCGCCGCCCACACGCGGCGTGAACTGCGCGACGCCGCCTACACCTTTGAGCGCGCCTCCCGCTCCCGTGTCCGCGCCGAGCGGGGTCACGACCGGGCGCTGCGGCAGGCTGCCCGCGACCTCGTCCACGGCGGCCCCGCCCTCGGCCGGGGTGAGGACGGCGCGGCCACCGCGATGGCGATCGACATGATGTTCTTCCTGATCACCGCCACCGTGCACTGGCACGCCAAGAAGGGTCACGCTCAGCAGGCCGCCGCCGCCCGCCAAGCCGCCGAGCATCTGCGCGCCGCCTACCAGGCTGCCGCCACCCGGCCCCTCTCCGCGCTCCATCAACGTGGCCGGCGCCTGTCCCTGCCCGTGCTCCAGCGGCAGGCGGAGGTGCTGCGCGCGACGCTGCCGGACCTGGCCGAGAAAATCCTCGCCGAGCCCGGCTGGTACGCCCTGGCCGCGACCAGTGCCGATGCCGAAGCGTCCGGTCATGACCCCGCTGTGCTTCTGTCCGATGCCGCCCAGCGCCGCGAACTCGGCACCGCCGAATCGGCAAGCGATGTCCTCGTGTGGCGGATGCGGCGCATGGCCGATCTGTCCGCCGACACCTCGGCGATCCCCGGGAACGGCGCGGTCAAGGGCCCGTCTCCGTCGCGCAGGGTAAGGTCCCGGCCCGTCATACCTGGCCGGCACCGTGGCGGGGAGGAGGCCGCGGGCAAGGCCCGGTGATTCTCCGCGGTCCGTCCGGCGAGAGCAGCGAATCCGCTGCTGCCCCGCCCGCAGCTGCAGCATGCCCGTATGCCACACCGGGCCCGGCAACCTGCTGGCCAGCGCATCGAATCGCGAGCACCGGCGCACACATACGCAGGAGAGATACGAAACACATCCGCCTCGCTTTCCCCGAAACGACTGTTGAGTCGGTGAATTGAAACCGTCGGCGGCGTAGGGCACGATCAGTGACGCGAGCAGGACAGGGCATAGGAGGACACAGGGTGTTTCACCGGATACGCCGCCGGGCGGCGGAACTCAACGAGGCAGAGGGCCAGTTCTTCGAGCTGTCGGCACGGCTGCAGCAACCGGACTCGCCGGAGGCCGAGCGGGTGTGGGCCGAGCTGGAGCGCGGCAAGCAGTTCGCCGCAGTGGACGACTTCCTTCCGCCGGAGCTGCGGGTGCCCAGTCGCGACCAGCTCGGCGGCATGATGATGCCCTGGACGCAGCCGCTCGTTCTCGACGGCGAGATGGTCGCTTGTTCCGAGTGCGGCGCATACCGGGACTGGCTCATCCTCTGCACGCGCGACCAGGTCTGGCTGCGCTGCCGGGCCGGTCATCAGCAGTTGGAGACGCGCCTGGACACCGCGTGGTACAACCGGAACTCCGGGCCGACGGTCTCGAGGCATGCTACGTTCGAGGACTGTCTGCGCCACCACGGACACTGACCACCAATCCTACGACCCCCACCGGGCCCGCGGGCTCGGGTACTGATCACCCGTCACCTAGCACCAAGGGGTCAGTACCGCCATGCGCGTTCGTATCACCGCCACCGTCCTGGGCATCAGTGCCGTTCTCTTTGCCGTGCCCGCATGCTCCACCGACACCAGCAACGCTCAGCCCGGCGCAGCCTCCTCCGCTCTTGCCGGGAAGACGGTCCAGCCCGGCCAGAATGCCGTTCCGCTGTCCTCGGCGGCCCTGAAGACGCGTCTGCTCGACGAGCGTGACCTCGGCAGCGGCTATCTGCGCAAGCCGGAGCGTGTCACCCGGCACGACGACGTCACCGTCGTCGGCTGCCCGGCTCTGAACGAGCTGGGCGGCGACGCGGCGACCGGCTCGCTCACCTTCCCGCGCAAGGCGAAGGTCACCTTCACTTACATCGGCAGCAGCAACTCGGAGGTCTCCGAGGAACTGTACAGCGACAGTGCGAGCACGTTGTCCGACGGCATCGACCGGATCTTCGAGGCCATGACCGGCTGCCCCACCTATCAGGTCGTCGCGGGCAGCACCGTCATCGACATGGCCACGCGGAAACTGACCGCACCCCCCCAGCTCGGTGACGAGCAGTGGAGCCAGCTCCTGACGTTCTCGGTCAACGGCCGGAGCACCGTGGTGAAACAAACAGCGATCCGCGACGGCGGCATGCTGCTGATCGTCTCGGGCTCACCGGCACTCGTCGACCGTCACCTCGCCAAGGCCCTCACCAAGGCGGCAGCGGTCGGCTAACCGGCCCCCGCATGCTGCCTCCGTCCACGATGGTCGGAGGCAGCAGCACCTGGCGCGCACGAACTCCGCCTGGGAAAGCCGGAAGCCCGACCCTCACGGAGAGAGGGCCGGGCCGCGCGCGTGTGGGCGGTGGGCTGACAGGCCGGGTATCAGAAAGCGTCGGCCCGCCAGACCCGGCCTTCGGCGGCGCGCGCCCGACGGCGCTCCATGGCCCGCCGTCGGCCACGCTGGCGAGGATGAGTCACCGCCCCACGAAACAAATAGCAGGTACAGCCACGGCTGGCGTACCGACACTCGTGTCCGGCATAGCGGCGGGTGGACTTCGCAAGCATGCGGACCATGGGGATGCTCCTTGGATTTCTGTGTCCGGGCAGGGCGTCGGTGGCAGACAAGAGGCCCTAGCTGGCCGGCGCGCGCAGGAGCCGCTCGCGGGTGGCTTCGGGCAGCACCCGGCGCAGGACGGGCGCGGTCGAGCTGAGGGAGGCGGCGAACGCGGCCACCAAGTCGTGCGGGACGCTGGTACCGAAGGACGCCGCCCACAGGTACGGGGCGCCGGGGGCGGGCTCGGACCATGCCTGCCATCCGACGGGGCCCGGCTCGCCGGCCCCGGTGGTCAGGGCACGGGGGTCGCCGTCCTGGATGAGAGGGGGCACCTCGCCGAGGCTGAAGTGCGAGGTGAATGCGGGGTCCACCGCTGCCGCCTGGAGCTGGCCGGAATCGCGGAGCCAGCCGTGTGCGGCGAGGGCGTCGAGGACCATCTCGGGGCCGGCGAGCGGCACGGCGGGCTCGTCGCGGGCGTCGAGCGCGGCGAGGAAGTCGGCCACGGCCTCCCCGGGGACGGCCGGGGTGAAGTAGGCCGACCACGCGGTCAGCGGACTGCTCGTGTCCGCGCGGGCCGAGACCTGCCAGGCGATCGGCCGGTCCCCCAGGAGGAACGGCTCGTCCGCCAGGCTCCACTGGGCCCAGCGCAGGGAGTCGGGGCTGATGTGCAGGACCGTGCTGCGCAGGACCTGGCGCTCCTCCGGTGCCTCGTTGGGCTCGTGTCGCCCGCGGACGATCGTCAGGCTCGTCCAGCCCAGACCGGCGAGCGTGTCGGCGACGGTGTCGTAGAGGCGTCCGTCGTCCCCGGCCAGATGCCGGGGACCGACCCAGCACGGGGCACCGTTCGGAACGGACGGGTCGAGGGGGAAGTCGGGGTACAGGGCGCCTCCAGGGGCTCGGTGCGGTTCTACTGGCCGTCGGCGCGGCGGCGGGGGCGGCGGGGCGGCGCCTGGGCCGGCCCCTGCCAGGCGAGGGCGACAGCGACCTCGGGCGGCAGATGGCCGAACTGCGTGTCCTCGTCGGGCCCTTCGGCGAGATAGACCACGGTCCGACCGGTCTCGTCCACGGACTGCACCACCTGTGCGAGGCGATGCGCCATCGGGAAGAAGGGGTTCATCGCCTGCCGTACCGGAGCGCTCCGGTCGCAGCCGGACAACAGGTCGATGAGATCGGCAACGGTCATCTCCGTGTGAGCCACGGGCAGCCTCCTTGTACGGGGCAAACGGTGAGCGGTGGTCCCGGCCGGGTCGCTGTCACTGCGCACGGGTCGTCCACGATCAGGTTGAGGGGCCTACGGACAACTCGCCCATCCCTCGCATGGGCTGGCCAGAACTGAGCTGCCACTTGCGGCAGTACCAGTGCTCCGACAGTGGCGAAGCGGCCGGGGCCAGAGAAGATCCCCACCACCGGTCATCGCCTCTTCGACCTGGGGATCCTTGCAGAGTTGTCTACGTTGACATGACCTCCCACGCGTTGGCCAGCCTTTCCCCGCTCTTCCTTGTCTGCCCCGGGCGAACTGCTGCTCCTGGATTCCCGCGGGATCCCATATTTGATTTCGCCGTTTTGCGCGAAAGTGCATTCCAGCCGCATGCGCCTTGGCGTGTTCGGCTGTCGTGCCGCACAGCAAGATCCGCCATCCGCCCCGGGTACGGCGGCATATTCGCCGCCACAGCACAGCACGAATCGACCAAGCACTCGATCCCACAAGTGAGGTCCATCACAGTAGCCACCGAGCCACCGGCTGCCACTTCCCCTCACCGGGGGCCCTGACCAGCGGTTATGAGTATTGACGCTTTTAATTTGACAAAAACCCCCTATGGGAGTAAAGAAGCGATTGCCTGAGGTGCGATAACCTCCCCGCATGGCACTGGAAATGCAGATCGCGACCTCCATCAGCCCCCTTTTCGGCTCGCTGACGGTGTTGTTCGCCGTAGCCCTGATACACCCCGAACCGCAGGTGAGAGCACGGGCCGAGCGACTCCTGAAGGTGATCTTCCACGCCCGGTAGTCAACCGAGGATGTTCCACATCACCCCCGACGCCGCGCACGATTCGAACATATAGGGAGCTTAATCTCCTTATTCGTTTTCTCGCCCCATGGCAGGCAAGGGACTGCATAGCAATGCCCCCGGAATGACTCCGGGGGCATTATGCGGTGAGGAATAGGGGTCAGTTTTCGGTGGAGCTGTCGTCGGCAGCATCGTCCGTACGGCGACGGGTGGCTATCAGGGCTCCGCCGACGACGATGAGCAGTCCGGCGCCGCCGAGCACCCACGGGGCGGTGTCCGCTCCGGTGTTGGCGAGGGCTCCGCTGGGTGTGGGGGCCCAGGTGCTGGCGGTCGGCTTGTCCGGGGTCGGCGTGGGGGCGGAGGGGGCCTGCGGCGCGGTCGGGGAGTTGTCGTCGCCGGGCTTGTGCGGCGGCAGGGTGTCGGTCGGCTGGTGCGTGGGTTCATGGGTGGGCTTGTCCGACGGGTCGATGCTCGGCGCTGTAGTGGGGGACTTGGCGTTGGTGAGGGTCACCGTGACTGGGGCGCCGGGGCCGGCGGTGAACGTCTTGGCGGGCTTGTAGAGGCCGTAGCCCTCGGGGGCGGTGACCTGCCTGGCCCAGAATTCGATCCTCCGGCTCGTGACGGGCAGTTCTCCGGTGGCTGTGCCCTGCGATCCGGTGGTGAGGGTGAGCAGGGTTTCGCTGCCGGTTCCGATGTTCACGGTGGAGCCGGGCAGGAGCTTGCCGGTCTTGTGGTCCTTGGTCTGCAGGAGGATCTTGGCGGCCTTGAACGGGTCGGTGATCGTCAGCCGTGTTGCCGCTCCAGGGGTGACGATGATGTCCTGGTCGGCGACGACCTCGTGGTGCGGGCTGCCGGAGGCGGTTTCCTTGAGCCGGTAGACGCCCGGAGCGAGGTCGGGAAAGGTCAGCTTTCCCTGAGGGTCGGTTGTCCCCCGCCCGGCTTCCTGTCCGTCCGCGTCGAGGAGAAGGAATGAGGCTCCCGCGAGGAGGTCTCCGGCTGGGTCCTTCTTGGTGATGACGACCCTGCCTGCTTCTGCGGCGAGGGAATCGCCGGGAGCGGTCGAGGGGGCGGGCGTCGGTTCCGCAGACTGGGCGACCGCGGTTGGTGCCCAGGGGAGAGTGCTGGTCACCACGGCGGCGAGGGCGGCGGACCGGACTGTGCCGCGGACGAGACGAGCGTGCACGAGAAGAGGAACTCCTTGATCTGACGATGGTGAAAGTCAGCGGCAACGGCCCGTACCGGGCCCCAGCCCCATACCTGGGGGAGGCTGGGCGGCGGGCGGGACGCGGGGTGGCTGCTTGGTCGCCGTCGCGTAGTAGAGGTTGTGGCGAGTGTTGAGGGGCACGTCCTTCACTGTGCGGCTCAGCGGCTCGGTGGAGATCAGCGAGACGGTGAAGGCCGCGACGAGCGCGGTGGGCGTTCCGGGAGTGATGTGGGCCTGCCACTGCGGTGCGGCCAGGGAGCCGCCCCATATCCTCCACGCAGGGTCGTGAGAGCGGGTGGTGGCGTACTGGTGGCGTACGCCCGCGAGGCCGTCGGGTGCGAAGAAGGTCTGGGTGCCGTCGGCCTTGAGGTGGTGGCTCCAGCCGCGGGTGAGGAGCGGTACGTACGCCTCTTGTGCTGCTGTTTCATCCTCGAACAGCCCATCCCGGTCGCCGTGGCGGTCTTCCATGTAGAGGTCGAAGAGTTCGACGTGCAGATCCCGCAGCAGCTCGACGGGGGTGGTGGTATCGAATCTCATCTGCCAGACGGGAGTACTGGAGGGGGCCCGGTGCGCGCTGAGGGTCCATGTGCCCCTGCTGGGCTTGTCGGGCTGCGGATAGTAGGTGGTCTGCAGCCGCAGGCAGGGACTGAAGGCGGCGGCCGTACCCTCCTCGGACTGGGCGAACGGCCACCCCTCGGAAAAAGGGAAGTCCCACACGGTACGAGGATCGACAAAGCCGGGTCCGGCCAGGTGACGTGGGAGAACCTTCACCTTCTGCGCGGGATCAAGATTCTTGAACGGGTCGGTCGGCAAAGGTCTCCTGTGGGGAAGGGCGTGCGTTGCGCGGGGGCGGAGGGCTCAGCGTCTGTGGCCGCTGTTCCGGGCAGTCGGCAAGGAGGGAGCCTGGCTCTCGGTACGGTGCGCTGCGCGGTTCGGTGCCGGGGTTGGCCATGCGCCGGGGAACCAGACACCGGTGTACTGCTGGATGGCGTCTCGTAGTCCGTTGGTGTGAGCGCCCGACCACGGCACCCAGTCGGGCCTTTCCCGGAATTCCCTGACGTTGGCGTACCCCGATTGCCCTGGGGTGCGGCGAGTGTCGCGTCGCGGTGGTCGAAGGTCTTGTGGTCTTCGAACCGCAGGATTCCGGTGTCGAGCGTGCCCAGGTCCTGGTGGATGAGGGCGAGGCGCAGGCCGTTGTACTCGTGGTCCCATTGGGTCCGGGCGAAGTCGATCCGCAGCCGCAGTGGGCCGTCCGGTACAGGTGTGGCGTAGTAGGTGTCGCCGACGACAGCCCTGTCGGTGAAGGGGAGGCCGAGTTCGGCGAAGAACTCGCGGGCGTGCATTGCCATGAGGGTCTCCCGAGGGGGTCAGCGGCGCGGCCCGGGCAGGGCGGGGCGGCTGGTGGTGCTCCAGCGCGGCACGCTGGGGGCGGGGAGCGCAGCCGGGCGGCGTGATGCGGCGGCCCGCTGTACGTCGAGCGGGGTGGGCACGGGTGGTTGTGGCGGGAGGATCGGGGTGAGCTGGGCGCCCTTGGCGTAGCTGAAGGTTTCCTCTTGCCACCGGGGCAGCGGGGCCGGGTCCGAGACGCACTGGGTGACGGCGGTGAGCAGGGCGACGGGTGTGTCGGTGCTGGCCGTGGCGTACCAGGCGGGCCGGTCGATGGAGTTACCGGCCCACAGGTGCCAGCGGGCGGTGCGGCTGGTCAGCTCGGCCTCCGGATCGAGGGGGCCGGCGGTGAACTCCAGTGCGGCAAGCCGGTCCGGGGACCGGATCGCGAAGACGCCCGGCTCGGGTTGGTCGAATTCCCAGCCGCGGTCGATGAGCGATGTGACCGCGAGGAACGGATCATGGTCCTTGTCCGCCGGGGTCGGTGTGGCGAGGTAGGCGTCGGGTCCCTGTTTGTACGCTGCCGCAAGCTCGGTGGTGAAGGCGCGGACGAACTCGGTGGGGGTGTCGTTGTTGAAACAGACGCCCCAGGCCGGCGCGTTGAACAGTTCGTGGTGGGCTTTGTAGGCGTTGATGCGCCACAGCCCGTCGTCCTCCCCTTCGGGGAGGTAGCCCAGGCGGACCCGCCGGTCGGGGGCGTTGACGTAGGCGTTGCCGAGGTCGTCGTGCTCTAGGTCCCAGCCGAGGTCAAGGAGCGGGGCGAGGGCGGGGACGCCGGCGGCGGTGCTGCGCGCGAGGTAGCGCGGGAAGATGTAGACGTCTCCGTCGATGGTGCGATGGTCGTCGTCGAGAGGCATGTGGGTCCCGGTGGTCAGGCCGTGGTGGCGGACTCGACGCGGGTGTGGAGGCGTTCGAGGGCTGTGGTGGCGCGGGTGTCGGCGGTCGTGGCGTTGGGGCCGGTGGTGATGAGGTAGCCGATCCGGGCGGTGAACAGGTGCCCGCCGTCGGCCGGGAGGAGGAGGCGGTCACCGGGGTGACGGTGGAAGTGGATCCGCTCCAGCCACGGCGGGCGGGGGCCGTCGAAGGAGCAGTGGGTGAGGGTGCCGGAGGTTTCGGGGTAGAGCAGGCGGATCGCGGCGGCCGAGGACCGGGTGGGGGCGAGGTTGGGTGTGCGGTCGCAGGCGATGTCGGCTGCGGCGCGCGGCAGGTCGATGCCGGTGGCGAGGTGGACCAGGTGGCTGATCATGTCGCCGGCGATGCGGCCGTTGACCTCGATGAGGCGAGGGCTGCCGTCGACCAGGCGCATCTCGATGTGGCTGACGCCGTCGGTGATGCCGAGCGCGCGGATCGCGGCCAGCGCCGCCGGCGCAACCGTATCGAGGAGCGGGTCGTCGGCATCGACGGTGTGCGCGAGTTGCTCGAAGTACGGCGGGGCGCTGATGGACTTGCGGGTGACCGCGACGACCGTGGTCTCGCCCCGGTAGGTGACGCACTCGACCGAGACCTCGGGTCCGTCGAGATACTCCTCCGCCAGAACCACCGCGCTCTCCAGCCCCTGCCTTGCGGCCCGAAGGGCGAACTCGTAGGCCGTGAAGAGTTGTTCGGGGGTGTCGGCACGGCTCACGCCGATACTGGCGGCCCGGGCGGCGGGCTTCAGAACGACCGGGTAGCCGATCCTCGCCGCAGCGGCTATGGCTTCCTGAAGGCTGCGGATGCTGATGGAGGCGGCGGAGGGGACGCCGTGGCGGGCGAACAGGCTGCGGGCGGTGGCCTTGTTACGGCATGCCTGCATCGCCTCCGGCGCGGTGGTCGGCAGGCCGAGGTGGCGGGCGAGGCGGGCAACGGGGACGAGGTACCACTCGGTCCAGGTGAACACCCCGGCCACGTCGTAGCGTTCGGCCAGCGCACGACCCGCAGTGGTCAGTACTGCCTGGTCGGTCGGATCGGCCACGACGATGCAGTCCCGGATGTAGGGGACCTCCCACGAGGGTTCCTCGTTGGTGATGAGGACGATGTCGTAGGCGGCGGCCACCGACTGCAGGCAGGAGGCGCGATACGCCACGGCTTCCATGTCGGCAGCGGCGACGACCAGGACAACGGGACGGACGGACAAGAGACAGGCTCCTAGGAAGGTCGGACGAGCGCGTACGGGGAGGGTTCACGGGGTTCGTCGCCGGCGGACCTCGATCACGGAGGTCCATTGCGGATGCTCGGCGAGCAGCCGACGGGCGTACAGCGCGGTGTAGTTGTTGTTGAGCCCCTTCACCCCGTACGGGTGTCGCCAGCGCAGGGCCTCGAACAGGGCTTTCATCCCGACCCGCTGCGCGCCCGCGCCGAGCCGCTGCTCGACGAGCTGCACCAGGGCGCGGTAGACCCAGGGGTGTTGCGCGTCGAAAGCCTGGAACTGTTCGGTGATCGTCGGCCGCAGATCCGGGTGAGGAAGGGCGAGGCCGGGCAGCCCGTCCTGCGTGGTGAGCGACATAAGCGGGTCATAGCTCCTCTCCTGGTGGAGGTCCGGCAGGCTGCGTCGTCAGGGCCAGAAGGGTGCGCAGCCGGGTGAAGGCGGTGGCGAGGCCGAGAGCCTGCAGGATCGCGGCGGCGGTGATGGCGTGTCCGAGCTGGGAGGGCGGGAGGGTGGCGACGAGGAGGCCGGCGGCGGGGTAGGGCAGCAGGAGCAGCAGGATCGTGACGGCGAGGGTGCTGCCGAATGAGTGGGCCGGGATGAGGTGGGAGCGCAGAGTGCGCAGGACGACGGCGAGCCCTCCTTCTCCGGCCATCAGGACGGCGATCAGCAGGACGTAGCCGTGATAGGTGCTGATGTGGGCGAGCGTGAGGGTCGCGCCGGCGGCGGTGGCGGCGGCCACGGCGCCGACGGACCACAGCCCCCAGCGGTCGATCGCGTTCCTGCAGGCGGTGATGGCGAGGAGGGAGGCGAGGGCTGCGGCGGACCAGATGAGTCCGGCGTCCGCGCTGGAGCGGCCGAGTTCGGTGACCACCATCACCGGCATCGCCGCCTGCAGTAGGGCGACTGCTCCGTTGGAGACGATCAATCCGGCGACCAGCCAGGTCAGGGCCGGCAGCGAGCACAGCGTTACCCACCCCGTGCGCAGACCACTGCTCTTCCGCGACGCGGCGCCGTCCGGCGCGAGATGCTCGCCGGGGGCGAGGGCGGCGGCGAGCAGAGAGAAGGCGGCCAGTACCCCGAGCATCGTGGCGGGGCCAGCGTGCTCCAGCAGCAGACCGGAGAGCGCGGGCCCGGCAAGCATCGCGCTCTGGTCGATCCCGAGCAGAACGGACTGTACTCGGTGCGCGCCGGTACCGGCCGCACGGCTGGCCGCGCCGCCGACCGTCTCCGCCGCCACGTAACTGGACTCCGTGAGTGCCCCGGTCAGTGCCGCGAGCACCATCACCGTGGCCGTCGCCGCCTGTGTTCCCTCGGCCAGGCCCGCCAGAAGGGCGGCGGCGACCAGGACGACTACAGCCCGAGTGAGGCATGCGACGCGGAAGACGCGGCTGGTCCCGTACCGGTCGACGAGAGTGCCGGCCACGGTGAACGCGCCGAGACGCGGAATCCATGCCAACGCGAAGGCGAGCCCGGTCAAAGCTGCTGACCCCGTGGTGGCCAGGACAAGCAGAGGGATGCCGTAGCTGGTCATAGAGAACGCCGCGGCATCCGCCCCGCGCGGCAGGTAAACCCCGCGCACCAGAACGGCGGGACCGGTGCCCGCGCTCGGTCTCACGCCGCGGGGCCGAAGGTGTCTCGGCCCGGCTGGGGCTGGTGCGTATCCATCCACTCGGTCAGCAGGATCCGAACGTGTGCGAGTCCGGCATCGGCCCTGTTGTCCACCAATCCGGATCTCGCCCCTGCCTGAGCATCGAGCAGCGCGAAGGTGTGACGTATCCGTCCGGCGAAATCGCTCTGCGCCGAGGGGTAGTTGTGGCGTCGGGCCCAGCGGGCCGTCGCGTCGTAGACATCGGCGAGGCCCTGGCCGGCCGCGGTGAGTTCGAGGCCGGCGTACGACTGGTCGAGGAGTTCGAGAGTGTCTGCCTGCTCGGTGGCCTGGCGGATCTGGTGGGTGGAAAGATCCCCGAGAGTACAGGCCAGGCCGCGTTCCGGGATGGCTCCGTTGTCGTCTATCTCACTGACCAGCCGGATCAGGCCCGGAGACGCCATTACGGAGCTGGCTAGTTGAAGCTGCTGGCCGGAGGTGGAAGTGGTAATCATCGGCGGGCTCCTCCGGTCGGCAGGGCGGTCTTCGGGCGGACCGGGACGGCGTGGGAGAACAGCTCTCCCCCGCGCCAGACCGGCCCCGGGCGCGGTGCGGGCGGAGCTGTGGAAACCGCGGGCGCAGGTGTGCGGGCCTGGTGGCTGGCCCATGGGAGGCAGCCGGGGGCGGCGCTGGGGGCCGGTCGGCCCCACAGGTGATGCCGGGCGGCGTGGTCCATCGGACGTCCTGCAGCCCACATGGACAGTGCGCCGAAGACCGGCCCCAGTGCGGCGCCGGAGGGTGAGAGCCGGTAGGGCTGCCTCGAGCCTTCGCTCACCACGAGTCCGTCGGCGACGAGCTGCCGCAGGGGCGGATAGATGTTGGTCCAGTAGCCGTCGGGGATGACAACGTGGGCCAGTGCCCTCGCGCTCACCTCGTCCCGGGTCTTCAGCACCCACAGGATGGCCGGGGCCTGCCTGCGGGTGAGGAGGGTGAGGCTGTCCTCGACCTGCTCGATCACGGACAGCGGCACCTGCGGCTTCTCCAGGTACGTCTCGGCCCAGGTGGCAATCACCGGCAGCACCGGCAGCAACTGCCGGCCACGCGTGGTGAGGCCATAGGCGACGTGGCGCGGGCTGTACTCGGTCCGCTCGACCAGTCCGGCGTCACACAGGGACCGGATCTTGGGGTGGAGCTGGCCGCTCTGGAGATGGGGCAGCTTGGTCGCGATCTGGCTGTAGCGCTGTGGTGGCTCGTTCAGGGCCAGCAGGATGCGCACATTCCACCGCGGGGTGGCCATGTGGAGGGCTTCGGTGACCCGGGCGATATCGGCTTCGGTGTCCGGGGGCAGTCCGGTGGTGACCAACAGGGGGCTCCTGGAGAAGGTAGGGGACCGGAGGGGGTCAGCGGCCCGGGGCGGTCCCCGCACTCGTGGTCGATGCGGGGACCGAGGGAACGGAGGTGGGTGCGGCGGGTTGCTCCGGTGCGGGGGTGCGGCCGAGGCTCTGCAAAACCGCCTGAATGGTGGCGCTTTGGGTGTCTCGGACGGCGACCGCTTCGGTAAGACGTCTGGAGCAGTCGAGGATGTGCGGCACAACCTCGGTCCCCATCTGCTGCTCCGGCACGACGAGTTGCCGGATCCGTTCGCAGTGGACAGTGATGCTCCGCTCGGCCAGGGCCAGCGTGTGATGGCCGCCGAGAAGGGCAGCGAGCATGCCGGACGGCTGGTCCCGCACATGGGCTTCGAGATCGACGAGCGGCGCGCCGTACAGGTCCTCGATCTGCGCGGCGATCTGAGCGGACGACGGGGGGATCAAAGAAAGAGGGCTCTCACGGTCGGTGGGGGCGGGCCGCCCCGGCTCGGCGAGGTGCCGGGACGGCCGGGGGCAGGGTGGTCGTGACTTGGTGCTGCGTCGTGCACACGAGCCGAGCCGGCTCGCCGGGCGCAGGCATGGTGCGTAGCAGGTCATCGAGGGCGGTGATGTAGCTGTCGCGGGCGTCGAGTGCTGCCTGCAGCCACAGGGTGTCCATCCGCATGCGGTCTGCGGACAGTTCGTCCATGTTCCGGTCGGGCGCCACGGATTCGTGCACGCGGTCACGAATGTGGGCGAACTGTTCCTCGGTGAGTGCGAGGAACGAGCGCAGCTCCAGCGCTCGGGCCAGCGCGGCCGGGGCTTCCGGGCGGGCGGCCGTTTCATACAGATCGGCGACCGGGGCGCCGAAGGCTTCCTGAAGACGGCCGTCCTGCGTGCAGGGTCTGTCCGGACGCTCACCTCACGGCTCCCCGACCGTGCCGTGCCGGTACCTTCGCCGACGGGGTGGGCGCCGATGTGGCAGCCGCCGCGGGGCCGCGCCGAGCGCCGGCCACGCGGCTCCCTTGGGCCCGGCCGTCCTGCGTGCCGCGAGCGTCCTGGGCGAGGAGCTGTTGCACTGCGACGGCCCATCCGTCCCGGACTGTCACCGCGGAGGCGACGCGGTGGACCAGTGCCATCGTCGGGTCGTCGACCCACTCGCCGGGCTGCGTTTCCTCCAGAGCGGCGAGGAGGTCGTCCTCCGCACGGTCGAGCGCCGTCTGGGCGTGGACGAGGAGCCGGTGCATCGTGATGACAGCGCTGGCATCACGATGCACCAACGGCGCGGCGGCGACGGCGGCCTTCAACCAATCCATGCCCATACCGAAGTGGGCCTCGATGCGTTCGGTGAGCACGCCCACGACATCTTCGATGCCGTCGGATATGTCTTCGGACACGGGCGGAATCTCCTTCGGCGGGACGGACATATGACTGGCTCCGTCGGTATCTCATCTGGTCACTCGGGCCCGGGTTCCTGTCAGTCGAGGCACATGTGGACGCTCCGGAAGACGTAGGTGCCGGAGACCCAGCCCTTCACGCCGGTGGTGTTGTCCGTGATGTAGTGCCAGTTCCCGCTGGTCTTATGGACGGTGAACTTGTGGCCGCGGTAGAGGATGCCGACGCTGGTGGAGGTGGCCGACGCCTTGGAGCGGATGTTCACCGCCTGCGTGCCGATGACCCACGGACCGGGACGGTCACACGGTCCGGCCGCCGACGCGCTGTTCGGCGCCGAGGCCGGCGCGGCCATGGCCGTGGTCGCCGCGAGAGCGGGCAGAGCGAGTGCGCCGAGCAGCGCGACCGATACTGCGATTCGGTTTGAGGGCATGCGGAATAAACCTCCGTACGAGGGAATGGAATGCGTGGAAAAGCTGCCGGGAAGTTGTTGTTCCGGCGGCTGTATAAGAGTCCGGAGAATCGCCGGTTTGGCCAACCGGCCTTCATCGCCTATATTCGCCCGGCCTGACGGATGTGAGGCTCAGCGTGATCGTCCTGGCGGGCGAGGCACGGTGATCTTCGACGGGGAAGCCGGGAGGGGCAACAGCGCGGCCGGCTTGACGGGCGGGAGCGGACCGGCCGTGCCGGAGAGCCGGTCGCCACACCACAGGAGGGCGTCTTTGACCGTGGCGAAGCCGCCTTCACGTAGGGAGTGGGTCCACGCGTCGAGGTCGACCTCCTCGACCAGAACCCGGAACGGGGACGAGGCCCGCTCGTCGAGGGCGCGCAGTGCCACCAACGTGACCGTGTCGTTCGGGTCGTCGCGGGTGTAGGAGAACCCAAGGGCGCAGTGATCGCCGTCTGTCATGAGGCGCTTCTCCAGAGCACGTGTCGCCTCGTCCGCCGGGTCAGTGCCCAGAGCGGGGTCGAGCCCGATCCGCTCCGCAGGACAGCCACGGTGGATCAGCCAGGACTGCGCCATCGCGCCCAGGGGAACATTGGCGCACTCGAAGTCGAAGGTCTTCGCCTCCAGGTCGCGGCGCAGGTGGAGCGCCACGATCTGCGCATCTCCCGGGTGCCCATAGGTCGCCGACCGGTCGTGCAGGACGTAGTAGCTGTCCGACAGGTCCGGTGTGTGGTGTTCGGCGAGCGGCATCAGCATGTCCTGGTTGATCCGGATCTTGAGCCTGAAACCCTCCAGGATCTGCTCGTTGGCAGGCTTGAATCCGTCGAGCCGGGGATTCATCTCAGGTGAGTGCATACGTCCTTTCGGCAGATCCGGCCAGGTCATCGCCGTTTGCCCGACACCTTGCCTGGCTGCGGCGGAGAGGCAGCGGGCGCGGGGGCTGTGGTGGTGTGAGGGCGCAGGCCGGCCAGAGCGGAACGACCGGCCTGGGTCAGCGTGACCGGCTTGCTCGCGAAGGGGGAGCCGTCGCTGGTGTCGCGCGAGACGAGACCGGAGGCTTCGAGCCGCTCCAGGTGTTCGTAGGGGATCACGCTGCCAGAGGCGGTGATCACCAGCCTCTGATTGGTGAGGAGTTGCCCGTGGAGCACGGCTCCGCCGGCGATGCCCCGCAGCGCCGCGTGATCGACGACGGCGAGCCGTTCACAGCCATCGCCCCGCGTGCTGCGGGTGGCAGCGGCCTCGATCGGCTCCAAGGCGGCGATCACCAGGTCCTCCGCCCATTTCCTCTTCACGACGTCTTCTTCCAGCGCGGCAACGGTAATGTCGATCCGCTTCAGCAGGGCTTGATCGACGGGGAACTCGCCGCTGCTGAGCCGGCTCAGCAGCCCGCGTTGAAAGGTGACGGTTATTTCCGCCGAGGTCAGTGCGCGGTGCAGTTCCACGAGGCGGATGTGCGGCTCGTCGAGGAGACCACGGTCCGCGCGGGACCAGAGGGTGTCGATGTCGTATCCGGTCGCGGCCTCGACACGGTGGTCCAGAGTGGAGACCACGCGCCGGACGGCTCCTGGTTTGTGATCAGGGCGCATAGCGGGCAACTCCCCCTCGGAGTCAGCGAACAGGGTGGGCAGGGCTGCTGGCCGGCCTGGGCAGGCCCGGTGGTGCGGCGGGCAGGGGGCCCGGCTTGGGCACGGGGGCAGAGGTGGTGAGCTGGGGCGGGCGGGAGCGTGCCGCGTGGGTGCGCGCGCTCACCGGTCGCCGGACCATCCCGAGCCTGGCGCCGACGGTGTCGTAGACGTCGTTTCGCCCACGCAACCGTACGGCGACGACGTGGATCTCGTTGTGATGCGCGGAAGCCGTCGGTGCCGGGCGCAGGGTGTAGACCATGCGCCACTCCTTGCGGGAGTCCACGACGACCTTGCGGAATCCGGACAGATCACCGGTGAGCTTGGCGCCGAACAGTTCGGCGTTCACGATGTCCTGGAGCTGGGCGAGCGCGAGGTCGCGGATGTCTCCTGGGGCCTGGAGCAGGTCGGTGAGGGCCCGCGGGTCGAAGCTGAGTGCGAAGACCGGCTCACGGCTCACGACGCCGGCTCGCCCGGCTCAAGTTCGCCGGGCGTCTCGTTGTTCTGCGGCTTCGCCTTGCCTATGCGGGTGGAGGACGGCGGGCCGGGAAGGATCCGGTGTGCGGGACGCTCGGGTGAGGTCATGCACGCCGAGAGCGGACCACCGGGCGCCCGGATCGCCGCGATGGCGTGGGTGAGGAAGTCCCGGTGCCACACGAACATGCCGGAGAGCCCGGCTTCGGGGTCCTTGTGCTGCTGGTAGGCGAGCCACAGGGCGTGGAGCCACGCGACGACATCGTCATGCTCCTGCCACCGCAGACACCAGGGGGACGCCGTGGTGACCTCCGTGCCGTAGACCGGCAGGAGGAAATCGTCCACCCAGTCGCCGAGCGAGTCGAGTTCGTCCTCGTACTCCTCCCCCTCCAGCTCCAGGATCGGGCGCGGATCCGGCGGAGCCGCCGGTGCGGGACCGCCCAGTCCCGGCGCGCCGAACGCGGCGAAGGTCGAACGGCTCAGCGGCGGGGCGGTGGCGAGGTGGTCGAGTTGCTGCGCCTGCTGCGCGGACTGCTCCATCAGCCGCCGGACACTCGCCTCGATCCCCTCAAGGTGAGTGTCCGGCACCCGTACCGGATCCAACACCCCATCGTCTGAGAGTTCTACGGATTCAGGCATGAAAAGACGGTCCTCCTACAAACTGGGGGAATCGTGGAGCGGAGCGTTGACGGACAAGAACTGCCCGCGTTTTCTGGGCGCGGTTCGGCATGCGATCCGCAGAAGTGGCCGTGCGCTCCTCATGGCAATGCGAGTGAGGTCAGGTCACGCGGTGAGGACCATGTCGTCCTGCGCGAGGGTTTCGCGGACGGTCTCAGTGAGCCGGTCGGCCGCGATTCGGGCGTAGTGCTCGGTCTTCTCCACGCCAATGAAATCGCGGCCCTCCAGCAGCGCGGCGACACCGGTGGAGCCGGATCCGGCGCAGAAGTCGAGGACCGTGCCGCCCGGCGGGGCGATCTTGACCAGGTCGCGCATCACCTCCACGGGCTTCTGCGTGATGTGCTGGCGCTTGGCGCCCGAGGGCTGCGAGGCGCTGTAGAGGCCGGGCAGGTAGACCGGGTTACGGGAGGCGTCGATCGGCCCGTTCGACGCCCAGACGATGAACTCGCAGTTCTGCGTGAACCGGCCCTTCTGGGGTCTGGCCTGCGGTTTGTGCCAGACCAGCACCCCGCGCCACAGCCAGCCGGCCGCCTGGATCGCGTCCGTCGTGATGGGAAGCTGGCGCCAGTCGGTGAACAGCAGCGCCGTGCCGCCGGTCTTCGTCAGCCGGTGGGCCTCGGTCATGATCTGTGTCAGCCAGAACCCGTAGGACCGCTGGTCCATGTTCTCGCCGGTGAAGTCGGCCAGCGTGTGCTTCGCGTCGGCGGAGGTGTACTTCTGCTTCGCGGAGCGTGTCGTGCGCTCCTTCGCGGTCCGCGCGCCGCTGTTGTAGGGCGGGTCGGTGACCACGGAGTCGACGCTGTCGTCCGGCAGGTCGGAAAGGACGCTGAGGGCGTCGCCCTGGTGCAGGGAAAACGGCAAAGAGGAGACCCCGATTCGGGTGGGAACGTGCGGAAGTAAATACCCCGTCGCACAGAGGAATCCCCGGGGCCGGAAGAGTGCGGGCATGCAGAAGCCCAGGGCCGCAGACCGGGGAGAGGCGGGGGAGTCCTAAAACTTTAGGGGCGAATGCGCCGACGGCCAAAAAAGCCGGGCGAGGGTGCCGGAATCCGGCACCCCGGCCCGGCTTTTTTGGTCAGCCGCCGATCCGGGCCTACAGTTTTTGAACCGTCAGGAACACCGCCGTCACCGGCACCCCTGGCAATGCCAGGCGAGTGGCAACTCGCCCGCGCCGAACATCCCCCTTCATCACCCGCCTCCGGCCGCCGCGCCCTTCCCCTACGCCCCGCGTACTGGACTCTCCCGAAGGACATCTTCTTGACCTCTCGTCACCCGCCCCCACCCGGAACCGGCCGCATCCGAGCGGGCCGTGCGGCTTGAAGGCGCTTGCCGCCGGTATTGGTGTCGTCCTCTCCCCGCTCCTGCTCTGCGGCGCGGCCATGATGATGGCCGCCTCCAGCGAAGCCGCCCAGGGCACCAGTGCTATCGGCCAGTGCCTGCCCACCCTCGACGCCGGCGACATCACCGGGGAGGTGTCCAGGATCCTCGACGGTGCGGATACTTCCGGCGTTCGTATCGAGGGCCTGGAACTGCCCGGTGAGCAGATCCCGCACGCCCAGACCATCGTCGCCACCGGCATCAGCCGGCAGGTTCCCCGGCGCGGTCAGGTCGTCGCGCTGGCCACAGCCCTGCAGGAGTCCCGGCTGCGCAACCTCTCCTCCGGCGACCGCGACAGCCTGGGTCTGTTCCAGCAGCGGCCCAGCCAGGGCTGGGGTACCGCCGAGCAGATCCGGGATCCCGTTTACGCCTCGGATCGGTTCTACACGGCTCTGCTCAGGGTGAGCGGCTGGCAGCAGATGACGGTCACCCAGGCCGCCCAGGCGGTCCAGCGCTCCGGCTATCCGGACGCCTACGCCCAGTGGGAACCGCTCGCGACCGCCCTGCAAAAAGCAATCGCCGCCACCTTCCCCGGCGCCAGCACCGGCGAAAACACTGCCGACAGGGACACTGAACCCACCACATCAGAGTGCGGCAGTGTGGACGGTTCGGCCTTCGGGAAGATTCCGGAAGGCGCCGTACCGAAGGACTACGCGATCCCCCAAGGGACCGATCCGAAGGCACGGAAAGCGATCGTCTGGGCGATGCGGCAACTCGGGACGATGTATCAGTGGGGAGGTTCCTGCACCGCTCCCCACGGCGGCGACCCCATGGGCCGCTGCGACTGCAGCTCGCTGACGCAGCAGGCGTACGACCACGCAGGTGTGACGCTCACCCGCACCACGTACACGCAGGTCGGCGAAGGCAAGGCCGTCTCGCCCAGCCAGCTCCGGCCAGGCGACCTGGTCTTCAGCCGGGGCACCGCAAGCCGCCCCGAGCATGTCGGCCTGTACCTCGGAGTGGGCCTGGTCATCGAAGCCCCGCGCACCGGCAAGCCGGTTCGGATCACCCCGCTCAAGGACTGGGACATCCTTGCCGCCCGCCGGGTCCTCTGACACCGGTCCCTTCACGCGCTACTCGCGTGGCCCTCCAGCTGTAGGTTCCGAATAGAGATGTCGTTGTCCGGCCATCTTGTCGTCGGTTTGTCGCCTGCTGGGCCAAACCCGCAGGTCGGCCGTCCGAGACATCTGTCGGCACGGCCCGATCGGGCCCTCCCGGCCGAAGAATCCGACAAGTTCGCTGGACGATTCGGCCGACAAGTCTCCCGGACAGCCACCCAAAGGCGCAGGTCAACCGGGCGTCAGACGACAAGTCGAACCGGAACCTACACCAGCCTCTCCCTCATCTTCCCGTCTGCCGGGCCCTGTTGGCCTGGGCACGCAAGGAGCATCGTCATACCCACTCCTCCCCTCGCCGACCGCCTCGTCCAGCTCGCCTACGACCCGGGAATCTCCCCGAAGGGCGGTGGTCTGCCGGGCCTGTCGGTCCTGAAGACCGTCGTCAACTCGATCAATCTGTTCGGCATCGTGGCCGTCGTCGGCGCGCTCGCCGTGTCGCTCGGCGTCTGGGCGTGGGGCCACCACAGCGGTGGTCACCAGGCCGAGGCGAACGGGAAGAAGGGCGCGGTCGTGGCAGCCGGGGCCGCGCTCGGGCTCGGTGCCGCCAACGGCATCGTCGCGTTCTTCTCCGCCCTCGGCTCCCAGGTCCAGTGATGCGTACCCCCTTCCCCTCCCCCGCCCAGTACAGCGCCGGCTGGTCCGCGAACCGCCGCATCGCTCTGCTCGCGATCGGCCTGGCCTGCCTGCTCGTGATCGCGGGCACGACCGTGTTCCTCGCTGGCCGCGGCGAACAGCACCGTCCAACCGGCGGACCGCCCCCGGCCGCCACGGATAGCCCCTCGCCTTCGCCCCGTACGCAGCGGCCGTCCGGTGAGACGGGCTCGGTGCCCGCGCCGCCGCGGATCTCCGACCCTGTGCAGTTCGCCAAGGCCGCCACGGAGATGCTCTGGTCCTACGACACCCGCACCACCCGCCACGAGCAGCAGCTCGCCGGTATGGAGGCGTGGATGACGAAGGAGAGCCGGTACAGCGACTGGGCATCGGTGTCCGCACAGATGCCGACGCCGGCGCTGTGGGCGCGGATGGCCATCCAGCAGCAGCGCGCCACCGCCACCGTCGCCGAAGGCCACTACCCCGCCGCGTTCAAACAGGCCCTGTCCGAGGATCCCTCGGCGATCACGAAGGCGTACATCTATGCCGTGACCGTCACCGGCAAGCAGCAGATCGCCTGGGCCAAGGGCGGCCTGGGGGCGGAGGAGCGTGCGGTCACGCTCGCCGTGCAGTGCCGCCCCTCGCAGGACTGTTCGCTCGTGTCCATCGCCCCGCGCGTCGCGCCCTGACCCGGAAGGAGTTCCTCGTGGAGTTCTGTGATCTTCCCCTGACAGGCGCGGTCTGCGCGGTCGGCGAGGCCGTCGACTTCGCCTCCGATCCCGGCAAGGCGATCGGTGACTGGATGGCGAAGTCCGCCGGCGAACTGGCCGCGGCCTCGGCCGATCTCGCGGCCAAGGCCGTCGACTCGACCACCCGCGTCGACCTCAACGCCGACTGGTTCCGCGACAACTACGAGACGATCCTGCCGATCGCCCTCGTGGTGCTGGTGGGCACGTTCTGCGCCCAGTTGGTGCGGGCCGCAGTCAAGCGTGACGGCCAGGCCCTGACGCAGGCGTTCACCGGCACCGCCTCCGGTGTGCTCTTCGCCTTCGCCGCCATCGCCGTGACCACCGTCGCGCTCGAAGTGGTCGACGCCCTGTCCGCCGGCCTCCTCAAATCCGCCAACCTCTCGATCGAGACCGCCGTACGGCGCATCGTGCGAGTCGGACAGCTCGGCGCGCTCTCTGGCCTGGGCTGGCTGGTCATGGTGCTCGCCGCCCTGGGATCGGCCATCGGAGCGCTCCTGTACTGGTGCGTGATGATGGTCCGCAAGGTCGGCATCCTCATCATGGTCACGCTCGCCGCGTTCGCCGGGGCCGGCGGCGGCTGGGAGGCCGGACGCCGCTGGCGCAAGGGGTGGATCGTGGCCACCGCCACCCTCGTCGTCAGCAAGCTCCTGATGACGATCATCTTCGTCCTCGGTGTCTCCGCGATGAGCGAGACCGAGTCGAAGGACGGCCTGGCCGCCCTCGCCGATGTTCTCGCAGGCATCGTGATCATGGTTCTGGTGCTGCTCTGCCCCTACGCCACCTTCAAGTTCGTCCACTGGGCGAGCGAAGGGAGCGACGGCGAGTCCCTCCATCGCGCCGGCGGTGCTGGCGCCCAGCTCGCCCGGCAGCACGCGGAGCGCGCGGGGAAGAAGGCCGCCGCGATGGCCGCAACCGCTGGCACCGGCGGCGCCGCGGCCGGCGCCGGCTCCGGTGGCGGTGTTGGTGCCGGATCCGTCGGTGGCGCCGCCCCGCAGGGCCCGGACTCGATCCCCGGGATCGCCTCCAGCCCCACCGGCGCGGGTGAGGGCCAGGAGAGTTCGCAGGGCGGCGGCACCGGCCTCTCGCCCGGTGGGGATGCCGTCAAGTCCGGCCTGGAGAAGGCGGTACAGCCCGCCCCGACCAGCCCCTCCCAGGACGCGGCCGGCCAGGTCGGCGGCAGCGCGGCACCCAGCAGCTCCTCACCCGGCGCCGCGGCCAGCCGTGGCGGCGATTGGGAGTTCACCCCGCCGACCACCAGCCCGCCGCCGCAGGGCGCACCACCGCCCGCGTCCGGTCCGCAGTCCGCCGGGGCCGGCCCGGCGGCAGCCGGGAAGCCTCCGGCCAGCCTCTGACCATGTGCCCGACATTCCGGGGGCGGAACGCATCCTCGTCGTCTCCCGCCCCCGGGTCCCACCCACGCCCCTGGACAACCCCTGTCTGATCTCTCCGTCGCCCCTCTCACGGTCAAGTTCCCGCACCGGTCCCGTCGCGGCATCCTCCTCGGCCTCTCCCTTCCTCAACTCATCCTCGTCTCCTCTGCGCTGGCGCTGCTGCTGGGGACCATGCTCTCCGCCGGTCTGCTCGGCGCGCTCGCGCTGAGTCCGCTGTGGGCCGCAGTCGGCGCGATGGTCGTGATCAGGCTTCACGGACGTTCGCTGATCGACTGGGCGCCGGTCGTCTTCCGCTACGCGTACCGGCACAGCACCGGGCAGACCCTGTGGCTCGCCCGGCCCGTGACCCGGCCCCGCCAGGACGGCGTCCTCCACCTGCCCGGGACAGCCGCCTCCCTGAAGGTCATCACCCCAGCCGACTCCGCGAACCAGGCCGCGGCCGTCCACGATCCGCATCGTCAGACCCTGACGGCCGTTGCCCGTGTCTCCTCCCGTGCCTTCGTCCTGCTCGATCCCGCCACACAGAACCACCACGTCACCGCATGGGGACGCGCGCTCGCCGGCACCGCCCGGACTGGACACGTCGCCACCGTTCAGGTCCTGGAGCGCACCGTTCCCGACGGCGGCGACACCCTGACCCGTCACTGGGCCCAGCACGGCCGCCCCACAACGCCGGTGGCCGGCCAGATCTACGGAGAACTCGTCGCCGCCGCCGGGCCGGCCGCAGCCCCTCACGAGACCTACCTCGCCATCTCCCTCGACCTCAAAGCCGCGAAACGGCTCATCAGCCAGGCCGGGGGCGGGCTGCCAGGGGCATTCACCGTCATGGAGCAGACCACCGCGTCGATCGCGCAAGCCGCCCGGGACGCCGGCCTGATCGTGAACGGATGGCTCAGCGCCCGGGAGATCGCCGCGGTCATCCGCACCGCCTACGACCCCGCGGCCCTGCCGGCCCTGCAGCAGTGGTCGCCAAACGGCCGGGCCGAGGCGGACCCGGCCGCCGCCGGTCCCGTCGTCCAGTCCGAGGAGTACGACCGGCTGGTCACCGACACCGCCCGTCACACCACCTACTGGGTGGAGAACTGGCCCCGCACCGAGATGGGTGCCGGGTTCCTGGCGGGGCTGATGTTCACCCCCGGCGTCCGGCGCACCCTCTCCCTCCTCTACGTGCCACAGTCCCTGGAGTCCGCTCTGCGCGACGTCCAGCGACGCAAGGCCGCGATCATCTCCGACGCCAGCGAACGTGCCCGGCGCGGTCAGGTCGACAGCGAGGAGGACTCGATCGAGTACGCCGATGTCAAACAGCGCGAGCGGCAGCTCATCTCCGGACACGCCGATGTCGCCCTGACCGGTCTGGTCACCCTCACCGCGGAGACCGACCGCGCCCTCGACGCGGCGTGCGCGCAGATCGAGACCGCAGCCGTCAGCGCCGGCGTCGACCTGCGCCGCCTCCACTACCAGCAACCCCAGGCTTTCACCCTCGCCGCGCTTCCCCTCGCGTACACGGCTCTGTGACGCCCCCCACCGCCAGGTCCGACCACCCCACCTGCCCGCTGTCCGGCGGCAGGAAGGAACGCCTCTTTTGACTACATCCCCGCGCCCGTCCGACGCGCTCCCCTATCTCCGGGCCGCGAGCGCGGGCGTCCGCCACCACACCCGGAGCGTTCGAGCCGACACCATGATGGTGGACCGCGTCCACCTGGACGTCCTCCACGCCCACCTCACCGCCCTCCACCAGCTCCTGGACCAGCTCGCCGCGACCACGCGACCGCCATATCCCGCGGCGGGCCGGAACCTCGCCGCCGCGCGCACCCGCCTCTGGCAGGCCACCGCCGCCGTCCACGACGCCTTCCATCTCCTGCCGGCCGCCACGCGCGACGCCCCGGCCGAGTGCCGCCCCGAACGGCTCCCCGAAGGGCCCCCCGTCCTCACCATCTGCCAGCGGCACCTGGCCGCCGGACACATCACCCGCCGCACCACCACCCCCACCGACCTCCACAGCCCCCGCACCACGGCGTGCGTGCGATGAACCCCCGCCGCCGCATCCAGGGGCACCGATGAGCAGGCCCGCGCGCCGCGCCCGCCGCGCCTCCGCCAGCCCGCTGTTCACCCCGCACGGCACCGACCGCGCCAGCCGCAAAATCGCACGCCGCGAACTCGCCGAGGCCACCGCGAAGGCCCGCTCCGACGCCGCCGCCCTTGCCCCGGGCCCGGAGACCGCGGAACACGAAGCACCCGCGCCCCTCTATCCGGTGGTCGGACGCCCCGGCCCGGCCTCCGCCCGCGGGAACCGGCTGAAGCTGCCCGCCCACCGCATGACCACCGCCATCGCCGCCGGGGCCTATCCGTTCCTCGCCGAAGGCGGGCTCGGCGCCGAAGGCATCTACATCGGGCGAGACGTCCACGCCGAAGCATCGTTCGTGTTCGACCCGTTCGCCCTGTACGGGAAGGTCGAGGGCTTCACCAACCCCAACATCCTGCTCGCCGGTGTGATCGGCCAGGGCAAGAGCGCGCTCGCCAAGAGCTTCGCCCTACGGTCCGTCGCCTTCGGTTACCGCGTCTACGTCCCCTGCGACCCCAAGGGCGAATGGACACCCGTCGCCCGGGCGCTGGGCGGCACATCCGTCGCCCTGGGCCCCGGCCTGCCCGGCAGACTCAACCCCCTGGACGCCGCCCCGCGCCCGGAGAATGTGACCGAAGCCGACTGGGCCGGTGAGATCCGTAAACGGCGTCTGCTGCTGCTCGGCTCGCTGGCCCGCACCGTCCTCGGCCGGGACCTGCTGCCCACCGAGCACACCGCCCTCGACATCACCCTGGACACCGTCGTCACCCGAGCCGTCCAAACCGGCCGCGCCCCGCTCCTGGGCGACATCGCCGCCGCCCTGAACGACCCCGCCGCCCTCGACGAGGCCGCCGGCATGCTCTCCGGAAGGCTCGGCGAAGCCGCCCGCGATCTCGCCCACGCGATGCGCCGCCTGGTCCACGGTGACCTCGCCGGCATGTTCGACGCCCCCTCCACCATCACTTTCGACCCCAGCGCGCCGATGCTCACCATCGACCTCTCCCGGCTCGGCGGATTCGGCGACGACACCGCGCTCGTCCTGGCGATGACCTGTGCCTCCGCCTGGATGGAGTCCGCCCTCACCGACCCGGACGGCGGCAGGCGCTGGATCGTCTACGACGAGGCATGGCGCCTGATGCGCCACGCCGGCCTCCTGCAGCGCATGCAAGCCCAGTGGAAGCTCTCCCGCGGCCTTGGCATCGCCAACCTCATGGTCATCCACCGGCTGTCCGACCTGCTCACCGCCGGCGACGCCGGATCACAGGGCCGCGCACTCGCCGAGGGACTCCTCGCCGACTGCTCCACCCGCATCATCTACCGCCAGGAGACGGACCAACTCCACGCCGCAGCCTCCCTGCTCGGCCTGACCACCGTCGAAATGGACGCCATCGCCCACCTCAACCGCGGACGCGGCCTGTGGAAAGTCGCAGGCAGGAGCTTCATCGTGCAGCACCTCCTCCACACCCACGAACTGGCACTCTTCGACACCGACGCCCGCATGCACTGACAAGCCCATGTCGAGTTGCCAGTTGAGGAACCGGGGACTTGCCGGTCTGGCAGGCCGGGAGCTCCAGACCGCTTCCTGCTACCGCACCCCGCGCAGACAGCAGCCAGCCCACACCGACACCGCCCCCGCCTGCACTGGAAAACCCAGCGGTACCCGCCTTCACCCCTCGACAAAACCCTGGCCACCGAGGGCTCAGGCCCAACCTACGCCCCCGGACATTACGGCCGCTCCTTCATGAGCGGGGAATTCCGCCAACAGAACAGGTACACAACTCCTATGACCTTCTCGTACATAGATCACCGCCTTCTGACCGCCGAGGACATAGCCACCTTCGAACAGCGCGTCGCCGCATACCACGAGTACGGCGGACACCCTCCGCGGGAGGAGCCTCTCGCCAACGAGTGGGTGATGACCATCTGCATGACCCTCACCGCTCCTGACGGGCAACTGCGCGAGAGCGAGGGAGTCTTCAAGCGCTGGGGATCCACCCGGTCCACCCCCAACGGAGGCACCCACACCGAGTTCGTGCTCATGCAGTTCAACGCCCAGGGCGAAGCACGTCCGGACCACGGACACGGTGCCCGCGCCGCAGCCGCCCCACGCCCTGCCTCCGCCGGAACCACCCGGCCGGTACCACCGCCCGCACCCCCGTCAGGACGGGGACGCTGATCGCCTGCCCGCACCAGTGCGTAGGGTCCGGCACGACGGCAGGGGAGGGTCCAGAGGTGACGGGTACCGCCCCCCTGCGTGATTCCCGACGAAACATTCTGCAGGACCGCCCCGTCAGGCAAAGCAGAGGCTGATGAATTCCGAATCACCGCGCGGGCTGATACCCCGCAGCACCACCCTGCGCCTCATCGACACCCTCGAAGCCCTGCAGGCCAGAAACCTCGAAGCCTCCGAGCAGTGGGAGCTGCTGGACGACACCGGCCGAGTGCCGGCCGCTCCGTCCTACGCCGGACTGCTCCAGCACGCCGTCGACGCCCAGGCGCTCTCCCACGAAGTCGTCCGGCTGAGCGCCGGCTTCGCCCACAGCGCGGACAGCACTACGCACGCCGGCACCGTCGTACTCGCCCACCTCGCGACGGCGGCCACCCAGTCGAGCCACGCCGCACCGTTCTTCGCCGAGACAGCGGAGAACGCTCTTTCCCTGTTCCCCACCAGGCCAGTCGACCGGATGCACTGGGAAAACCGCATGGTCATCAACCATGCGACGGCGCGCCGCTATCTGCGGCACACCTCGGAATCGCTCGGCAACGCAGCCAAGGAACTCCGTTTCCACCTTGACCTCCACCGTTTCTTCCCCGCGTCCGCCGGCCGGGAGATCCCGGCGCCTCCGCCGCCCGGACCGAGCGCACCTCACCGCTAGCCCGCACCGGAGCAGCCGCACTTCGGTATCCCGTCCTCAAGGAGCCTTCTGAACCGCCCCGCCAGTTTCAGCACCGCCGACTGGGCCGAGTACGAGCAGCGTCAGGCCGAGCACGACGCCCTCCTCGTACAGGCCGCCGACCGCGAGGCCCCAACTGAACACGACCGGGCCGATCCCTGCGACCAGTACCCGTGCACCTCCGCGGACCGGCCCGAGCAACAGCCTCGCCAGCCGGATTCCGTCGTCGCACCGGGCGCCCGCCTCGCGCAGGAGTAGCCATGGTCACTGACGACACGAGCACTTCGGACACCGGCCGTGCGGACGCCCACCGCGCTCCCGGAGTGCCGATGGCCCCGCTCCCCGATCACCGCAACGTGCACACCGACTGGTGGCAGGAGCTGTGGCGCCGCCACGCGCACATCACCACGCCGCTGCGGCAGCGCGGACTTGAGTGCGACATCGAGTTCGCCCTCAGCTCGTCCGTGGTGCGCGTACCGCTCGCGGACGGCAGTTACCTCATCATCGGGCCGCCGCAGGAGAGCACCGCCGACCGTCCGCCCGGTGACCCGGAAGGCTGGACCGTGACCCGCCAGCGCCAGTACGCCGATACTGACGAGTTGTTCGAGGTGATCTACGACTCCGCTCCCACCGCCTACTCCGGTGCCCCCGAGCGGCCGGAGACCCGACACGGCGGCAGTGCCACGCCCCTGATCGAGGCGATCGACCAGCACCTCACCCCACTCGGGCTGCTGCCCGGCCTCCCCGTGCCCGCCCAGACGCCACTCGCGTCGGCAGGCCCGACGCCCCCGCTACCCAGTCCCCCGGAGCTCCACAGCGACACGGGTGGTTCCTCCGCGTACGTCTACGGTGACGCCCTCCTCTCGCTCACCGACCAGCTCAACGGAAGCGAGTCGTACGCGGACGCCGCCGACCTGCTGCACCAGATCCTGGAACCGACCCACGGCCTGGTGGAGCGGCTCGGCGACTTCTTCGAGGCGGCGGGTGAGAAGGCCAAGGACGCCGAACAGGACGACGGGCTCGACCTGTCGTACGACCTCGCCGACGCAGCCGCGCAGGTCCGCGAACTCGGGGAGTTGCTGCATGTGGCCGAAGACCGGATGCGCACGCTGACCTCGCAGCCGGCGCCGGTGCTTTCCCGAACGCCCCGCGGGCCGCGTCTCTCCTCACCGGACCTCCCGCCGGCGCCGAAAACCCTACGGGCACATCACCGTTGAGCCCGGCACCACACGCCGGCGAAGGTCCCCCGCTGTCCGGCTTCGACGCCATGGCTCAACTCCGCGGCCTGGCCGAGCACATCCACCTCACGGCCGACGACCTGCCCCTCACCGGGCCGGTGCACACCGTCAGCGACAGCCTCGACGAACTCGAAGACCGCGTCCGGGACATCGCCGGACTGATCGTGCACGTCACGGGCGCCGCAGCCGCGGCAGACCGCGAGGCCCGCAGCCACCCCGGAGTGCGAGACGATGCCGCCCGGCGCCGGGCCACCGCGCTGACCCATGCCGTCGGCACCCTCGGGCGTGCCCTGGCCGATCTGGCAGAGGCCGTCACCCAGGCCGGGGTACTGCGCCGAGCCGCCGCTCCTCCGTCCTCTCTTCTGCTTGCCGGTGCCCTCGACACCAGCCTCTCGCCTCTCAGAACCCGGCTCGACAGCGCCCGCCAACACCTCCACCAGGCAGGCCGCCAACTCCAGCACGACGCAGCACAGCTCCGTCCGCCGATCACACCCCGCCCCACGCGCGTGACCGCCGCCGCACCCGAGGCCACCCGGCGACGGTAGGCCGCTGCGCCCCGTACGACGGGGCACTCGGCGCGCTGCCCGCCGCGCACAGCCACAGGTCAACGCGCGGTTCTCTTCGCCCACTTCACCCGAATCACGCCCGGGGACCACATGCCCGTACCGCGCACCGACCTCTCCGCCTTTGCTGACGCCCTCGCCGCCCGGCTGCCCGACCACTGGACCAGCACGTACTACCTCCACGCCCAGTACAGGGACCAGTTCGCCGCCACGCACAGGCTCTGGGACACCGGCCACATCGCCGCCGTCGCAGATCAATATGTTCTCGGCCATCACGCGATCCTTCTCGGTCCCGGCGGCCGGCAGCTCTACGTCGCGGATCGCCCGCTGCGCCAAGACCAGTTCGTCGTCGCCGTGCTGGAGCCCGAAGGCGACGGCATCCGGCCCCACCACTTCGTCGGGATCGACGTGCCGAACGGTATCGCCCTCTCCGACGATCCGGCCCGAGCCGCCGCCCAGGTCACCCGCCGGCTGCTGCCCCGCTACCAGGCGGCCCTCGACACCGTGCGCCACAACGCGGCGACCCGGCCCGACCCTCCACACCGCTCCGACCCGCACACCACCAAGCCGGTCACCTCCCCTGCCCGGCCGCCCGTTGCGCCGCAGGTCAACAGCCCCGCGCGCCACCGCTGAGCGGCCACCGCCCCGGTGCGGCCAACCGGCCCCTGCCACCCCGTTTCCCTTTCCGGCCCTCCCTAGGAGTATTCATCCGCACCGTCCGCCGCACCCTGCCGCTGATCACCACCGTCCTCTGCATCGCCCTCGCGGGCACGGCCTGCACAGGCGAGAACGGCAACGACGCCCCCGCTGCCCCGAAGACGACCCCCCACACCGTCACCGCGCCCAGGCCGGCCCCCGCACTCAGCCACGCGCAGGCCCGCGACGCCCTCACCAACTACTCCAAGATCAACAACGTCGCACACATGAGCCAGGACCGCGCGCTCCTCGACACCGTCGAGGGCGGCCCCCGGTACGCGATGTCCCTGGCAGACCTCAAGCAGGACCAGGCCCTGCCGAAGGCGGACCGCGAAACCTACCGGCCCTGGGCGTACGACCTCGCGGCCACCGACCTCTACATCCCGCGCCTCGGCGCCGGGCAGCAGCGGTGGTTCGCCGCCGTCACCCGGGCCGGCAGCAAGCAGCAGCACGCCCGCGTCCTGATCCTCACCGAGAACGCCACGTCGAAGACGTGGGAGATGGTCGCCACCATCGACCTCGACGATCCGCAGGACCTTCCGGAGATCGTGCTCGACGAGGACGGCTACGCCAGCGCGGTCGACGCCGCGTCGAAGTCCCTGGCCACCCCGGTCGGAGTGCTGCGCTCGGCCGTCGTCGACAACTTCGCCACCGGAGGCGACCGCACCGGGCGCAAGCTCCTGGCCCCGACCGAGGCCGCCCGACGGCAGATCAAGGTCCATGACGAAACGGCCGGCAAGTTCGGGCCCAAGGGCACCACTCGCTTCGCGCCGGCGCAGGCCGAGTTCACCGACGCCTACGCGCTGAAGACCAGGATGGGGGCCTTCGTCGTCTTCTCCCACACGCACACCCAGCACGATGCCGTCACCTCCCCGGGGCTGCGGATCGTGCCGGAGAAGCCGGACCGCGCCTGGCTCGGCACCAGCCCGAGTCCGGCCTTTACCTACCGCTTCACCTGCTCGGACGCCGCTGCCGTCCCCGACGCTCCCGGGCGTTCCAGCCTCCTGGGATACGGCTGCCGCCGCACCGACGCCCAGGCCGCGGCGCCGAGCACCTCCCTCTAGGAACCCCCACAGGCCATGCCCCAGGACCCTGATTTCGAGCTGTACGACAACGTCGGCCGGACTGCCGAGCAGATCGCCGCCGCCCACTTCGGTATCGCCACCCGGGACGATCTGCTGCGCTGGGCGGCGCGGGACGCCGAACAGTTCCTCGTCCATCATCCGTTGCCCGAGGAACCTCTGCCGGTGCCGGATACGGCGCCGTATCTCGCCGCCCTCGCCGCGGCCAGGACACCCGCCGAGGTCAGCGCCGTCACCCAGCACCTCCTGGACTCCGTCCAGCCCGCGCTGAACGCGGTCAGTGACCTCTTGGTCGCCATCGCCCGGTGGGACGACCGCCACCGTGGCGCGGTGGCCGGCTCGCCGCCCAAGGCACTGATGGAAGCGGCCAGCCGCAGCCTGTCCGTCCTCGCTATCGCCGACGGCGCCGACCTCGCTGTCCTGCGCGCCGAGTACGACCCCGCACCCAGTGCGCCACCGGCCCGCCCGACGCCCAGCCCGGGGCCGGGACCGATGCGGGTATCGGGCGGCCTTCCGCCCGCTCCGCCGAGCAACCCGCCCGCCGGACCCCCTCCCGGTCGCTGACCCCGACACTCCCGGAGACCTCTTTCCATGCCCGCTCCTTCCGCCACGCAGATCGTGCTCTTCTCCAGCGGTGACACCGGCACGGTCGCCGCCGCTCACGGTGAGCAGTACGACTTGGCACATCGCGCCCTGGAGTCCTCCGGATTCGAGCGCCGTGCCAATGGCACCTACCTCCTGCCGCCGAGTCCAGCGGGAGAGGCCCGGACCACGGTGAAAAATCTGATCCGTACGGCGGAGCTCCTCCAGATCACCGTGGCGACCAGCAGCCGTCGCTATCTCGGTGACATCGCCGACAGCCTCGCCGAGCAGTTGCCCGGCACGTGGGAAGCGTCGGTGTCGGTCTACAGCCACCCCGTGTGGCAGGAAGACCTTGCCGCCTGCCTGTGGGACTCCGGCGAACTCATGAACGCCGTCACGGCCGAGCGCATCCTCTACGGCGCGACCCTGGTCAGCAGCGAAGGCATCGAGCTGCTCCTCATCGATCGCCCCGGACACCCCGCGGGGTATGTGGTCGGCGCATTGTCCTTCGCGGGCTTCGACAACAGCCACGAAGACGCCTGCGCGCCGGACAGCTTCGTGGCGGAGGAGTCCGATCTGGCCGCCGGGCTCACCGAGCGCTTCCTGCCCGCCTACCAGCAGGCCCTGCGCGCCCGGCGGACCATCCACGTCGCCTCCGCCCTCGACCGCATCCGGACCCGGTACCGCGCCTGGGAGGCCATGGTCGCCTCCACCCGGTACAGCAACGCCACCCCGGTCGACATCGATGCACTCGGCGTCAGGACCGAGGAATTCCTGAACAGCGCCTGGCGGGACTTCCTCACCGTTCTGGACCACGGGCCCACGCTGCTTGAGCAGTACCCTCACGCCACCACCCGGCATCCGGAAAACGCCGGCACACTGGCCCGGCTGTCAGCCGCCCTCACCGACGCCGAAGCCGTACTGGCCGACACCACCCCTCGCGCTCGCCACGAACTCAACGCCCGTATGTGGCCGGCCATTGAGACCTGGCTCACCCACGGTGAACAGCTCCTGCTCCAGGCCCAGCCCACCGCACCAGCCGCGCCCCCGGCCCTTCCCCTTTACCAGCCGCCCCGCGAGCTCCCGCAGGGCGGCCGGCCCGCACACCGCCGCTGACCTGCCTCAACACCTTCATCACCAGGAGACATACACCCTTTTGGATCCCCGAACCCACTTCATCTTCGGCACCCACCCCGACCACGGCTTCGTCGCCTCCGCCACCCCCTCGGTGCCCGGCCACCTCGCCCACTGGTACCTCACCCGGGAACAGTTCGAGCCCGTCCCCGGCACCCCCGGACTCTTCCAGCTCGCCGAGCCCGAACGGGACGGACCCCGCCGCACCCGCCAAGCCGTCCACGATCTGCGCCGCCAGGGATTCACCGTGCACACCGACGTCGCACTCGACCCCGCCGCCACAGCGAGCACGGCTCCTCTCCCGCGGAACGGGCTTCTGGAACGCCGCAGCCATCTCGCCCGGGCCGCAGCGAGCCGGACGACACAGCACAGCGCGCCGTCCAACACCACGGTCCCGCCGACGCCTTCCTACGCCCCGACCGTTCACCGGACCGGCCCGGCCGGGAAGCGATCCCTATGACGACCGGCGGCGACCCGATCTCCCAGAACCCTCAGCCCTTGATACTCGACCTCGCGGGCCAGACGCGGGACTTCCACCTGCGGATGTCCGTCATCCACTGTGAGACCGCGACCGCGCTGGGCCTGACACGCGACCGCCACGGCCGAACCGTCCACCCGGACGTCGCGGCAGCCGCCCTCGCCCGGCGCAACAAGACAGCGGTCGAGGCATACGCCCGCCATCTCGCCGCGTACGCCGAGCCGCTGCTCGACGCAGCCCACCGTGCGCTCGACGACCTGCCTCCCGGCCGGCACATCACCGGGTGGCGGCGTGTACTGGACGGCCTCGCCGTCTCAGCGACCGAGATCCACCGTGCCCTCGACCGGCCCGCCGCCGCCGGCTCCCCGGCCGAACGCTCACAGCACACGGCCCTGTGGCCCCACCTCGCCGCCTGGGCGGACCACGGTGCGATCGCCGCCGGCCTCGCCGGCCAGCACCACCAGCCAGAACCCCCGCTCACCGGTGAGGAACAGAAACAGTGGACCGAGAAGGCCCAGGCCGCCCAGCAGCGCGGTGAGCTGGACCTGATCGAGTCCTGGTGGGCGGCCGACGGCCAGCGCATCACACTGGCCTACCTCGTCGAGGAGGACACCTCGACCGTGATCGCGCTCACCGGCGACCGCGACGCGCCCGGCTGGGAAACGATCGGACACTACGCCAACGAATACGCGGCCGGCCGGGCCCTGCCCCGGCCGATGCCGCCCGGCGTCCTGCGCCCAAACGCCCCGTCCCGCTTCACCCGCCCGGAACCTGCGCCTGAAGTCTCCCTCCAGGAACTGCTGCGGGACATCGTCGAAGCCCGTACTGCCGGTGACACGTCGGAAGCCCTGCTCACCGCCGTCCAACGCGGAAGCGCCACGGGCCCGATGATCCGCATGGAGGAACTCCTCCACACCGCAGCGCAGTTCGCCCAAGCCCTGGAAACAGTGCAGGGCCAGCAGACCGCCGCCCGGCTCTACGCCCTCAGCAGGCAGTTCGACTTCCTCTCCGAGGAAGTCCGCGACGCGGCCGAAGACCTCGGCGCGAGCGTCGCCGTCCTTCCACCCCACCGCGTACCCGCACCGCCGCAGAACCGGCCGAGCCCCGCCGCGGACACCACACCCCCGACACCGCCGCGCACCACAACCCCCGCGCACAGCCGGTAAAGCACCCGCCCGTGCCGCCCAGGAAACAAACCCACCCAACTATCCGCTTCACGCGCGTTTTCAGGAGATTGATCCACGGCTTTTGTTGGTACACCCGGCTATCAGAACGTGCGGAAAGGCGAGTCAGGTAGCTGCGGGGCGGTGAGGCCCGCCCTGGAGCATGTCGGCAGTCATTGCCCATCGTTCGTGGTCCAGCCACGCACCGTTGATGTGCTGGAAGCTCCGGGCCCGCCTCGTTCGCCCAACACCCCACCGCTTTCCCGCCACCACCGATAGGAGACCCGCCTTGCCCGAAGCACCAGCAGAGCCGTTCATGACGATCCGGCACACCATCACCGGCGAGATCACCACCACCGGCTACAACGCCGCCGCCCGGCGGATCCTGCTCCAGTCCGGCTTCGAAGAGACGCCAGACTGCGCCTGCCGAGCGACGGAACCCGGTACGGAGCCGACGCACGGGCCTGCTCGGCAGCCAGCGAACTGCTCGTCGCCGGCCATCCCGTGCACCTGGACCGAGCCCTCGGCCGGCCGGTGATCGCCGACGGTACGCGACGGTTGGCCCGGTCGCCGATGTCGGCACAGTCCGTGATCCCTCCGAGAACGGCCAGCCCCTCCCGCGCATCGCCAACCCCGCCCGCACCCGCACCTGTTGAAGGAGCCTCGTTGTGACCACACCCGGACCGCCTAGCCGTTCAGCGCGTACCAAGGGCGGCGAACTACGGGCCAAGGTGGCCCGACTGCTGGCCGACCGGCCAGCGGACACGCTCACCATCGGGGACATGGCCCGGCAGCTGGGCCACTCCCACGGCGCCGTCCGCAACGCCGCCCTCACCCTGGTGCGACGCGGCGAGGCCGACCAAGACGGCACCGGACAACCGGAGTTCCGCGCGAACGCGAAAACTGCCCCAGCCGCGCAGACCGCTGTGATCAGCCCACCGGGCACCCACGCTCCCCGCGCCCAGGCGGCCACGGCCCGCACGACCATTGCCGCAGCAGCCACGCCCAGGCAGACCGGCCCGATCCGCCGCGCGGGGGGCCAGGTCTACCACCCCCGGGAGCTGGCCGATCTGCCCGACGTCGAGGCGCTGAATCGCCTGCGCGACGCCGACGTGCCGGTGCTGCTCTACGGCCCTCCGGGCACCGGCAAGACGTCTCTGGTCGAGGCGGCGTTCCCGGACCTGCTCACCGTCGCCGGTGACGGCGACACCACGGTCGGCGACCTGATCGGCGAGTACACACAGGCCGACAGCGGAGGTTACGTCTTCCAGTACGGTCCGCTGGTCACCGCGATGACCGAGGGCCGTGCCCTGCTGATCGACGATGCCACCTTGATCTCACCGAAGGTGTTGGCGGCGCTGTATCCCGCGATGGACGGGCGCAGACAGATCCAGGTCAAGGCCCACAAGGGCGAGACCATCAAGGCCGAGCCGGGCTTCTACGTGGTGGCGGGCCACAATCCCGGCGTCCACGGGGCGGTGTTGACGGAGGCGCTGTCGTCCCGGTTCAGCGTGCAGATCCAGATCGGCACGGACTACGACCTCGCCCTGGCGCTGAGGATCGATGCCCGGGTGGTCCGGGTCGCCCGGAACCTCGCCCGCCAGGTCGAACTCGGCGAGCTGGGCTGGGCCCCCCAATTGCGAGAGCTGCTGAGCTACCAGAAGACCGAGGCCGTCCTCGGCACCAACGCCGCGCTCGCGAACCTCGTCGGCATCGCACCTGTGGAGGATCGCGACGCCGTCGCCGACGCCGTCATCAAGGCTGCCGGCGTCAAGAAGATCGCGCCCCTCACCCTCGGCAAGCAGCTCCCCGCCTCGGCTGCCCGGCAGCCCCCGGGCAGCACCGGCTCCGCGCACCGGGGCCGCTCGCGATGAGCGCCCACCACCACGTCCAGTCCCCCGCCACCACCCGGGACGACGACGCCGACCTCGCGCGCTGGGACGACGACGGCGCCCCGCCCGCGCAACCCCGATCCTCCCCGGCCGCGTGGCTGCGCGTGGGAGCCGAACTAGGCGACCGGCTGGTTGAGCTCTCCGGCCGCCAGGACCTCCTCGTCACCTGCCGCCCCGGCACGCGCAGCGGCGCACCGGCCGCGTTCTTCCCCACCCTGGGTGAGGTCGAGTTCGACGCCGGCCTGTTCGCCCCGCTCCAGCCCCACGAGATCCATCCGCGGATCGTGGGCGACGAGGAGCGGTATCCCGCCGCCTGGGGCGTGTTCGTCCACGAGGCCGCGCACGCGGCCCACTCCGTCTGGACACAGCCTGCCGGAGCGAACCCCCGTGTCGTCGAGGCCGCGCTCCTGCTGGAGGAGAGCCGTGTCGAAGGCGCACACCTGATCACACGGCCCACGGACCGCACGTACCTGCGCACCAGTGCCCGCACCCTGCTCATGCCCGACATCGCCCACCCCACCCTCCAGGGCATCGAGCACGCCGCCGCCGTGGCGGCCCTGGTCCTCGGCCGCCGAGACGTCGGCATCCTGGACGCCGGCGAGACCCGGGCCGTCGCCGATCTGTGCGAAAAGGTGCTGGGCGTGAACCTGCTGGCCACCCTCACCCGCATCTGGACCGCAGCCCACCAGTGCGCCGACCACGACGCCACCACCATGCTCACGCACGGTCAAGAATGGTGCGACGCTCTGGACACCGCGGCCCCCGCCCTGCCCGTGCCGGAGAACCTCACCGATCTGCTGTCCGGCGCCGTCGGGGTCGTCATGGACAGCACGGCCGCCACCGACGCCGCCGACCTCGCGGCACAGGCCGCAGAGACAAACGCCAAGGCCGCGCAGTCCAAGGCGCAAGCACAGGACCGCGCCCAGCGGGCCGGCCAGCGACGCAAAGCCGCCGCCACCGCCAAGTCGGTCTTCAACACCCGTGGCACCACCGTCACCCCCGACGGCACACCGGCGCCCTACGGCAACCCGGTCACCGGCACCCGCAGGCCCACCGCCGCCGAGCAGAGCGCCGCCGCGCGCCTGAGCCGCGCCCTGCGTGCCGCCGCCTACCGCGAGCGGACCGAGGAGCGGACCACCAGCCCCACCCCGCCCGGCCGCCTCAACATGCGCGCGGCCCTCGCCCGCGACGCTCAGCGCGCGGCCGGGTCGGTCCCCACCGCGGAACCGTTCACCCACACCCGCCGCCGGAACTCCCCCACACCACCGCTGCGTGTGGGTATCGCCGTCGACGTCTCCGGCTCCATGAGTGCCGCCTGCGCGCCCGTCGCGTCCGCTGCCTGGATCGTGGCACGCGCAGCAGCCCTGACCGACCCCGACTCCCTTACCGCCACCATCGCCTATGACCAGCACCTGACCGCATTGACCCGACCCACCCACCGAGCACCAGAGCGCGTGACGACGTTCGAGGCCGACGGCGGCCACCACAACCTCGGCGACGCCATCGACGCACTCGACCACGGCCTCGAACTCAGCCGCCCGGGCGCCGGCCGCCTCCTCGTGATCGTCACCGACGCCCGATACAGCGGCGGCGAAACCGCTCAAGCCGTCACCCGCGTCAAGCAGCTCACGACCGCCGGCTGCGCCGTACTCCAGCTCACCCTCACCGCGGAGTCCCGCCACTTGCCGGGGACCACCTTGCTGCACCTGCCCCAGCCCTCCAGCGCTCCCGTCGCCATCGCCGCGGCGGCCACAGACGCCATCCGCAGGACACGCTGAGACGACGCAGAAGGCGGAAGCGTCCCCGAGACCACCGCCAAGCACTCCAGACCACCTCCGTCCGCCGCATGAATCGTGCATCTGATGCACGACCCTCCGCAACGACGCAGGCCACCACCCCAACCGCCGACGAAAGGCACTCGATTTGAAGCCCCAGACCAGCAGCCCGACCTCGAACGTAACGCCCATCAAACGGAATTCCCCGGGGGTCCGTACGACCTGGACCGTCGAGCACCTCTGCGGCCACGAGTTCGTCCATGACCTGTCCGACCGATCCGCTGACCGGCGGGCAGGTTTCGCCCGCTGGCTCGCCGGCCGGGACTGCACCGACTGCTGGAGGGCCGCCCGCGATGCCGACACCGAGTCCAAGGAGCAATGGCTCGCCGCCAAGCGCGCCGAGGAGCGGCAGGCCGCAGCGGAGTGGGCCCAGAAGTTCGACATGCCGCCGTTGGAGGGTCCGGAGCGGGCTCTGGAGTGGGGTGAGCGGTCCCGTCACCGTCTGATGAAGGCCGCGCACACCGCTCTCGTCGCCGAGGGCGCCTGGGAGGAGGCCGACTGGTGCGAACTGGAGGAAAGGGCCCGCATGATCGGCCGGGCCGGATGGTGGATCGACCAGCGGGACGCGGAAGGGGCTGAACTGCCCGAACTCCTCGACGCGGCGCGCGAAGGCGACCGCGGTACGGAGAACCCGTTCCGCTGAGGCTGGGTGGACCATAGCCTCGGTTCGCCGGTTAGCCAAACCGGTGATTTTCCGGACCATTGTTCCTCCACCGCCACCCGCCCTGTGTGGAAGGAAACCGAATGGTCCTGCCCCCGAACCTTCGCGCGTTCGTGCCGACTCCGGACCCGCTCACCCCCGCCCGGGACATCACCCACCCGCACTTCCAGCCCGGTGATCAGGTCGTCATCCTCAAGGGGGTGGTGGAGGGCGAGCTGTGGGGCGATGCGATGCGTGTGGTCGCTCCGTCCTGGCACACTCCGACCGACGAGGACGGATGGCGTCTGTACGACGCCACCGGCGGCGCCCAGTCGTACATCACCGCGCACCCCCGGTACATGGTTCATCTCCGGCGCCGGTGCCCGGACTGCCTGATCCACCTGCGGGCCATGGAGGATCACCTCCTGCCGAAGCACGCCGGACACGAAGCGCTGGTCGACTGCGGCTGGTACACCGTCACCGCGCTCAACCAGCTCGTCCATATCGCCGACGTCCGGAGCGGCCGGTGAGCAGCCTTGAGCGCCGCACCGCTGTCCTGCGCGCCCGGACGCGCGCGACCGTGAACCCGGCGGACCGGTCCTGGCCGGGCCGGCTGGTCGGTGATCTGCGCGAACTGGACGCCGACTGGCGGGAGTCGGCCGAGATGTGCGCGGATGCCGCCTGGACGGCCCGGGCCGCCGGGCACAGCATCCTTAGCCTGCTGAGCCCGGACCGGATCACCGACGGCGGCCTCGATCCGGTGACCGCGCGCACTTTCCGGCATCTGTATCTGAGTGCTCTGCGCTACGATTTCCGCTGCTCCAGCATCCAAGCCCTGGTCGAACAGCTCCCGCAGCCCGCGCGTACCCGGCTGGACTGCTACAGCCGGGCCCTGTACGCCTTCGCCCTGCTGGGTCAGTCCCGTCCTGAGGGCCTGGGCCTGATGGACGAGGTCCTCGACGAGGCCGGTACGCACGCGAAGACCCTGCACGTTCTGCTGCACGGGCTGTGGCTCGGGCAGGACCTGGACCAGGGTGCGAGCCGGCTTCTCGCCCTGAGTGCCCGGCCGCCCTTCGACACCGGCACGGATCCGATCGTGCTCTTCCGCAGGGCCGGCGCCCTGCGCCGCCTCGGCCGCTACGACGAAGCACTTGCCACCATCGACACGGCGATGGAACTTCTGCCACCGGGGGACATCAGCGTCCACGCCGACCTGGTGCGCGAACGCTCCCTGATCACAGCCATCCAAGATCTCCACACGCACGAACACACCCGCGCCTGCCGCTACGGAGGCGTATCAGCGTGATCTCTCGCCTCAATTACGTGCCCATGCGCCGCTCGATGTGCTCAGCTCAGCTGTCCGTTGACAGCGAAGCTAGTCGGCCGGAGGCCGCTGACCAGCGACGACTAACTTCGTTGTCAAACCGGTCTCACCGCCCTGGCCGTGGATAGCGTCGGCGTCCCCGCGGAAGGGGGAAGTTGAGCTTGTAATCCCCATGCCGCCCGCCACTCACTCCCGGTTCTCTACCTCCCGCCGCTGCCGACGCTCACGACGCTTGCGCTCTTGCTCTCGCGCGTGCTGCCGCTGCATTAGCAGCTCCTTGCGGTCACTCGACCGCTGCGGCCAGACCGCGCGCAGGACAACCCCCACACCGGTCACGACGATGAACAAAAACGCGATGCCCAAGACAGCCCACCACGGGGCAGAGTCCGGCAGAAAGAACACGACTTGAACCTTCCGACCTGCAAGGGTCGGCGGGTCGCTTAAGCAGCTAGTACGGCGCTCCCCAGCGCACTGCGCCCGCCCCGAAGACTGATCATGGGGAAGGCGGGGTTCGGACCACGAGGAGCGACCTGGGGTGATGTATCAAGAGGTCGCGGTGCCCAGTTCACGCAATCGGCCGGCCGCGGCGTCAATGACGCGAGTAGAGCCATCAAGCTGCGGCGCTGAAAGCTCACATAATAGGCGAGCAGATCTGCCAGGGCAGCAAGATATTCAGATACGAGACTTGGGTCGTGAACACCCTGCGCGTCGCGAAGGGCGTCCGCCGCCTTGGCGAGTCGGGTCTTCGCGCTTTCAACATGTGTGTCCGTGAGTGCAGGGCCAGCGTGAGCCTTGCTGCCCAGTAGCCGCTCTTCGAAGATCCTCCGGAAGTCGTCAGACTCCCAGCCCAGGGCCGCAGCCTCACGAACTCGCGGGTCACGAACTGCAAGGCGAAGCTCATCTTCGAGGATCAACAATTCAACGCCGGTGATGTCGAACCCGACATCCAGCTGGTTGGTGGCGATCACCATCTCAAGATCACACGCACCTGGCGTTGGCGGCTCGGACTCGCTCATCTCAGTCAACTTCCTCCTCTCAGTTTCTCGTTCGTCAGATCGGCAGAAGTCTACCTGGCCGGTCCGACATCACTGCGACAAAGGCTGCGCGACAGGGATCGTTGTCAAACGCCTCAGTCGGATGCCAAAGGACATCAGCGACTCGCTGGGCCCGGTATCGCCCGGCAGCCGGCGGGTCATGCGAGTCCCGGTACGGCGCGCCGCCTGGAGCTGATCGCGGCCGTCTCCACGGCATCCAGCAGGACCTCGATACCACCGCCGCCGGCCTCATCCCGGCCCGCCCTGCGGCGCTCCGCACGCCGATCTCTGTAGGAGAAACGTCTCTTTGGCTCTTGCCGACCGCTTCCTGGTTCTGCGTCGTGGTCCGCACTCCGAGGAGGCCCTCGCCCGCGGTGGGGACCCGGAGGCCCACAGCATCCTCAAGCGCGCCGGTTTCGTGCCCGTCGTCCGTCTCCACGAGACTTACCACCGAGCCCCACCCACCTCGCGGAGCACGACGAGACCCGCCTCGCCTCCCTGGCGGTGGGCCGGCTGCGGGCCGTCGGCTACACGGTTGCGTGCGACGACAACTTCGACACCAGCCACCGTCCGGCCCATGAACTGCCCCTCGGCCATTCGGTCACACATCTGGCCAAGTGCATATGGCAGGCCACCACCACCGACGAGGTGGCCGACGTACTCACGGAGCTGACCGCCTCGCACGACGGCGTCCTCGACGCCCTCGAACAGGTCCTCGCCGCGACCGCGGAGTTCCACGACGACCTGGGCGGCGCCGCCGACCCGCACGCCGCCCGCCGCCTGCACCACCTCGCCGACAAGTACCTGGGGATCATCCGCGCCGATCTCACCTACACCCGCAACGCCCTCATGGACCGGCACGCCCCGCACCCCGGCCGCAGCGCCTGCACCGAGGAGGTTCCCGCGACCGAACGCGAACGTTCCGCGTGTGTGCCTGCCCGCCCCCTCCGGGGACCGTACCGGCTCTGCCACTCCCGCCTCTGGCGGCCGGTCCGCGCCGCTGACCCCGCCCTCATCTGACCAAGGACTACATGCACGACTACGAAGTTTCCGGGCGTCTCGCCTCGTTCGCCGACGTCCTCGCCGGTGAACTGCTCAAGACATGGAACAGCGCTCCCGGGGCCTGGACCAGCACCCATCACACATCCGCGCACAAGGATGACCTCGCCGCGCTCACCGAGCGGATCTGGGACATGAATCTGGTCGCCGAGAGGCTCGCTCAGCGTCCGCTGCGGCAGGCGGCCGTGCTGACCCGCCAGGACGGTGCGCAGCTCGTCGTCCTCGACCGGAACGACGCCCTCGGCGGATTCCTCATCGCCGCCCTCGCCCCCCGCGACCTCCCCGACAAAGCGTACCGCGGTGTTCGTGAGCCGGACGGAATCGCGGTGTCGGACGATCCGTTTCTGAGCGCCGCATTGGTGACCGATGACCTGCTGGGCCGCTTCGAAATCGCGCTCGCCGAGGTCCGCCACAACGCTACCCACCCCTCCTTCACCTCAGCGCCCACTCGTGCGTCGCACGCGGAGACGGTGATCCTGACGTGGCAGCCGGACGGCAGTCTCGCCACCGCCCGCGTCAGCGACTCGGCAGCCTCCGTGCTGGTCGCGCACGGCTTCGTCGACGACGAGCAGACCGGCGGCTACCGGCTGAGCGGCGACGACACCGCCGTCCAGGCCCGCGCGGTCCGCGACAGCGGCCGTCAGCTCGAGGCCCTGGGCATCACCACCACGCTCCAGCACCCCACCGCCCGGCCCGCCGCCACCGCGCCCGCCGCCGTCGCGACGCGGAGCCGCGCCCAGAGCGCGCGTACCCGCTAGAGCGGCTGAACAGGAGAGCCCTTCATGGGTAATCGTGCTGATGAGAACGGCACCGATGTCGAGTTCTACCGCAAGCCGCTGTCGGACACCGTCGTCGCCGACACCGCGAGCGGGGCTCCCGAGGAACTCTTCGACATGCTCGACTTCCTCGGCCTGGAGCGGAAGGAGGTTCGGACCAGCGGACCCGTCTACGCCTGGTACGAAGTGCCCGCACGCCTCGACGCCCAGGAGCAGAAGCACCTGGTGTCCCGGGCGATCCCGGTCCTCCTCATCTCCGGATGCAAGGTCAACTGCACACCCGAGCTGTTCGACGAGGCCGCCTACCAGCAGGCCGTACGCGAAGTCCGCGCTCAGCCGCCCCGCCTCACCGGCCGGAACCCGCCGCCGGCCGCCCCCGGCTGGGCCGGCCCGGGGCGGCGTGTTCCGTAACGGAGGACGGGTGCGCACCGAGCGCCGGTGCCCGCACCGTGTCCGTCCCCTTCGGCGCCCGGGCGGCCGGGGGCCGCGACCTCTGATTCCAACCCCGTCCAGGAGGAGCATGACCCGCCCCATCCCGTATCCGGTGCTGCTGGCCGACGAGATCGCCCGCAAGCTCGGCCAGCTCGCCGACCGTCTCTCCCATCTTCCCCCCACTGAGGCCGCGCAGGTCATCGCACGGGTCCTCGGCGGCGACGAGGACGGTGTCCTCGGCCGGGTCACACATCTCATGGCCACCAGCGGCATCGTCGCCCAGGCCCAGGCCGAGAAGGGGCTTCTGCCACCCGAGGTGGCGCTCGGCCTCGCCCGCGCGGCGAACGACGTGCATGACGTCCACCTCGACCTCGACGAACACCTCGAAGCCCTGCGGGACTTCAGCACCGCTGGGGCCCGGTCGTCGGTGAAACCGGCGCTGCCGGCCCCGCTGGTCGTACGGCGGCACCGGTGAGACGCGGGCAACACGGCTGGGGCCGGGGGCCCGAGAAGGCCGAGCAGCACTACCTCGTCCAGCCTCGTTACCTCGCCGGCGGCGGCGACCTGCGTCACGTCACGGAGTTCCTGCGCGCGGCCGGCTGGAAGGACCGGTCGAAGACCGGCGGCCCGCTCGTCTTCGACAGCCCCGACAAGGGCGTGCGCCTGGGGTACGACCCGTTCGTCCGGCCCGGTGGCTGGACCGTCAGCGGTCGGGCCACCGTCACGCAGGAGGCGTGGCACGCGACGCTGTCGCGGGAGGTTCCCGCCGAGATCGTCGCGGGGCTCACGGACGCGCTGACCCGGCCGCGTCCCTCGCAGGCGCCCAACGTGTGGGCTCCGCTCCTGCATCACGGCTGGGAGACCGTGCGGGGTAAGCATCTCACCGCCCGCAGCCCGGACGGCAACGCCTTCGTCCGCTACCACCAGACCGGCCCCGGTGAGGCTGTCTGGTGGGCCAGCGTCCGCAGTGAACAGAACCGGGTCTGGGACGCGGTGTTCACGCCGACCACGCCGATGCACCTGGTGCAGAGCTTCGCCGCCGCGCTCGCCAGCCCCGAGGCCGTGATGCGTCCGCACGGGCACGTCCCCCGCGGCACGCAGATCCGGGCCATGGCCATGTCCGTCCTGCCGTCCCAGCTCCGGGCCTGGCAGCAGGCACGGATCGCCGCCGCACGCGCCGCAGCCTGGGCCCTCAATTCCCCAAGCACTCGCCGCCCCCGCACCACGGCCCTCCCCCATGCCGCCGCCGGGCGCGTTCGCGCCCGCCGCTGATCCCTCCGACTTCCTCCTCCAAGGAGCCTTGTGCCCGTACCAACCGCGGGAGCGTCGCCGATGCCGGTGAGCAGACGGCAGCTCGACGAGTTCGCCGACCAGCACCTGTGGCATGTCCCGTTCGACACCAGCCCCCGCCACCTCGCCGGGGCTGGAGATGCCCGCCACGTCACCCACGGACTCGCCGCCGCCGGATGGACCCCCACCTCCTCCGACCCTCTCAGCCCGCAGATCGTCCTGCGCAGCCCCGACCGCCGCCACAGCCTGCGCTTCGATCCCCATTCCTATTCCTCCGCCTGGTGGCAGCTCAGCGCCGAACCCACCGACACCAGGTCAGGCTGGTACGCCCAGTTCGGCAGGCTCGTGCCCGCCGAGATCCTGGGCAGCGTTACCGACGCCCTCCACGCCCCGCCCCCGGCCGAGGACCCTGATCCCCAGCAGATACTGGCCTCGGCCGGTTGGCTCCTCGATGACCGGGGTGTATCCCGTTCACCGGACGGCATGTGCCGCGTCGAACCGTACTCCGCCGACCGGAAGGAGCCGCCGGAGTGGCGCATCGTCGCCCACGAGCACGGCTACGGTCAGCCCGACGGGCGTGATATCTGGACCGGCTGGTTCTATCGCCGCACTCCCGTCCATCTGGTGAACGTCTTCGTCACCGCGCTGGTCGACACCGCTCCGCTGCAGCGTGCTGGTGGTTGCACCGCCTCCTACGGCGCCACCCAGGAGCGCAGCGCGCTCACCCCGCGGCAGGTCGTCGACGCCCACACCACCCGCCTCGACACCCTGCGCGCACGGGCCCGTGACGCCCAGCGCCGCCGCCCGGCCACCACGAAAGCGCCCGCGGCGCCCACGAGTACGACCACGCCGGTGCGGCGCTGAACCGCACGGCGCCGCGCTCCGTCCCTCGCCGTCTGCCCCAAGGAACCTCCCATCCCCACGACGCCTGATCCTCACCGCACATCGCTCGACCGCTTCCTGCGCGACAGTTTGACCATCCTCGACGCCTGGAACACGTACTCCGACGAACACACCGACCTCGACGGCTGGCCCCACGACACCCACGCCTACGGGCACCGCGCCGCCCGACGGGACCGTGAGACCGCCGAGGCGTTCGAAACCGTCCGTGACAGCGCACAGCATCTGTTGACCACCGCCGAAAATCAGTTCGCCGCCCTGCCCGCCCGCGCGGTGCAACACCGCTGGATATGGCAGCTCAGCACCCTGCGCGCAGCCCTCGAACAACTCGACACCCTGCACGAAGAATGGCTGGCGACCCGCGACAGCCTGCCCGCCGACGCCAAGCCGGGCACCGCGGTGTTCGACGACGCGCTCGCCGAATACCACGGTGAAGCGTGGAGCTACCTGGACGACTGGGCCACCCACGGCCACGTCATCCGCGAAATCCACACCGCCACCCCTCCCGCCCCCTCAACCTCCCCCCGTTCACCGGCCTCCGCCGCCGCGCCCGGCCGGACCACCACGGCACGGAGGTGACACGTGACCGGCCAACCCGAAACGGTTGAAATGGACTTCGTCGCGCCGCGGCATCTGGCCGGCGGTGGCGATCCGGCCTGGGTCACCGTCCCCCTGCACCGCGCCTGCGGCTGGAGCCACGGCAACGACCCCTTGATGCCGCGCGTGATCCTCTCCAGCCCCGACCAGACAGCCCTCCTGCGGCTGGAACCGGCAAACGGCCTGCAGTGGTGGGCCCTGCACCACACCGCCGAGGGTGACCGTCCGGCCTGGTCCACCAGCTTCGGCGCCGGCACTCCTGTCGAGACCATCGCGGCCGTCGCCGACGCCCTGACCGATCCCGCCACCAGCCTGGCCACCGGCACGGACCCCTACGAGCCACTCCTCGACGCCGACTGGAAACCCCACTCCAGCACCGACGGGCTCGTCTCACCCGACGGTAGGGCGTACGTCGAGCACATCGTCACCGAGGCAAGCGACTGCTGGCTCGCCAGCACCACACTCGGCCCGTCCCAGAGACCGGTATGGCAGGCCGTCTTCAGCCGGCACACACCGCCCGTCCTGATCAGCGCGTTCACCCGCGCACTCGCCGACACCAGCCCGGTCCCCCGCCAGTACATCTCACTGACCGTCCCCGCCTACGGCACGCGCCTGATCACCCACACGCAGCGTGAACTCCCCGCCCAGCAGGTCGCCTCCGCGCTGGAGGACCGCGTCCGCGCCCTCGCCGAGCGCCGCCCGGCCCCGCCGACGCCCCTGCGCCCACCGAAGCCCCCACCGACCGGTCCCCGCCGCCTTCGCTGACCCTCCCCCCTTCTCCTCCTTCCGGAAGCGCTTCGCCCTTTTGTCCTCTCCCCCCAGCAGTTCCACCGACGGGTACGACATCGCCCTGCGCTTCCTCCTCGGAGCAGCGGCGGTCGTCGTCCCTCTGTCTCATCTCGCCTGGCTGTCCGGCAACATCACCGCGTACCTCGCCGGAACCCCGTGGGCGCCGTACGAACCGGCCACAGCCCTGCTCCGCCCCGACCAACTCTGGCCCCGGGCCGGGGAGATGTCCCTGCTGATCGGCGCGCGGATCATCCCCGTCACGGTCCTGCTCGCCCTCCTGACCGTGGCAGGCGTGCTGTGGTCCCGCCACAAGACCCGCGGCGGCGGCCGGAGAAAGAAGATCACAGGGATGGCCACGGCAGGGGACATCGAGCCCCTGATGGCCAAGGCGATCACCGACAAGGCCCGCTCCCTGCGCCCGAGCCTGAAAAGCGCCAAGCACATCGACGCGAACGACACCGGCATCCTCCTCGGCAACCTCCAAGGCACCCGCCACGAGGTCCGCATGGGGTACGAGGACGTCGCCGTCGCGATCATGGCCCCGCGTTCCGGCAAGACCACCAGCCTGGCGATCCCCTCGATCCTCTCCGCGCCCGGCGCGGTCCTCCTCACCTCGAACAAGGCTGCGGGCGACGCGTTCACCGCGACGCTCGGCGCCCGGGGACGGGCCGGGCGGACGTGGACCATGGATCCGCAGCAGATCGCCCACGCCGAACGCCAGATGTGGTGGAACCCCCTCGCCGACGCCAAGACCCTCGACGGGGCCGGCCGTCTCGCCGGACACTTCCTCGCCGCGAGCGTGGACGCCTCACAGCAGGGGGACTTCTGGTCCAAGGCCGGGAGCAACATCCTCTCCCAGCTCTTCCTCGCCGCGGCGCTCGACGAGCGGCCGATCACCGATGTGATGGCGTGGCTCGCCTTCCCCGCCGACCGCACCCCCCTCGACATCCTCCGCGACCACGATTTCGCCCCCGTCGCGGCCCAGCTCAAGGGCACGGTTGAAGGACCACCCGAGACACGGGACGGCATCTACGAGACCGCCCGCCAATATGCGGCAGCCCTCCTCAACTCACAGATCGCGGCCTGGGTCACCCCCCAGAAGGACACCGCCGAATTCAAACCGTCCGGCTTCGTCACCTCCACCGACACCCTGTATCTCCTGTCGAAGGACGGCGGAGGCGGCGCGAGCGCACTGATCGCCGCGTGCGCCGACTCGGTGATGCGCGCGGCGACCGCCCAGGCCGAACGCGCGGGCGGACGTCTCGACCCGCCGATGCTCGCGATCCTCGACGAGGCCGCCAACGTGTGCAAAATCAGTGATCTCCCCGACCTGTACTCCCACTTGGGCTCGCGAGGGATCATCCCCATCACGATCCTCCAGTCCTACCGCCAGGGCCAGAAAGTCTGGGGCGACGCCGGCATGGATGCCCTGTGGTCGGCCTCGACTGTGAAGGTCATCGGATCCGGTATCGACGACCCCGACTTCGCGGACAAGCTGTCCCGTCTGATCGGCGACCACGACGTGGAGACCCTTTCCACCTCCCACTCCGAATCCGGCAAGTCCACTTCCGTGTCCATGCGACAGGAGCGGATCCTGCCCGCCGACGCCATCCGTGCCCTCGCCAAGGGCACCGCTCTGTGCTTCGCCACCGGGATGCGTGCCGCCATGCTCGACCTGCGTCCCTGGTACCTGGAACCGGGCGCCGGCGAACTGTCCGCCGCCTCCGCCCATGCCTCAACGGCCATCACCGAACGCGCCGTCGCCAAACACACGCCGACACAGTCCGGCTTCGGCAAGGCCACGTGAGGCGAAGGAGCCCGTCCGCGCGTGACACCGTCACCACCCACCGCCGGCACACGCAAACTCCCCGCGGTACGGGGTTCGTCAGGCCGACGAACGACTGCACGCTCCCTCCCCCTCTCGCCCTGGAGTCCCTACGTCCGCCGATGCCCCCCCACATCCCACGACCTCGCTCGTGCTCTCGCAAGCCGGATCCACCCCGACGCCGCCCCGCGGGACGTGATCGTCAGCTTCCGCGTCCGGCCCCAGGCCGCCGCCGAGTTCCACCACAAGGGCAGCGGAGGACCAGCCGCCGAAGTCGCCCAATGGCTGCACGCCCAGCTCTACGGCCTGCCCACGGCCCCCGACCCGCTGCCCACCGCCCTCGACGCGCTGCTCCAGGCCACCCGCACCACGCACACCGGCCAGCAGCGGGCAGCGATCGTACGGCGGGTCGCCGACCAGCTCCGCGACGGAGCCGAGATCATCAAGGGCTACCAGTACAGGGCCCAGTGGGAGCGACTCCCCGAAGAAGCCGCCGTACATCTGCGTCAGGCGCACGACCTCGCGCAGCAGGTCGCGGACCTCCTCGACCAGGCTGCTCCTCACTTCCACAACTTGCACGCCCATCCCAGCCGCCGAAGCCATGCGCGCCCGGTCAGCACTCAAAGCGGCTTCGGAGGTACAACACAGCCACAGCCCGACGTCTGGTTGGCCTCCGCTCCACCACCTCCGAGGAGAACGACCTGACATCCGCACCCCAGCACCTCCACGTTGAGGCCGACATTCACCAACAAGTGGCTCTCCTCGCCTGCGCCTTGGGGCTCACCGCCAGCGAGACCATCGCTCACCTGCTCCGCACCTACGCCCAACCCTCATCCGAGACACCAGCCCGCGCGGACATGCTCACCCCCGTCTACGCCATCTATCAGCGCCGTCGCATCGAGGGGCACTTCGACCGTTCCACCGGAGCCTTGAGCATCCCCGCGGGCCCCGGGGCGGGGCAGTACAGGACCCCCAGCGGCGCTGCTCGCGCCGTCATCACGGCGCTACGCCCGCAGGTCTCGCCCATCCGTACCGGATGGGCGTTCTGGCGCCTTGCCGAAACTGGCGCCCACCTCGAAGTCCTCCGCGGCACCACCAATCACACCCGCGCCAAAACGAGCCCGCCCGCACCGCCGCCAGCCAGCACCGCTGCAGCCGCGCCGCGCACCCGCTGACCTCCATCGGTCCACCCAAGGACGCAGTTCCGCCGAAATCCGCAGCCCGTCCGATTCGCGACGTCGCACCCTCGTCCTGACCGGCCTCGGATGCCGCAGCCGCCGGCCCGTCGCCCGGGCTGCCCCGACTGTCCCTTCACCGCGCGGATCCCACGCCGCCCTCACCCCTGGAATTCCATGAGCACCCCCACCCTGAAAATCCTTTCACTAGGCGCCGGAGTTCAGTCCAGCACGTTGCTCGCCCTGTCCGCCGAAGGAATTCTCCCCAAGGTTGATTACGCCATCTTCGCCGATACCGGATGGGAACCTGCAACCGTCTACTCCCATCTCGACCGTATCGAAAAGGAGATAGCCAAACCCGCCGGCATCCCCGTCCTCCGGGCCTCCTCGGGTAACATCCGTAAGGATGCGCTCGATCCCGGGCACCGTTTCGCTTCCATGCCGCTATACATCCTGAACAAGGACGGCAAGCAGGGCATGACCCGGCGCCAGTGCACCGGCGAATACAAAATCAAGCCGATCAAGAAGAAGGTCCGCGAACTCCTCGAATATCCCCACCCGCAGCGTATCCCCAAGGAAATTTTCGTCGAGCAGTGGGTCGGGATATCCACGGACGAATTCCACCGGGCCAAGGACGCCGACGTCCGTTACATGCGCAACCGGCATCCACTCATCGACATGGGCTGGTCGCGCAGCGACTGCGTCCGCTACCTCACGTCGCTCGGCCTCGCGGACACCCCGAAATCCTCGTGCCTGGGCTGCCCGTTCCACGGGAACGCGCAGTGGCGGCACATCCGCGACACCAGCCCGGACGAGTGGCAGGACGTCGTGGAGTTCGACGCCGCGATCCGCCAGGGCAACGCCCGCGCGAACGAGACCGGCAACAAACTGCTCGGCCAAGCGTTCCTCCACCGCTCCCGGGTACCGCTCAGTGAGGCGCCGATCGACCACGTCACCGCAGCGGAATGGGCCGCCCTCCAGCCCGAACTCGAGGGTGCGCCGGACGCGCAGGATCTGGAGAAGGGGGTGGTGGACGGCTGCTCCCCCTGGGCGTGCCGCGGTGACGTCGATCCGGTGCGGGACAACTTCGGTCTGGCTTCGTGAGGGGGATCGTCCTTGATTTGTTCGCGGGTCCGGGCGGGTGGAGTCACGCTCTGAGCGTGCTCGGGGCCCGGGATGTGGGTCTGGAGTGGGATGCGTGGGCCTGCCGGACTCGTCAACGGGCTGGGCAGGTGACGGTGCGCACGGATGTGGCGGCGTATCCGACATGGCCGTGGCTGGGCCGGACGAAGGGGGTGCTGGCGAGTCCTCCGTGTCAGGCGTGGTCGATGGCGGGCAAGCGCCTGGGGCTGGTGGACCAGCCGCTGGTCCACCAAGCGGTCGCCGACCTCGCAGCCGGACGCGACACCCGCGCGCGAATCCTCACCGCCTGCCAGGACGTGCGTTCTCTCCTGGCCGCCGAGCCCATGCGCTACCTGCACGCGCTGAACACGGTGGGCGAGCCGGAGTGGATCGCCATGGAAGAGGTCCCCGACGTGCTGCCCTTGTGGAGGCAGTACGCGGCCGTTCTCCGGCCCTGGGGGTTCTCCGTGTGGACCGGGATCATCCAGGCCGCCGACTACGGCGTGCCCCAGACCAGACGGCGGGCGATCCTCCTCGCCTCCCGCGTGCGTACCGCCAAGCCTCCCCCGCCGACCCACGCCCGGGTCGCGGAACCGGAGTCGCTGTTCGGGCCGGGCCGTGCCCGCTGGGTCAGCATGTCCGAGGCCCTGGGCTGGGGCGCCACCGACCGCCCCGTCCCCACCGTCTGCGCCGGCGGCGGCCCCGGCGGAGGCCCCGAACCCTTCCCCTCCGGCTCACGGAAAACCCTGTCCGACGCCCGCGACCGCGGCACCTGGACACCCCGCCCAAAGGGAACCACCCCGCCTTCCCACCGGGCCGCCGACCAGCCCAGCGCCCCGGCAGCCGTATCGGTGACGGGGGCGCATCGGTGGTCATGGTCGCTGCGGAGCAACAACCAGGCCAACGCCACCGTCCGGTCCATCGCGGAACCGGCGGGGACGCTGTTCTTCGGGCACCGGGCGAACGAATGCACCTGGGTCGCCGAACCCGCCCACCCCCACGTCGGCACCGAGGACCTGGTGGCGCCGGACCCGATCCGGATCAGTGCCCGCGAAGCGGGCACCCTCCAGACCTTCCCCGCCGACTACCCCTGGGCCGGGAACAAGGGCCAGCAGTTCTCACAGATCGGCAACGCCGTACCACCGCTCCTCGCCGGCCACCTCCTCGCCCCGCACCTCGGCGTCACCCTCGACCCCGACGACTTCACCCTCGCCGCCTGATGCCCAACGCTCCCGAACCCGACGAAGACGACCTCGACGCCATCGCACCGCCCCAGCCCGTCTTCCACGTCGAGCAGGCCCTCCTCGGTGCCCTCCTCCTCGACCCGCACCGTGTGGACGACGTGAGCGGCATCGCCGCCGACTCCTTCTCCACCGCCGCGCACTCCGCCCTGTACGGCGCGATCACCACCCTGCCGCGGCCCGACCTCGCCGAGCACGCGAAGAACACGCGGTGGCTCGACCGCGTACTGGCCACAAGCCGGGAGCAGGCCCGCGGTCTGACCGCCTCCTACCTGCACACCCTCGTCCAGGTCTGCCCCTGGCCCGGCCACGCCCCCGCCTATGCCCGGATGATCGAGGCGGAACACGCCCGCCGCCACCTGCAGACGGCTGCCGAACGCCTCGTGCGCACCATCCACGACGTCACCCTCCCGCACCCCGTCCAGACGATGCTCACCGAGGCCGACGCGCTCACCGCGGTCGTGGACGACATCGCCCATCGCTTCCCGCCCCGCGCAGGCGTGCTGCCCCGCACCACGGCACCACCGCCACCCGCATCAGCCGATCCAACTGAGGCCGTCGAAGAGGAGCAGATGCTCCTCGCCACCGCCACGGCCCGCCCCGCCGGTATCGGCTCCGTGCGGTGGCTGCTCCCCGGCGACCTCACGCAGCCCCTGCACTCCGGCCTGTGGCAGTGCCTGACGGCCCTGGCCCGCCGCAACGAGCCCGTCGACGCCGTCACGGTGCTATGGGAAGCCCAGCAGCGCGGCCTCCTGGACGACGGAAGTGAACCAGGCGAGGTCCTGCGCATGCTGGCGGAGCCCGCCGGTTCCGTCGAGCACTGGGGTGAGCGGGCCCTGCAGCGCTCTTTGCTGACCACGGCCGAGCACGCCGGCCGGCGCATCGCGGTGTACGCCGACGACCCGGCGAACACCCCGTTCCAGCTCGTGGTCGGCGCCCGCCGCGCCCTCGCCGACATCGCCGCCGTCCGCACTCGCTGGCAGCACGTCACCGGAGCGGCCCCTCCTCAGCGGCGGCGGCCCGCGCCCACCACGCGCGCCGGGCCGCCGACCACCAGGGCCGCGCCCGCCGCCCGATCCACACGAGCCCCCCGGTAGCCCCGAATACGCCGGTGGCCGGACCCGAAGGCCCGGCCACCGGCGAGACAGAGGAGACCCCCACGTGACTCCCGCCATCGACGCCCACGTCCACCTCGACACCCACCCCACTCACCCGAGCGCCGTACAGGCCGTCCTGACCGGAACCCAGGCCCGCGTCGCCCTCATGGCTCTGGAGGCCGTCGACTGGAGCGTCGCCGCCACCAACCTTCTGGTTCTGGCCCGCATCGACCACGAGGAGCCCTACTGGGCCCACGACGCAGCCAAGCACCTCACCGCCGAGGGCATCACCGTCGAGATCACCCCGCGCCTCCAAGAGGCCATCGACGAGGAATGGACCTGGCCGAACTACCCGATGCCCTGGTGCACCCGCAGCGAAATCCGCGAGATCTCCGACCAGGCGCAGAAGATCCACGACGCCATCCGCCACGGCCACCTCCTGGTCCACGCCCACGCCCGCGACGGCCACACCACCGTCGCGGTCGGCACCTACCTCCACCGAGGCGGCAAGTCCATCTACCTGCACGGCGAGGACCACCTGCGTCAGGTCGCCGACACTTTCGACTCACCTGCGGAGGCACTGGTGGCCTTCGAGAAGGTCCACGCCGCCGAGATGCGCCCCGGACCGGCGCCCTTGACCGACACCGAGCGCGCCGCCATCGCAGCGCGTTCCGTCTTCGACGTCACCACCGCCAAATCCGTACCTTCCCGCCCGAAGCCGGAGACCGTCCCGGTCCACCTGGCCGACGCCGACGACCACGACGCTCTCCTCGACCGCTTCCTCAAGACGCACGGAGAGTTCGAGAAGTGGCGGACCTGGTCGGACGGCACCCCCACCCCACCGGCCGAACGGGACGAGCCGAGGACAGAACTCGTCCCGGCGTACGCCGCCCACCCGGGCAACCACGAAGCCATGCTCGACGCCTTCCTCGACGAGGAGGACGACTGGCAGAAATACAGAACGTGGGTCGAGAACACGACCATCGCCACCCACGAATCACTCACCCTGCGGATCGAGTTCGTCCACGAGGCACACGTCAACGATGTCGCCTGGACCATCGCCGCCTACGAATCCCCCACCGGCCCCCGCGTCTGGCACCTCACCGCGACCTCCGCCACCCCCGCCGGAATCATGGAGGTCCTCCTCGACGGACTCGCCGCCCAAGACGCCTGGGCCCAGGAAGCCGACGCTCTCAACGAGCAGACCGTCGCCCAGGCCATGAGACCGCTGGCCGACGAATGCTGGTCTCAGACGGTCGACAGCCACTCGATCCGATGGTCAGAACCTACCGGCAAGCCCGCCGGCGCCGCGTTCGACGCCTTCGCCGCCACCACCCGTACCGACAGCCCGCCGCCCACCTGGACCATCTGGGGCGGCAACCACAGAGACCACCCCACCTGGGCCATCCACTGCTCGCCCCACACCCCCACCAAACTCCTGGCCGACCTCACCTACGACCTCATCCACGGCGCAGTCCGCCAACAGGTCTCCCCGCCCGCCCCGGCACAATCCCCGCACCACGCCACACCGGCAACAGCCCCCACACCAGCGGCACCACCACACCCCCACACCCGGCACAGCCGATGAGCCGAGCGGACGGCACTGCTCAGCACGGGAACGACCAACCAGCCTGCCGGCGCCGCCCCGTACCAGGGACTACTCCGTCAGGCCCAGCTCCGTGTCCGGCCGGCAGAACTCGCAGGCTTGCGCACCGACCGCCGACTGGGTGAGCGCCAGCCGCGCCTCGGCGGCACTGATCCCACTGGCCGAGCGCTGCGTCATCGAGCAGTCACCAACGTGGACGCAGGGCGGCCTCGGGTGATCCGGACGGATCTTGGGCTCCAGCTTGTAGGAGCCCGCCTGCGCACGCTGAGGCGGACCGGTCCGTTCGCGCCGCCGCCCCGGAGCCGATACGTCGGCAGCGGCAAGCGCACGGCCGACAGCCTCACGCTGGAGCCGAAGCCACGTCCCGATCGTGTCGCTCTCGGCGATCTGCCGATCAAGGTGAGCCATGATCACACGGAGCCGGGCCTCGTCCGGAGGCAGGCCACCGCGAGCCGCCGGCCGCCCGTCACTCACGTACGGCCGTGAACGCGTCGCGGCGGCAACAACGGCACCGCCGGACGGCGCCCGGCCCAGCAGGGATGGTAGAACGCCGCAACGGTGAGCCGTTGCAGACGCCGGCGCAGCTCCGCACTGCCTGGACGATCAGCCAACAGCCGATACGTCGCAGCCAACTCCCGCTGAACCTGAACAAAGGTGGTCGTAGCCATATCCCAGATTCAAGCACGTGTTCGAATATGATGCCCAGGCGATCCACGCCACGTCTTGACTGGTGAGGGCGGCGGCTGCCGTTACTGCTGCTGGAAGGCGTCGGCCACATCCCACGGCTCGACGTAAGGGAGGTCGGCTACCCGCTGGGCGAGCGGGTAGCCGACCTTGTGGTGGATCCGGGCCGGCTCGCAGGCCGCCCACCGGGCGGTGCCGCTGGGCGCTATCCCCGGGTCAGGCAGCAGTGCGTCGAGCGCCAGGGCTTCGGCGGCCCGGTCGGCCAGCCACTGGGCGAAGGCTGAGTCCGCTGCGGCCTGGCCGGGAGGTGCTGAGCCGTCAAGGAGGGTCCGGTCCGATCTGTACGGAGTTTCACCGTCCGACGGCGTGCTCCCGAGCAGACCACCCGAAGGGGTGACGCTCCCCAGAAGTGGTGAAGCATGTTTTCACCTCGGCACAAAGAATTTCCGTTCGATAGCGACCGGGGTTGATCATATTTGCGGGGTCGATGACTTCTCCGGCTCTGCGGAACATTCTTCGGATTAGCCCACTCAGATTCCCTGTGGAGTTCCGTGTTCCGTTTGCATGATTTCCGGGTCCCTCGGGCGGGGGCGCCATGCGACTAGCGTGCGTGGAGTCACGAGGGAAGGGCCCCGTGTTGGTTGGCGTCAGCTCCGGAACCCTTCCCCACGTGCCGAACCGAACCCGACGTAAGGAGAAGGGCATGATGCAGCACGTCCGCCGGAGGATCGAGAGTCTCTTTCCGGCAGCGCACGACGTTAGCATTCCGTTTTCGGCCGTCCCGCAAACCGGAATGGTGAGCGTCACCATGCTGACGCTCCGCTTCGGCTCGGTACTAACGCTGGGGTCGATCACGGGGGCCGCCGTGTGGCCGGAGTCCTTCTCCGTGCAGCTTCTGTTCACGGTGTTGGTGGCGGCCGTCTCGGACCGCAGCGCGATCACCCGTCTGTGGGTCCGTCGCACCATCTGACCCCGCACCGGGTCCGGAGCGTGACGCCGGCTGCCGCTCTCAGTCGAAGGCAGCCGGCGATCCCCGTCGCGCCGAGGTGCGGCCCTGCTCGTACGTCCCGGCCGGTACGGGGAACCGCGCTGCCGTTCTCCGTGGCCGATGAAGCATCAGAGGCGAGGTGACCCTCATGCCGCCGCTGTCCAGTCCGCCCGGGCCGCAGGTTGATCCTGCGGCCGACGAGCGGCAGTTCGTACCTCCCCGCGCGTACCGTGGCGCCGGGTCGGGCGCCGCCGTGGCCTATACCGCCTTCTGCCACAGTCACTGGCCCGTCTACCAGCGGTATGCCGGCGCGGTGACCGGATGCCACGCCGCCGGCGTCGAACTCGCCCGTGCGGCTCTGCGTGAACTCGGCGTCCAGTGGCCCACGGCCCTGCGCAGCGACGTGCCCTCCGCCCTCGGCTGGGCGCTGCTCTGCGCCATGACCGCGCCCCGTCGTACGGTGACCTTGCGGACGCTTCTGCGGAATCTCTGCGTGCGTGAGGTGGACGCGCTCATTCTGCGCTACAAACTCGGCCTGACCGTGCGGCAGGCCGGATACGCGATGGGGATGGCGCCGGAAGTTGTCGAAGTGCTCAGGCGTAACGCTCTGCGAAAGGCGGCCGGGCTCGGGCGGGAGTCACATATGCCGGGGTCGAATGCGGTCCGTCTGCGGAGGTGTGCGCCGGAGCACTTCTTGCCGCCTCGCCGTCAGGACAGCTCCGAGTAAGTTTCACCCCATAGTGGAAGCGGGTAGCTGTGGCTCGGACCGGCCTCCTAACATGGCATCTTCACCTGGAGATCCACCACGTCTGAGGGGCGCGTGTGGCCGAGAGCGTGGGGAGCGGCTCATTCTTGACCTCAGTAAACCCAGCGTCGCCCGGATGTACGACCATCTTCTCGGCGGAACGGACAATTACCAGGTCGACCGGGACGCATGTGCCGAATTAATCCGCATTGCTCCGAGCGCACGCGAACTGGCCCGTGTAAACCGGGATTTCCTCGTACGGGCGGTGCACTACCTCGCCTATGAGCGTGGCGTGCGTCGGTTCCTCGACCACGGATCCGGTCTACCGGCCCAGCCCAACGTCCACCAGGTCGCCCAGAGCGTCGACCCCGCCAGCCAGGTCGTCTACATCGACAACGACCCCCTTGTGCACGCCCACGGCCGCATGAAGCTCGCCGAGGACCCGCGCACAACAGCCGTTCTCCAGGCCGACATCCGCGATACGAACGGCATCTTCGACAGCTCCGAGGTTGAGCGCCTGCTGCAGGGCGGCCAGCCGGTCGCCGCCCTGTTCGTCTCGGTCCTGCACTGCATCCCCGACCGCGACGACCCATGGGGCCTCGTACGGCAGGTCGCCGGACGGCTACCTCCCGGCAGTTACCTTGTGATCTCGCAGTTCGCCAGCGACGACGCCGAACTCCGCGCGAAGATCACCCGGTTCATGGCAGACATCACCGACGACCAGTGGGGCCAGGTCCGTTCGACGAGCGAGGTGAACCGGTACTTCGACAGCCTCGAACTGATGGAGACCGACCGCCCCGGGGACGTCTCGCGCTGGAGAAGGAACAGCGAGCTGGCCCTGCGGCAACGCTCCACGGAGTGGGTTGCGTACGGAGGTGTGGCCAGGATCGGATAGCTGTGCGCGGCTAGTCGTGGAGCTGGTTGATGTAGTGCTCCAGGACCTTCATCGACTCACCCTTGTCCAGGGCTCTGGTCCACAAGTCGTCCAGCGATGCCTGGAACATCTCGATGTCCTCGTCTTCGACGAGCAGTTCACCGCTGCGGTTCCTGGTCTCCAGGTAGACGGCGCGGCTGACCGCGCCATCGTGCGGAGTGATCAGCGTCATCGACGTGTGCAGGGCGGATCCCTGGCTCAGGGCTTTCCCCAGCAGGACACGGATGTGGATGTTCGGCCTGTTCTCCGAAAGGCTGTAGACGTGCCTCAGTTGCTCACGGAGGACAGCCGGACCGCCCACCTCCATCATCAGAGCCGGCTCTCCGATAAGCGCTTCGTACTCCGGAGCGTGGTCGTCGTCGAGGAGCGTCTGCCGCTGAAGCCGCGTGTCCAGGCGCCGGTCGATCAGGGCGCTGTACCTGCGCTGCCGCTCCTCGTCGGGCTGGGCACGGCTGAAGTCCGACATCAGGGCCTTGGCGTAGCCGCGCGTCTGCAGCATGCCGGGAATCCCGTTCTCCTGGTACGTCCGGATGGACTTGGAGGTGGCCTCCATGGCAAACAGGCCGGAGAGGGGCTCGGAGACGACATCGGACGGGTTCGCCCACGCCGGCGAGTATTTTATCCGACGGAGGCACTGAGCAGCCTCTTCACGGACCGCCGAGGAAGCTCCGCACGCCTGGAGGAACGCGTCGACCCTTTCCGGATCCTGATCCTGCTTTCCCGTCTCGTACCGGCTCAGAGTGGGTACCGACCCCATCACGGGAACCGCGACAACGCCGTCACGTTGAGTCCACCCCTTCAGCTCGCGGTGGTGCCTCAGCAGCGCGCCGACGGTCCGCGCCAGCGGATGCGGCGCGGACCGTGACGTCTTCTTTTCCTGCCTACCCGGCAGAGGGACGAGCTGACCGGACACGATGCGTACTCCTCGCGCGTAAGCGGAACTCCCGCCCCGCGCGAACATCTTTATCGCCCGATCGGCCCTCAGCAACCTGTGGGCAGAATTTTTCAGACAGTCATCTCCTGGAACTCCCCCTTTGTTGCACCGTCAATGAATGCGGACAGTTCACGTCGCGTGAAGATCAACGCAGGTCCGCCCGGATCGCGCGAATTTCGCATCGCGATGTTCTCACCGACCACTGCAAGCTCGACACAGTCATTGACGCCGTCGCTAACGGACGCCTTCACCCACTCCAGAACCGGCAGTTCGCCGGCCCCGATCCCGTTGTAGACCGCAGTCACCATCCACCCGCTTCCCTCTACGACCAGCAGCGACGCCCGCCCTCTGGTCTTCCCGAACTCTCCACTTACCAATTTTCACCAGTGCGTGAGAATTTCATGCACTGGTGAGAGTGGGGAAAGTCTAGCCCCCAGGACCACCGCCCCGCTGTCCCTCGAAAGGGCGCTCTCGGGAGAGCGAAAATAATACATACGAAGAAAGCATTAATGCGGACGGTGATAACGGCTGTATCCGCGAAAATGGCCGAACAGTGTTCCCTGCAGGCGATCGCAAGATCGGTATCCCCCGCGCCGATCAACGGCAGGGGGCAGCGCCCGGCTGCCACGTGCCGTGAGGCATCTCGTTCGGTACTGGCCTGGGCCTTCCGCACCGGGCTGCCTTCCAACTCGTCTGAACGCAGGCGGCGTCGCAGGACCGACTTGTTCGGCAGTCACCCCGGCCGTATCGCAAGTGGGGGAACATAGCGCGGAGTCGCCAGTTGGCCAGACCGGCGATCCCCGGATCATTAACGATCCGCCGCCACTCCCTGCCCGCCTTCCCGGAAGGAACCGCAACACCTCAGGAACACCAACGACATCACGCCTACCCGCATCAACCACGCACCGGTCACGCTGCCGCATAGCTGAGCCGGAATAGCTCGGCCGCGCGCTCGACATCGCGCTCGGAACGCAACCGCACCTCCAGGTCGCCCGTTCCGTGGTGGCCGAGCCCCGTCACGTCCCGGGTGAAGCCGGGGATAAGCTCGACTGCCTTCGGGTCAGCCTTGAGGTAGACGAGGAGCTTGGTCTGCTGCGGCGGACAAAGGCAGGCGAAGTTCCGCAACCTCTGATACGCGGCGTACTGCTTACGCTGAACCCGGGTGACCCCATCCCCGAGACCGAGCAGCACCTCGTCGACCGCATCCGCCAAGTCCGCCAGCGCACCGCCCTGCCCGCGGACAGGCGTCGGCCCGGCCGCGCGACGGCGGGCTCCCTTGGCAACAGCAGCCGCCCCGGTAACGGAGGCCACGGTCTCCAGGCCGAGCAGGTCGTCGCCGAAGAGTCGATAGCGGACAAGGTCGATGCTGTGCCGGTGCTCGCGTACGGCGTGCACGTCGTAGCGGGTGAAGTCGCCGGCCACGCAGATCAGCCTCGGCGCGCTCCACAGGATCTGGGAGGCGGCCGTGGCCCCGAGCCGGTCGCGGACCAAGTGCGCGAACTCAGCCCGGTGGTCCATCAGCCACGCCAGGTAGAACAGCCCCTGGTTGATGACGCCCGCGTCGGTCGCGCGCTTGTACTCGACGATGACCGGCGCCCCGTTCTCGTCCAGGCCCAGCGAGTCGATCCGCCCTCCGTGCACCGACCCGGTGCCGTACTCGCTCGCCAGGAACCGCACCCCCAGCAGCCTCTCCATGTGCGCCTCGACGAGACCCTGCACATCCGCCTCGGCCTCGGCCAGTCGCGGCACGACCTCCGTCACGCCACCGTTCGTGTGAAACAGCTTCAGGCCCGACACCTTCCCCTCCTCGGCTCCGTACGCCGCAACAGCGAACAGATACCGGATTGTTTCCAGGAGGAGCCTCGGAGCTGTAAAGATGTTGTGAGAGAGTATCAATCGGCTTCTGAGGCCCTCCCGCCTCAGATCCCACATACGTCCCACGACACACAGGGACGAGCGCCGGAAGGACTGCGTTTTCGCAGGTCAGCCCCCGTAGCTCAGTGGATAGAGCAGGTGCCTTCTAAGCACTTGGCCGCAGGTTCGAGTCCTGCCGGGGGCGCTCTTCTACGCGCGGTGCACGGCCCTCCCGTCAGGGAGGGCCTTTGCGCAGGTCGACGTAGTTTAGCGAGAGCGCTGTAGTGACGGCGTAAGGCCCACCGCCGCCTGCGAGGCTCACCGCCGCCCCCGAGCTCACCGCATCCGACCCGGCCGCACTTCCCCGTACCGTCCGCGTTCTCCCGCCCCCCACCGCGCCCCCCTGTGCCCCGGAAACGATCTCCGGACTTCCCGGGTTGCCCCGACTCATCCGGAAAATTATGCGCAAATCCCGGGAACTATTCACGCCCGTCACGAGGTCTTACCCAGGGACGAGGGGCCCGCGGCGATCCGAGAGCGCGGGCCGGACCACGGGGAAAGGTTCTCTCATATGCGCACCCGGCTCCGCGAGTGGCGGTGGTGAGTGTGGCGGTGGCTGTCGCGGTGGCGGTGGGTGTGGGCCACCGCCACCGCGCCCGACACCACCCGGGCGCCCTTCCCACAGACGTGATCACGCCAGGGCGGCAGAACCGGCCGGCCGGGCACCGGGGGAATTTGTCATCGCACACAACGATTGGCACGCGGAACGGGCAGCGAACAAACGAGAAACGGGCGGCCCCGGCGTTGTTCCCGGCCACCCCGGGCGCCGCGGATCGGATTCGGGTGAATTCCCGGATTGTTCACCCATACGCTCCGCCGCCGCCTCCCCGGCGCCGCGCGGACCGCGACCGGAAAACGATGGCTCGCCGATGACGGGCCGCTTCCCATGTGCATCGGCCGAGATACGCATAAACGCAGATCACCGAAGATCGGCCATTTCGGGCAACTCCCGGCCGCCTTCACCGCGAGACGGGCCCGCCGCCCCCGAGGCGCCCCGTCCCGTACGGCGCGGGGCACACCCTTCGAGAGCTGCCCTTTCACCCGGCCGTTCGACCGGCCGGGCAGCGCCCGTTCGGAAGCGGTCACGCCGCGGAACAAGCGAATCGGTCACCCGCGCTGCCCGGCCCGGCCTCAGCACCTATGGGTGAGTTGCCGCAGAGCATTTGCGCAACTTGGCGTGCTCTCACCCTGCCGTGGCGCGATGTCCAACACAGAACGACGAGAATGAGCCAAGTTCACAGCTCACCGATCCAAGCTTTCGTACTGGGCCGCCTTACCTACGAGTAGCGCTGCATTATCGCTGGGTACCGGAGTGATCTCATCGTGAATCCGGGCCGACAGTGGTGTTCGTGCGTGCCGCCGTCCGCTGGGACGGTGGCACCAGACCACGGGGGCCGACCCGGGAGGGGAGGCGTTCCGTGGGCCAACTCTTCGGTCGCATCAGGAAGGCAACGGGCGACAATTGCAGATCAATCTTCTCGGACCGATGGAAGTAATCGACGACGGGGTTCAGGTCCGGATACCCGGAGAGAAGTTACGCTCGATCATGGCGGCCCTCTCCTTGTCGGTGGGCCGTTCCGTTTCGCGGAGCGAGCTCATCGACGAACTATGGGGCGAGGAGCCCCCGAACAGCGCTGAAAATTCATTGCACGGCCACATTGCCCGGTTGAGACGGGTGTTGGTCGCACACGGAGGGAAGGCCGCTCTGCGCAATGTCATCCAGACCTCGCCGACCGGGTACGTCCTGGAACTGGCAGAAGAGGACGTCGACGCCTCCCGGCTGCTCCACCTGGTGGCCCGCGCCGACGCGGCGAGCGCGCACAGCCCGAGGGAAGCCGTCGACCTGCTGAACGAGGCGGTGTCCCTGTGGCGCGGCCCGGCGCTGATAGACGCCGGGCACGGAATGATCTGCCAAGTGGCGTACACGCAACTGGAAGAGGTCAGACTGGGAGCGTACGAAAGGCTCTTCGACATCCGCCTCCGGCTCGACCACCCCCGGGCCGTCATCCCGGGGCTGGAACAACTGCACGCCAGGTACCCGCTGCACGAACGCTTCTGTGAGCAGCTCATCACCGCCCTCTATCTTTCGGGGCGGCAGGCCGACGCGCTCAACACCTACCACCGCACCCGCGAGTACCTGTCGCAGCATCTGGGGCTGCAGCCCGGACACGGACTGCGTGACACCTTCCAGGACATCCTCCGCCAGGCTCCTCACCTGACGAGGGCGACCGCCGGCGAAAGGGTCACACCGATTTCGTGACCCTCAGGATCTGCCAGATGGCTCCCAGCCGCGCCCGGCCGTGGAAGGCCAGGTACTCGGGGGACACGAGCTGGGGGCCCCACTTCTCCTTGTAGGCGAGCTGGCTGGCCGCGGGATAGACCTTGTCACCGTGGTCGGCCAGCAGCCGCATGATCCGGCGGGTGGCCTTGCTGGCCCCGTCCGGATCGTGCTCGTCGGCGAGCCCGGTGAACGGGGTGAAGCCGAAGTGCAGCCACTCCGCGCCCTCCTGGCGGAACATCTCCAGCGCGGTGAGGTTGATGGCCTCCATCACACCGGGCGGCGCGTCCGGCAGCCGCCGGCTGAGGTCGTGCAGCCAGCCGGGGCGGGTGCCGTACGCGGGCGAGTACGAGATGTACGCGATGGCCACCCCGTCGAGCCGCCCCAGCATCAGCCGGCGGGCGTGCTGCACGGGCCCGCCCAACTCGCCCACCAGGAACTCGATCTCCTTGACATGGCGGCCCTTGCTCCGCAGCCAGGCCCCGTCGATGCCGTCGATCTCCGCCGCGCACTCCTCGTAGGGGACCTCGGTCACCTCAAGGCCACTGCGCCGGGCCTTCGATATCTTGTTGCGGAGTTTCATGAAACGGGTTCCGCGCAGGGCGAAGTTCGGCAGGTGCACCGAATACGACGAACCGACCTGATTGACCGTGAAGCCACACCGGACATAGAGCTCGACGTCCGAGGTGAGGAGCTGTATGGCGACCACCTTGCGGCGGCGCCGGCGCGCATGGTCGAGGAACGCCTTCAGCAGCGCCTCCCGCTGGTCCTGCGGGGCGTGGACACCACCGAACTGGATGAAGTACGAGCCCGCCTCGCGATAGGAGACGACCCCGTCCAGCGACGGGTCGGTGAAGTACGCGTTGCCGGAGTTGAGCGCGAGGAAGGCGCTGGGATTGTCGCCGTCCTTGCGGAGCCTTTCCAGGACGTCGAGCACTTCTTGGTCGGATACCTCTCCGCTGCGCGTCGTCATCTCACTCCCGTTGCCTGATGCGTCGAGTTACGGGGCCGAGTGCCCGGTGCCGTGCCCCGCAGACTCTCCGGCATCTCTCTTCCATTTCCCTGAAACGCCCGTCTCAGCGCGGTCTCAGCGGCGTCTCAGCGCCGTCTCCGGGGATTGTCAGGGGGGTCTGTGATGGTCGTAACCACCACTTGGAACTGCGAACTTTCCCGTCGGACGATGGGAAATGGAGAGCGGAGGGGCTGCGTGAGCAGCGACATCACGACGCCTTCGGCGTCAGGAAAAGAAGATTCCGGAACGCCTCGCCCTGAAGTCCCCACCTACCTTTCCCTCATTGACGGAAAGAACGTTCCGAGCGGGTCCTGGGTATACGTGGTCGACTCGGACGCCCTGCTCGACGACGCGTTTTCCACGCTGACCCTGAAGCGGAAGCTGGAGAGCGGCCGTATTTCCGCCGAGAATCTGCCGGCCACCATTGTCGGCCGGGTGGCGAGGGCGGACCGGCAGACCACCGATCTGGCGGTCGAGGCGGCGGCCGCGGCGGTCGGGCCCTGGTCCGCGTTCCCCCCGGAGACTCGGATCGAGCGGTTCGGCACCCTGCTGTACCGCAGGCTCGTCGAGCAGGCCGATCAGATCACCGAGGTCCTCGTACGGGAGGGGCACCCGCTCGCGCTGGCCCGCTGGCAGGTGTCCGGGGCCCTGGAGGTCTTCGGCCCCGAGTCGCTGGGCTTCTACCGGAGCCAGATGCTCCAGGAGTACCGGCACGGGGAGCGGACGATCTCCGTACGCCGCCGCCCCGACGGGGTGGTCTGCCTCAACCCGCCGCAGAACGCCCCGCTGTCCAGCGCGCTGCTCGGCGTGACCGCGATCATGGCCGGCAACGCCCTCGTCGTCCGGGCGCCGCGCAGCGCCCCGCTGGGCGCGATGTACGTGCTACAGGAGGTCGTGGCCCCGGTCCTGGCGGAGCTGGGCGCCCCGCCCGGCACCCTCGGCGTGGTGTGCGGCGACCCGGCCCCGATGCTGGACGCCTGGCTGGAGAGCCCGCTCGTCGACGACATCATGTACTTCGGCAGCAGCGAGAACGGGATGCGCTTCCAGGAGCGCTGCATCGCCGCGGGCAAGAAGCCGATCCTCGAACTGGCCGGCAACGACATCGTGCTGGTGTGGAAGGACGCCGATCTGGATCTGGCGGCCGAGGCCATCACCGAGAGCTTCTACGGCTCCGGCCAGCTCTGCATGATCCCCAACCAGGTGGTGGCCCACCCGGAGATCGCCGACGCCCTGGTCGCCCGGCTCTCCGAGAAGGCAGCGCTGATCAGGCCGGGACGCTCCTCGGAGGAGGGCGTCCTGCTCACCCCGGTGCTGCGCAACGAGAAGTTCTTCGCGTGTCTGCGCGACGCCCTCGACCACGGCGCCGAGCTGGTGTGCGGCGGACACGCGATGCAGGAGGACGGGACCCGCGACACAGCCGGGATCTTCCTGGAGCCGACGGTCGTGAAGGTACACGGACTGGCGCAGGCCCGGGAGGTCCAGGCCGTCCGCGAGGAGACGTTCTTCCCGCTGCTCCCGGTGATCGTGGCCGAGCCCGCCCCCGACGACGTACTGCTGGAGCGGTTCATCGACTTCGTCAACGGCAACGCGTACGGGCTGCGGAACTCGGCCTGGGCCCGGGACCCCGAGGTGGTCGACCGGATCGTCACCCGGATCACCCAGGGCGGGCTGCTCAAGGTGAACGACTCCCACATCGGCTTCCTGCCCTATCTGCCGACCCACGGCGGGACCGGACTCACCGGGGGCGTCTTCGGCGAGGCCAACTACCCGATCCTGCGCACCTCCCACATCCAGGGCGTGAGCGTCGCCACCGGCGCGCGCCCCTCCGAAGCGGTGTTCGGCGCCTGGAAGGCCCTGCAGGCCGCCGCCGAACGCTGACCGCACCCCTCTCTCGCGGGCCGGGGCCGCCTCCGTACGGAAGCCCCGTGCGCGGCGTCCGTACGCCCGCGAACCATCCCGAACAGAACTGAGAAGGATCCATGCGCTCGTTGGATGCCGCACGCGAGACGTGCGAATCATTCCTGCCCGGACTGCTCGATCTGCTCTCCGGCACCTCGCTGGAAGAGCTGGAAGCTCCCAAGAACCCCGCCCTCGACCACTTCCGCAAGGCCGGCGGCCCCGGACTCGTGATCCCCAAGACGTACGGCGGGGCGGGCGCCGACCCGCTCCAGGCCCTCGCGGTGACCCGGGCCCTCGCCTCCAAGGCGCCGTCCCTGGCGATCGCCACCACGATGCACCACTTCTCGGTGGCGACCCTGTTCACCCTGGCCGAGTCCATCCAGAGCAGCGGCATGGAGTGGGCGCTGCTCGAAGGGATCGCCGAACAGCGGCTGCTGGTCGCCTCCGGCTTCGCCGAGGGCAGGCCGGGCCGGGGCATCCTCTCGCCGATGATGACGGCGACCAAGGCCGACGGCGGCTATGTGATCAACGGCGCCAAGAAGCCGTGCAGCCTGTCGCACTCGATGGACCTGCTCACCGCGAGCGTGGCACTGCCGACCGACAGCGGTGAGCCGCGGATGTCGGTGCTGCTGATCCCCCGCGAGACCGAGGGCGTCACCATCCACCCGTTCTGGGGCAGCCGTACCCTCGCGGGCGCCGAGAGCGACGAGGTGCGGCTCACCGACGTCTTCGTCGACGAGCAGCTCATGATGCACACCGAGCCGGGTGACGCCGGGAACCTGGACGACCTCCAGACCGTCGGGCTGATCTGGTTCGAACTGCTCATCTCCGCCTGCTACCTCGGCATCGTCAGCGGGCTGGTCGAGCGGGTCGTCGACGGCGGCCGGGGCAGCGACTCCGACCGCGCCCGGGTGCTCACCCGGCTGGAGACGGCCGCCCTGCTGCTGGAGGGCACCGCCCGCATGATCCGGGACGGCGAGACGGGCAACGCCGGGCTGGCCAGCACGCTCGTCGCCCGGTACGCCGCCCAGGACGCGCTCGGCGACGCGCTGAACCAGACCGTCGAACTGCTCGGCGGGACCGCCTTCATGTCCTCCTCCGACGTGTCCTACCTGGCCGGCGCGGCCCACGGGCTGTCCTTCCACCCGCCGTCGCGGGCGAGCTTCACCACCCCGTACCTGGACCACGTCGCGGGCCAGCCGCTGCGTCTGACCTGAGGAGGCGGAGCCATGACCACGACACCCACGCTTCCCCCGGCCCTGCCCCCGGCCTCCCCGGCGGCCCCCACGCCCGCGCTCGGGCGTGAGGAGCTGGGCAAGCTGTACCGGGCCCGTCTCAGCAAGGGCCGGGCGACGCTCGGCGAACTGTTCGGCGGGCACATCGAGGTGGCGTCGCAGGGCGCCTGGGTCACCACCTCGGAGGGCAGGACCTTCCTGAACTGCGGTGGTTACGGCGTCTTCCTGACCGGCGCCCGCCACCCCACCGTCATCCGGCATGTCGCCGAACAGCTGGCCACCCACCCGGTGGCCACCCGTCTCTTCCTCGAACCCCAGGTCGCCCTGGCCGCCGACGCCCTGGTGTCCGTGGTGCCCGAGGGGCTGGAGCGGGTGCACTTCGCGGGCTCGGGGGCGGAGGCCGTCGAGACCGCGATCAAGCTGGCCCGCACCCGGGGCCGCCATCGGCTGATCGCCACGGAGAACGGCTACCACGGCAAGACCATGGGCGCGCTCAGCCTCACCGGCAAGAGCGTCTTCCAGGACCCGTTCCGGCCGCTGCTGCCGGAGACCAGCCATGTCCCGTTCGGCGACGCCGCCGCCCTCGAACCGCTGCTGGCGGCCTCCCCCGGCGAGGCGTGCGTCTTCATCGAGCCGGTGCAGGGCGAGGCCGGGGTGGTGATCCCGCCGCAGGGCTATCTGCGGGCGGTGCGCGATCTGTGCGACCGGTACGGGGCCTACCTCGTCCTGGACGAGATCCAGACCGGCCTCGGCCGACTGGGCACCTGGTGGGGGGCCGACCGGGAGGGGATCTCCCCCGATGTGCTGCTCGTCGGCAAGGGGCTGAGCGGGGGCGTCGTCCCGGTGTCGGCCGTGGTCGCCACCCGGGAGGCGTTCGGCGCCTTCGACCGGGACCCGTATCTGCACACCTCCACGTTCTCCGGCGCGCCGCTGGCGATGGCCGCCGTACGCGGATCGCTCGCGGCGATGCACGAGGACGACCTCGTGGCCCGCTCCCGCGATCTGGGCGCCGAGATCCTTCCGGAGCTGGACCGTATCGTCCGCTCGCACTACGGCTCCGCCGTGCGCGAGGTGCGCGGGCAGGGGCTGCTGCTGGGGATCGAGTTCACCGACCCGGGCCCGGCGGGCGATCTGCTCATCGAGCTGATCATGAACGGCGTCATCGCCAACCACTCGCTCAACTCGCACCTGGTCCTGCGCTTCACCCCTCCCGCGGTGCTGACCAGGGGCGACCTGGACTTCTTCTACGAGGCGGTCGACCGCGCGTGCCGTGCGCAGGGCGCCCGGTACGCACCCACAGCAGAAGGCGGCAACATCCATGCGTAGCGTTCAAGTGATCGTCCGTGTCCATGACGTCGCCGCGGCCGCGGCGTTCGAGCGGGTCGGCGCCTTCAGCCGGTATCCCGAACTGACCGAGGTCATCCGTTCTGTGACCTCCCGTCAGGTCTCGGAGAAGGAGGAGGTCAGCGACTGGGACGTCTACTTCCGCAACGGCATCCTGAGCTGGAGCGAGACGGACCTGTTCGACCGGGACGCCCTGACCATCACCTTCGAGCAGACCGACGGTGACTTCGCCGAGTTCGCCGGGGTGTGGCGGCTCACCGCGGACGGCCAGGACTGCCTGGTCGACTTCAGCGCCGAGTTCGACTTCGGCATCCCCAGCCTCGCGGGCATCCTGGACCCGGTCGCCGAGCGGGTCTTCAAGGAGACCATCGCCCGGGTCGTCATCAGCATCTTCGGCGGCAACGCCGCCGTGGTCGGTGACGAGGCGGTCGCCCGCGCCGTCGCCGAGGCGCTGGGCACGCCCGTCACCGCCGCGTCCGGAGCGCGCTGATGGACGGGAAGAACCTCTTCGAGACACAGACCACCTACCGGCTGATCCGGCTGGAGTACGGGCTCGGTCTGGTGATCGCCGCGGTCTTCTTCTTCGCCCACATCGACGAGGTCCGGTGGATCCCGGCGATCGGGCTCTTCGTCTACATCGACCTCATCGGCTACATCCCCGGGGCCATCGCGTACCACCGCTCGAAGACCAAGCGGATCCACCGGGGTTATTACGTCGCGTACAACGTGATGCACAGCCTGGCCACCCAGACGCTCGTGGTGCTCGCGTGGATCTGGCTGTGGGGCCCGGAGTGGGCGCTGCTGGTCGTCCCCATCCATCTGTTCGGGGACCGCGCGCTGTTCGGGAACTTCCTGAAGCCGTTCGCGCTGGACTTCGAACCGGTGGCGCATCCCGCGTACACCCGCTTCACCGGCCAGTTCGCCACCACGGCCGTCACACCCGCCGCGCAGCCCGAACCCGCCGGCGGGGTGACCGCCACCGCCCGGCAGCCGCAGGGAAGCTGACGGCCCCACCGCCACCGCACCGGCCGGCCGGCACACACCGGCGGCCGCCTCCGGAAGGAACCCCTCATGGAAGACGTCTACAAGCGCCTGGTGGAACTGCTCACCAGCACCTTCGGTCTGGACGCCGGCTCCATCGAGCCGACCAGCACCCTCAGCGGTCTCGAACTCGACTCGCTCGCCCTCGTGGAGCTGTCGGTCGCCGCGCAGGAGGAGTTCGACGTACCGATCGACGACAGCGAGCTGGGTCCCGAGTCGACCGTCGGTCAGGCCGCCGAGATCATCTCCGGCAAATTGGCCACCGTCTGATGAGCGGCCGACCGACGACCTCCCCGGCACCGGCCCGGTTCGACGCGGCGATCACCGGCGTCGGCATGGTCACCGCCGCCGGGGTCGGGGTGGAGCAGAGCTGGGAGCGGATCCGCGCCGGCGCCGGTACGGCGGCCTCCGAGGTCCCCGCGCTGGCCGGGCTGCCCGCCGACTTCGCCTGCGCCGTGACCGACTTCGACCCCAGCGCGCTGATCGAGCGCAAGCAGGTGTGGCGGCTGGACCGCAGCAGCCAGCTCGGGATGGTCGCCGCCCACGAGGCCGTCGCCGACTCCGGTCTCGACCGGGACTCCTGGGACGCCACCCGCGTCGGGGTGATCCTCGGCAACGGCATCGGCGGCGCCGCCACCTGGGAGAAGCAGCACAGCGTGCTGCTGGAGAAGGGGCCGCGCAGGGTCTCCCCGCTGCTCGTCCCCATGCTGTCGCCCAACATGTGCGCGGGGTACGTCTCCATGATGCTCGGCGCCCTGGGCCCCAGCCTGGTGACGGCCACGGCCTGCGCCTCGGGCACCACGGCGGTGGGCATGGCGCGCGAACTGCTGCGCAGCGGCGTCTGCGACGTGGTGATCACCGGGGGCACCGAGGCGCCGCTGGTGCCCTCGCTGATCTCGGGGTTCAGCCAGATGCGGGCCCTGGCCGACCGCCGCGACGACCTGACCGCCACCTCCCGGCCCTTCGACGCCGACCGCAGCGGCTTCGTCGCCGCCGAGGGCGCGGCCGTCCTGGTCCTGGAGCGGGCCGAGGACGCCCGGGCGCGCGGCGCCCGGATCCGGGCCATGGTCAGCGGTTACGGCGCCTCCGCCGACGCGCATCACGCGACCGCCCCCGACCCGAACGGCAGGGGCGCCGAACTCGCCCTGCGCGCCGCGCTGCGCGACGCCGGGGTCGGCCCCGACGAGGTGGACCACGTCAACGCGCACGGCACCGCGACGATGCTGAACGACGCCACCGAGGCCCGGACGATCCGCCGGGTGCTCGGGGAGCGGCCCGCCGTCACCTCCGTCAAGGGGGTGGTGGGCCACTCCCTGGCCGCCGCCGGCGCCATCGAGGCGGTGGTGACAGCGCTCACCCTGGAGGAGGGTCATATCCCGCCCACCGCCAATCTGGAGAGCCTGGATCCGGAGCTGGAACTCGACATGGTGTTCAAGGCCGGGCGCGATGTGCGCGCCGAGGTGGCCGTCAGCAACTCGTTCGGATTCGGCGGTCAGAATGCCGTACTGCTGTTCACGGCGGCCTGACCGGTCCGCGCCCGGCCTCGGCACCCGGCCGGGTGCCGAGGGCGCGCACCACGGCGGCGGCCAGGGCCGCGTGGCCCCGGCTGTTGGGCCGGGGCCGGTCGCGGCTCCACACGGCCGCCGCCGCGGCGTCCGGGCGGCGGGGGCCGGGGTCGACGTAGAGCGTGCCGTGGCGCAGGGCGACGGCCCTGGCCTGGTCGGAGACGCGCCGCTGCCGCTCGGCCGCCCGCTCGCGGCGGTCGGCGGGCAGGCCGGGCCAGGCGGCCAGCGGCGGGGAGCCGACCAGCACGACGTCGTGACCGGCGTCGCGCAGCGGTGCGACGATCCGTACCAGCTCGGCCGTCAGCCCGTACAACCCGAACGTCTCGTCCTGGGTGTACGCGGTGCCGCAGCACACCAGCGCGAGGTCGCCCCGGAAGGCGAGGGCGGCCGGGAGCTGCCCGGAGCGGACCTGGGCGAGGCGGCCCGTGCGCCGGCCGAGGAGGTTGAGGTAGGCGATGCCCTCGGCGGCCTCGTCCAGGGCGGCGGCGACCCGGTCGTACCAGGGCCGCGTGCCGTACCCCTCGACCGGCTCGGCGGCCCGCTCGACGGCGAGGTCCCCCAGCACCACCAGCCGGCGCCACGGGGCTCCGGCGAGGAGCGCCCGTGCCTCGCCGGGCCGCAGGCAGTGCGGGTCGGCGGCCTCTTCGACGGCGGTCCCCGGGGCGTCGCCGTGGCCGGTGCCGGCGGCATGGGCGGTGTCGTTCTCGATGGCGTTCCCCTCCCTCCGAACCCTTCCTTGCTGCCCGGCCGGAATCAGGTCCACTCCACCGTCCGGCCGCGGGTCGCCGGCCGGCGGCCGGTCTCAGGAAGATCTCAGCGTGATCTCAGAACGCTGCGGCAGCATCGGTGGCGCGGCGGGAGCGGTGATCGTTCCGCCCCCGCGGCAGGGAGAGGTACCCGAAGCGGTCCAACGGGGTTCCGGGGCAACCCGGATCGGGTGAAAGCCCTCGCAGGTTCGAATCCTGCCCTCTCCGCCGACCATCCGATGCCGTGGAGCGACCCCGCCCGCGCGGGGGACCCGCCCGGGGCAGTCGGACAGCCAGGGCGACGGCGCCGCGCACCGTACGCGCGCGTTGTCCCGTACACCCGTTCCCGGAAGTTGCCGGGCCCGCCCTCCGGGGCCGTGGGCCCGTTCTGTGGCACCACCCGAGACGTTGCGAACCGCGAAGGGAAGTCCGGATGATCGAGAAACTGCTCAAGGGCCCGCTGGAGTTGGTGGAGAACAACTTCAAGCAGCCCGACGGACGCGCCGGTCGGCTGATCGGCCATGTGATGGCCAAGCAGCACCGTACGCTCACCGTGTGGGCGATCGAGCACATGGAGGTACGGCGCTCGCAGCGGGTCCTGGACATCGGCTGCGGCGGCGGTATGGCCGTCAAACTCCTTTCGGAGCAGGCGAGTCAGGGGTTCGTCGCCGGGGTGGACTACTCCGCCGAGATGGTCCGGCAGTCCGTACGGCGCAATGTCGACGGGGTCGCCGCGGGGCGGGTGGAGATCAAGCAGGGCGACGCGGGCGCGCTGCCGTACGAGGACGCGTCCTTCGACCAGGTGAGCGCCATCGAGACGTTCTACTTCTGGCCCGACCCGATGCGCGGGCTCAGCGAGGCGTACCGGGTCCTCAAGCCCGGCGGGCAGGTGGCGATCACCCTGGAGATGAGCCGGGAGGCGTCCGACACCCCCACGGCGAAGCAGCGTCTTCTCGGGAAGCGGTTCACCGAGCGCTCCGAGCGGGAGGGGCTGCGGATCCTCTCCGGGGACGACCTGGTGGAGATGTTGGGCAAGGCCGGTTTCCAGGACGCCCGGTTCGTCTCGGAGCCGCTCCGTTCGTTCGGCTGGGTCTGCGCCCTGGCGCGGAAGTGAAGGGGACGGAGCCCACGATGACGGCAACACACGACACGGTCGCCCCGGTCAGGCCCGGAACGGCCCCCTCCGCGCCGGAGGCGCGCAGCCTGCCCGTGCTGGGCAGCGTCCTGGACTTCCGCAAGGACATCCTGGACGCCATGCACCAGGGCTGGCGCGACCACGGCGATCTGGTCCGCTACCGGCTCGGTCCCGTCGTCGTGCACGGCGTCTCCAGCCCCGAGCTGGCCGGCGAGGTGCTGACCGACAGCGCGACGTACGGCAAGCTCGGCCCGGACAACCCGCTCCGGCTGATCCTCGGCGAGGGCCTGCTCACCAGCGACGACCACGAGAGCTGGATGCGCAACCGGCGCATGATGCAGCCGATCTACACCAAACAGGCGATCGCCCGCATGTTCGCGTCGATGTCCGAGTCGACCGCGAACCAGGTCGCGCACATGGCCGCCTCGTACCGGAGCGGCGACGTGGTGGACGTCCACGCGGAGATGATGCGGGTCACCCTCGACATCGTCAGCCGGTGCATGTTCTCCACCGATGTCGAGCAGACCAGGGACGGCATCAGCCCGGAGGCCGTCGACGTCGCCATCAACTACGCCTTCGACCGGCTCCAGAACCCGTTCAGCCCGCCGACCGACTGGCCGACCCCCCGCAACCGCCGATTCCAGGCGGTCATGAAGGGGATCGACGACATGACGTACGGGATCATCGCGGAGCGCCGCAAGGCCGCCGCCGACGGGGTCTCCCGCGGCGACGGCGTGCCCGACCTGCTCGACATGATGCTGGACGTACGGGACGCCGACACCGGCGAGGGCATGAGCGACCGTCAGGTGCGGGACGAGGTCATCACCACCTTCGGCGCCGGCCACGAAACCACCGCGATCACCCTCACCTGGGCCTTCTACCTGCTCTCCGGCAACCGCGGGGCGCTGCGCCGGGTGCAGGAGGAGGTGGACCAGGTCCTCGGCGACCGGATGCCCACCATGGAGGACCTGGCGGCGATGCCGTACGCGCTCCAGGTCTTCGAGGAGGCGCTGCGGCTCTACCCGTCGGCACCGATCGTGCCCCGGCTGGTGCTCAAGGACACCGTGCTCGGGGGCCACACCGTGCCGGCCGGCTCGCGGCTGCTGGTCAACCTCTACAACATCCACCGCCACGAGCGGCACTGGGACGACCCCGAGCGCTTCGACCCGGACCGCTTCTCCGCCGAGGGGAAGAAGGGCCGCCACCGCTTCGCGCACATGCCCTTCGGCGCGGGACCGCATCTCTGCATCGGCAAGCACTTCGCGCTGATGGAGGCACATCTGCTGCTCGCCGCGCTGGTACGGCGGTACGAGTTCCGGCATGTGCCCGCGCACCGGGTCGTCAACCAGGCGTCGATCACGCTGCGGCCCCGCTACGGAATGGACATGACCGCGCACGCGCGTACGGGGACACCCGGCGCCCCGTAGCACGGAACAGCAGAGGCAGAAGCAGTACCAGCACCGGTATCGGATGGGAAGACGGACCCGATGAACTTCGACCCCAGCACAGCGGACGCGGAGCGCCTGAACTGGACGCAGTACCGTCCGGGCCAGGAAGCCGGCCACTACGAGAGCTTCTACCAGCGGGGCAATCACCCGACGGAGCCCCGGGCCTTCTGGATCCGGTACACGATCTTCAGCCCCGCCGGCATGCCCCACGCCGCCATCGGCGAGCTGTGGGCGATCTACTTCGACGGCACGACCGGCCGTCATGTGGTGGCCAAGGAGGAGTACCCGATCTCCGACTGCCACTTCAACCCCGACTCCTTCGGCGCCCGGGTGAGCGACCGGGTCCTGGAGCCGGGCAGTCTGAAGGGCGAGGCCGTCGGCACCAACGGCCGCATCGGCTGGGACCTGAGCTACGAGGGCTCGGAACCGCCGCTGCTCCTGCTGCCGCCCGCCATGTACACCGGCGGATTCCCCAAGGCGAAGAGCCTGGTCGGGATCCCGCTGGCCAGCTACACCGGCAAGCTCACGGTCGACGGAGAGACCATCGACGTCGACGGCTGGACCGGCAGCCAGAACCACAACTGGGGCAGTCGGCACACCGATCACTACGCCTTCGGCCAGGTCGCCGGGTTCGACGACCACCCGGACAGCTTCCTGGAGATCGTCACCGGTACGACGCGGCTGGTCGGCCCGGTCAAGACGCCGAAGATCACCTTCCTGGTGCTCCGTCACGACGACCGCGAGTACAACCTGTCCGCGCCGCGCCAGGCGCTCAAGGCCAAGGCCGACTTCGGGTACTTCTACTGGGACTTCGCCAGCTCCGACGAGACCGTCGCCGTCCGGGGCCGCTTCACCGCCGCCCCCGAGGACTTCGTCGGCCTGAACTACTACAACCCGCCGGGCGGCATCAAGCACTGCCTCAACACCAAGATCGGCCGGTGTGAGCTGGAGATCCTCAACAAGGCGACGCGCAAGATCCAGCGGCTCACCACGAGCAACCGCGCGCTGATGGAGATCCTGACCGACGACCGCGAACACGGAATCGCGATCCGCGCATGAGCCCGCGTCGCGCCCCTTCGAGCGGGCCGCCGCGGCCCGCGAGCCGCGGCGCGTCCCGGTTACCGTCCGGCCTGTCCCGGCTGACCGGCCGTCACCGGTGGCCGCTGGCCGTGCTGTGGCTGCTGCTGCTCGGCGTCGCCGGCTGGCAGGCGGCCCCGCTGCCGGGGCTGCTCAGCGGCGGCGGGTGGTACGTGCCGGGCTCCGGCTCCGCCGTCGCCGCCGGGCGGCTCACCGACGGCTTCGAGGGGCGCGGCGCGACCTCCCTGACCCTGGTGGTCAAGGACACCCGGCACCGCTCCGGCGATCCCGCCTTCGACACCCGGGTACGGGAGGCGGCCGAGGCCGTGCTCCGGGACGACGGCCTCAAGGCCACGGGCGCGTACGGCTACACCACGCTCACCGGCGAGCGGGCGCGCTCGGCCTTCCTCGGCGAGGACGGCAGGACCGCCCTGGTCCGGGTCGGCTCCGCGCTGGACGACGGCACGGCACGCCGACTGCTGCCGGACATCCAGGACGGCCTCAGCCGGAGTTACGGGCCGCAGGGCCTCCAGGTCTCCCTGGTGAGCCAGGCCGCGCTGTGGGGCGAGGTGAACCAGCTCAGCGAGCGCGGGCTGATCATCGCCGAACTCATCACCCTGCCGCTGATCCTCCTGGTGCTCCTGCTGCTCTTCCGCAGCGTGGCCGCCGCGCTCGCCGCCCTGCTGGTCGGCGTCACCTCGGTGGTCTTCGCGCTCGCGGTGCTCGCCGTGATCGCCCGGCGGACCGAACTGTCGGTGTTCGTGCAGAACGCCGCCACCATGCTCGGTCTCGGCGTGGGCGTCGACTACTCGCTCTTCATGATCATGCGTTTCAAGAGCGAACTGCGCGCCGGGGAGGGGCCGGTCTCCCGGGCGGACACCGAGCGCGCGCTCGCCCGTACGCTGCGGACCTCCGGCGAGACCGTCGTGGCCTCGGGGGTCACCATCGTGGCCGCCATGTCCACGCTCTTCCTGGTGGATCTGGGCGTCATCCGGTCGATGGCCCTGGGCGCCGTGGTCGTGGTCGCCTTCTCGGTCCTGACCAGTGTGGTGCTGCTGCCCGTACTGCTCCATCTGCTGGGCCCCCGGATCGAGTGGGGCCGCTTCGGCCGGCGCGGTCCTGCCGCCGGGCGGTCCGGCGGCGGCTGGGTCGCGGTGACCCACGCGGTCATGCGCCGCCCCGCGCTGTTCCTGGTGGCCGGCGTCGCCGCGCTGGCCGCCCTCGCGCTGCCGGCCCTGCGGCTGGAGACCTTCACGCCGGACGCCCGGGTCGTCCCCGCGGACGCGGCCGTACGCCAGGGGTACGACACCATCAGGGACGAGTTCGGAGTGGGTGGCGCCGCCCCGCTCCAGGTGGTGGTCGCGTCACGCGTACCGCTCCAGGAGCGCTCCGACGCGGACGCCGGCCGGCTGCTGCGCCTCCACGACACGCTCACCGCGCTGCGCGGTGTGGTACGGGCCGACTCGGCGGTCGACACCCTCCGCCAGGCCGGCGGGGAGCGGCCGTTCGCGGCCCTGGCGGCGCGGGACCGGCTGCCCGGGGACGCGCGCGCCACCGTCGACTTCTTCGTCTCGGGCGACGGCAGGACCGCGCTCATCGAGGTGGTGGCCGACGACACGGCCTCCTCCGACGCGGCACAGGACCTGCTCGTCGCCGTACGCGCCGAGGCCGCCGCCTTCACGGCCGGCGGCGCGGGGTGGACGGTCCATGTCGGCGGGGAGACCGCGGAGGGCGTCGACGCCAACAAGGTCATCGAGGACGGTCTCGTACCGGTCATCGCGACCATGCTCGCCGTCATCTACCTGCTGCTGCTCATCACCTTCCGTTCGGTGTTCCTGCCGCTCAAGGCCATCGCGATGAACCTGCTCTCCGTGGGCGCCACCTACGGTGTGCTGGTGCTGGTCTTCCAGGACGGCCTGGGGAGCGCGCTGTTCGGCCTCGACGTGGACGGCCATCTCACCAACTTCGTCCCCGTGCTGCTGGTCACCCTGCTCTTCAGCCTCAGCACGGACTACGAGGTCTTCCTGCTCAGCCGGGTCCGCGAGGACTATGTCGCCACCGGGGACGACATCGGCAGCGTGGCGCGCGGCATGTCCGCCACGATGCCGCTGATCTCCGGCGCGGCCGTCCTCATGGTCGCGGTCTTCGCGGCCTTCGCGTTCGCCGGCATCCTGCCCATCCAGCAACTCGGCCTCGGCATGGCCCTGGCCATCGCGCTCGACGCGACCGTCATCCGGCTTCTGATCGTCCCGGCGTCCATGCGGCTGATGAGCCGGGTGAACTGGTGGATGCCGGGCCGCAAGCGGGTGCCCGCCGGCGGCCTGACCGGCCCCGGCGCGCCGACCGGACCCGCCGGGCCCGTACCCGTACCCCCCGAACACACGGACAGCATGCAAAGGACGGCCCCCAAGTGACCGACCGCACCGACCGGACCGCCGCAGTGCCGGGGGAGCCCGACACCCCCTCCCGGATATCCGAGACCATCGTCATCCGGGTCTCCCCCGAGGCCGCCTACGCGGCCGTCAGCGACGTGGCGCGGATGGGCGAGTGGAGCCCCGAGTGCCGGGGCGCGTGGATCCTCGGCCGGGGCGGCCCTGCCCGGCCGGGCATGCGGTTCATCGGGCGCAACCGCGCCCGCTGGCTGCCGTGGCCCACCCTGTGCCGGGTGGTGGAGGCCGAGCCGGGCCGCGCCTTCACGTTCCATGTGAGCTTCCTCGGTATCCAGGTGGCCGGCTGGTCGTACCGCTTCTCGACGCTGCCCGAGGGGTGCGAGGTCCGCGAGGAGTGGCGGGACCGCCGGGCCGGCCCGTTCGGCATGGCGCTCACCGCCGTCACCCCGCTGGTGACCGGTGTCGTACGCCGCAGGGCCCGTAACCGGACGACCATGCGCACGACGCTCGTCGCGCTGCGCGACGCCCTGGAGTCCGGGCGGTAGATCCCGTACCACGGCGGATCCCGCCCCACCAGAGAAACAGACACCCGGACAGGAAGGAGCCCCACCATGCCCCACGTCATCACCGGTGCGCGTACCGGCGGGCCGGAAGTGGACCAGACGCCGGCAGCGGATCCGGCGTCCGTCCCCGGCGCCGAACTCTGCCTGGACTTCTACGCCAGCCTCGCCTCCGGCATAGCCGTGGTCACGGCGCCCTCGGACGACGGGCCGGTGGGGACGACCGTCTCGACGGTCACCTCGCTCTCGGCCGACCCGCCGCTGCTGCTCGTCTGCCTGTCGCACTCCTCGCGCACGCTCGCCGCGATCACGCCGGGTTCCGCCTTCGCGGTGCACCTGCTCGACGAGGAACAGCGGGGCCGTGCACGGCTGTTCTCCACCGCCACCCCCGCCGAGCGGTTCGCCGCCGAGTCGTACGAGGAGGTGCTCGGCGTCCCCGTGCTCGCGGACACCTTCGCCTGGTCGATCTGTGTGACGGAGGAGGTACGGGCGTACGGCGACCACTGCCTGGTCGTCGGGCGGGTCGCCGCCCTGCACATGGCCGCCGGGCGGCCGCTGATCTGGCACGCCCGCGGATTCCACGCCCTGGCGGACGGGGCGGTGCGATGAAGGCCCCGGCGACGGGCCCGACAGGTCCGGCGGGCCCGACAGGTCCGGCGGGCCCCGGCTCGGTCCGTACGACGGCCCCGGAGGCCGTACGGGCCGGCGGGGAGCCCTGCTGGGAGCCGCCCGGCACCGCCCCGGGAGCGGCCCCCGCCGCACGGGTCTCCGGCGGGCTCACCGCCGATGTCGTGGTGGTCGGCGCCGGTCTGGCCGGCCTGTCCACCGCGTACCACCTGATCGAACGCGATCCCTCGCTGGACATCGTCGTCGTGGACGCGCGCGGTCCGGCCGCCGGGGCCAGCGGCCGGGGCACCGGCCTCCTCGGGCCCCGGGTCGGCCCGGCCATCGACCGGGCCGCCCGGCGCTTCGGCCCGTCCACGGCGCGGCGGATGTATCTGGCCTCGCTCGCCGCGGTGGACCGGGTGGTCGCGCTCACCGAGGAGCTGGGCGCGCCGTGCGGGCTGCGTGCCGGGGAGCAGATCGTGGCGACCCGGGGCGCGGACGGGCTGGCCGCCCTCGCGCGGCAGGCGCGGACGTACCGGGCGCTGGGCCTGGACGTCCCCGTCCTGTCGGCCGCCGCCATCCGCGAGCGCGTCGACGTCCCGTACCACGCGGGGCTGCTCTACCGCTCGGCCGCCACCCTGAACCCCGCCGCGCTGAGCGGCGCGCTGGCGGCGGCCTGCGCGTCGAAGGGCGTCCGCTTCCACGGCGACTCCCCGCTGCGGGGCGTGCGCCCCGGCGCCGGCGCCACCCCCACCGAACTGCTCTTCCCCAGCGGCACGGTACGGGCGCGCAAGACGGTCCTGGCCGTCAACGCGGCGGCCGGACCGCTGGGGCTGCCCGTCGGCACGGTCCTGCCCCTCCAGGTGCACGCCGTGGCCACCGCCCCGCTCGGCGCCGAGGCCCGCGCAGCGCTGGGCGGCGCCACCGGGACCGCGCTCGTGGACAGCATGTCCCTGGCCCCGTACTTCCGCCTCAGCCATGACGGGCGTCTGGTGATGGGCGGCGGCAGGGCGGTCCATCTGCCGGGGCTGCGCCCCGACCGGGCCGCCGCGCTGCACACCGCCACCTGGACCTGGCTGGAGGAGCGGCTGCGCCTGCTGCACCCCGTGCTGGCGGATGTGGCGGTCACCCACCGCTGGTCGGGGCAGATCGGTATGACCCTGGACGACCTTCCGGTGGTCGGGCGGGTGGGGGGCCACCCGGACGTCTGGTACATCGGCGGCTGCTGCGGTCACGGCCTGGCCATGTCGGTGGCGCACGGGGCGCATGTCGCGCACTCCCTCACCGAGGACCCCTCAGGGGCCCACGCCCCCGCCGCCTACCCCTGGCACCGGGACCGGGCCCCCCGGGTCCCGCTCACGGCCCGCCCGGCCAGGCCCCTGCTGCGGGCCTACCTGAACAGCCTGGACCGGGCGGCCCGGCGTACGCCCTGAAGCCGTACGCCGGGCCGCCGCTTTCTCATCCCCTCCGTACCTCCATACCTCCATGAACGGACAAGTCATCATGTGGACCGACCGACTCATCACCGCGCTCTTCGTCGTGGTCGGTGCGATCAATCTCGTGCCCGGCTTCGTCGCCGTCGCGCCGTCCCGGATCAGCACGGCGTACGGGGTGTCGGTCGCCGGTGCCGACTCCGCCGATCTGACGATGCTTCTGCGGCATCGCGCGGTGCTGCTGGGGCTCGTCGGAACCGGTCTGCTCTGCGCGGCGTTCATCAGGTCGCTCCGGGTGCCCGCGCTCAGCGCCGGCGCGATCAGCATGGGAACGTTCCTGCTGCTCGCTTACACCACGTCCGGGCTCAACGACGAGAACATGCGCGTGGCGCGGATCGACATCGCCGCGTTCGCGCTCCTGGTGCTCGCGGCGGTTCTGGTGCTGCGCAAGAAGGCCTGACGTCAGGCGCGTTGTCCGCCGGGAAGACCGCGCCCCCGGCGACTCCACCTCACAGGAGCCGCCGGGGGCGCGTGGTGCGGAGAGGGCAGGATTCGAACCTGCGAAGGCTTTCACCCGATCCGAGTTGCCTCGGAACCCCGTTGGGCCGCTTCGGGTACCTCTCCTCACGGTGGGAGGGGGTCCAGGACCGTCCCGCCGTGCTGATGATTCTGCTCGTCCGGCCTGATATTTCGCTGAGACGGGCCTGAGATGGCGACGCGTTCCGGGGAGGGACGCGGTCCGCCGACGCGCACGTGCGAATCCGTGGCCTGTAAACCTGTGGACCTGTGAATCCGCGGCCTGTGGACCTGTGTGCCCGTGGATCCGTGGACCTGTGGACCCGCGACCCCGTGAAGAGGAGATACCTGGTGTGGGACATGCCCCTGACCGCCGGCTTCGAGGCGGACGACCCGGGTTGTCTGAGGGACGGCGAGGCCGCCCGGCTGCTGGACGGGCTGCCCTGGCGCCGGCTCGTGGTGCTCGGCGACGGCAGGGCGCCCCGGCGCGTGGAGCGGGTGGACGGCTACGACCGCGCGCCCTGGTACGACCGGGTCGCGGACGCCCTGCGCGTGGCGGAGCCCCGGCTCGCCTGCCTCAGCCTGCTCGGCGTCCGGGAGCAGAGCGCTGCGGCGGTCCGCTCCCGGCAGCTTCCCCGGGCGCTCGCGTTCGGCGGCGATCTGGCGGTGGTGCAGATGGCCGGTCATGACGTACTGCACCCGGCGTTCGACGCGAACGCGCTCAGGACGGAGGTGGTCCGTGTCGTCGCCCCGCTGCGCGAACACGGCTACGACGTGGTGCTGGTGACCCCTTTCGACCTGACCCGGTCGCCCGGCGCGCGGCTGCTCGGCGAGAAGGTGCTGCGGACCCGCCAGCGCGCGCAGTCCGACGCGTGCGCGACCCTGGCCCTGCGCCACGGCGCCCTGTACGTGGACCTGGCCGCCGCGCATCCGGCGGCCGGTGAAGAGGTGTGGAGCGCCGACGGCCTCGTCCAGAACGGCCGCGGCCAGGCCGTCATGGCCGCCGCGGTGGTCCGTACCCTCGGGGACCACATGAGAGCGACCCGCCCCGTCAGCGCCCCGCTCACGTAGGTGAAGGCCCGGGCAGGAATCCGACAGGAGGCGGACAAGACTCGGACAATGCCCTGGTCACAGGATTATCGCGGCTTCTATACCGGTCGGGAGCACCCGATATGCAGGAGGTAGAGGCAATGCGGAAATCCTTGGTGGCCGTGGTCGCTCTCGGTGGTCTGGCGATCGGCGGTACGGGCCTGGCCGTCGCGGGCGAGGAGGTGGCCGGGGCCGGTGGTCCCGGCGGCGCCGCGCGGAGCGGTGAGGGCCGGACCCTGTCGAGCGGGTCCCAGAACGGCGGGCAGGTCGCGTCCCCTCAGGTGAAGAACGCCGCTCAGGCCGCGGACCTGGTGCTGCGGGAGGTGGGGGGCGGGCGTGTGACCGGGGTCGGACTGGAGGAGGAGGCCGGGCGGGCCGTCTGGAAGGTCGTCTTCGTCAACGGGAGTGGTACGCAAGGGGCTCAGGTGGACGCCCTGACCCGGGTGGTCCAGGAGACCGCCGCCGATCCCGCCATCGCCGCCGGCAGCACCTTCGACGATGACACGTGCACGGACGACGACGATGACGACGGCATCGATGACGATGACGATGACGACGGCGGCGACCGTCAGGGCGTAGAGCCCAACAAGTAGGCGCGAGGGCGGGAAAGCGGCGCACCACCCCGGCCGGCGGTACTCCCCCACCGTCCGCCGGCCGGGTCCGCTCTCCCCTCACCCACCGACCGTCACCCCCCGACACCAGGGAAACGTCATCGTGAAGCCGGCAGACCGCATCGTCAGAATCGTGCATGTGGAGGGCGCGGGCCTTCTCGCCTCCGACACCCACGGCCGGGTCCATCTCCTCGACGGGCGATTGCGCGTCGTCCGGTCGTCCCCCTTCGTCCCGCAGGGCAGGCCGTTGTACGGGCTGGCCGTCGCCGAGGGCTGGGTCATCGGCAAGGACCGGATGGGCGCGCTGTTCCGCTGGTCGCTCGACACGCTGGAGTTGGTCGACCGGCTCGACCCCGCCACCGTCTGCGACCCCGCCCTGCTCATCCCCAACGAGCGCCCGTCTCCCGTCAGTTCGCGGGGCATCGGCATCTGGAAGGGCAAGGTCCATGTCACCAGCGGCTACCACCAGCAGATGCTCGTGGTCGATCTGCACACCTTCACGGTGCTGGAGATCCGCCCCAACATCTGCGGTGCGAGCCCCATGGAGTGGGCCTGTACCGAGCATCCCACCCGGCACGCCGTCTCCGACAAGAAGGGGAACCTCCGGTTCGGGTCGTTCGACGACGACGCCGGCTTTCCCGACCGGGTGAAGCTGGACGACGGCAACATCCACCGGGTGCGCTACGACGCCCGCCACGACCGGTTCTGGGCCACTCAGGACTTCGGCGCGGGCGAGAACGCCGACATCGCCAACGGGGTCGTGGTGGTGAGCGCGTCGGGCGAGAAGGAGGACGAATGCCTCTTCGCCCGCGACGACGTCGAGTTCGTCGCCTTCTCCCCCGACCATCTGCGGGCGTACGCGGGCGGCTTCGACGGTGAACTCCACATCTTCGACAACACGGAGCGCGCCCTGTGCATCAGCCGCACCGTGACCGGCTTCCCGCACCAGCTCTCCGATCTGACCGTCTCCGCCGACGACGGCCAGGTGTATGTGCTCTGCCAGGACGGCGAGATCGTCCAGCTCGACGCCGACGGCACCTTCGTACGGGCCATGGGCTTCCCGCGGCAGGCCGTGTGGGACATCCAGCCGTCGCCCGAGGACCCCGGCACCCTGTACTGCGCCACGGACACCGGGGTCGCCGTCGTCCGTGTCCGGGAGTCGGCGGGCGGGCCGATGACCCAGGTGACGGCGGAGTACACCACCGGATTCGGGTTCACGCGCCGGGTGGCGCCCGTACGGTCCGCGGGGCGGTCCGGGTGGCTCGGCATCACCCGCGACCACCGTGTTTTCCGTACCGACCACGACAGGACCGGCCACGCCAGGACCGGCCACGCCAGGACAGGCCACGCCAGGACAGGCCACGACGAGACCGGCCACGGCGGGGGCGAGGGCCCCGGCGCCGCGCTCCGGTGGAGCACGGAACTGCCCGCCCTGCCCCACACGGTCGCGGTCAGCCCGGACGGCGCGCGGGCCCTCGTCGCGACGAACGCGGGCGCCGTCGAGGTGGACACCGGCGACGGGCGCCCGCTCGACACCTTCACCGTGGACGGACTGCCGGTCTGGGCCGCGGCCTATCTCCCGGACGGCGACCGCCTCCTGGTCACCAGGAACGGGGTGATCGTCGTCCTCGACCGGGCGGACGCGTCCGTACGGTGGCGGTTCGACCAGGGCGAGTACCCCAAGCGCCTGTGGATCCAGAGCGGCCGCGCCTATCTCACCGGCGACGGCGGGGTGAAGGAACTCGTCGTCGGCGAGGGCGTCGTGGCCCGCTGGCTCAGGCTGCTCTCCAACACCGTCGAGAACGCCGTCGTCGGCGACGGCCTGGTGATCGCCAGTTCGTACGGGATGCAGCTCGCCGCGTACGACTACACGACCGGGGCGTTCCTCGGGCTGTTCGAGGACCTGCCCGACTACCCCAAGGCGCTGTCGCTGCTGCACGGCGCCGACGCCACCCCGTATCTGCTCGTCGGCTGCCGTACGGGGCTGCTGTCGCTCTACCGGATCGAGCGGCGCCCGAAGAAGGTCCGTCTCGTCAAGGTGCGCGACCACTGGCTGCCCCGCCGCCCCGCCGTCCTCGACCTGCGGATCCACGACCGGTGACGCACCGCACGGCGACGCCACGAGGGACCGTACGCCCGATGCCCCCAGCGACCGACCGCCCGGAGAGGGAAGCACCATGCGCACGATAGATCTGAAGCCCGACCCGCTGGGCCATGCCGCCCCGATCACCCATGTCGCCTTCCGGCCGGACGGCAAGCGCCTGGCGAGCTGCTCGTACGACGGAACCGTGCTGGTGTGGGACACCGGCGAACCGGCCAGGCCCGTCCCTCTGACGCGGCTGCGCCACCGCCGTCTCGTCAACGCCGCCGCGTGGAGCCCGACCGCGCCGACCCTGCTGGCCACGGCTTCGGCGGACAAGACGGTCGCGGTGTGGCGGATCCCCGAGCACGGGCGGCACCGTCTGGTCACGGTGCTCGCCCGGCACACCGACGACATCAACTCCGTGGCCTGGATGCCGGACGGCCGGCGTCTCATCTGCGTCTCCGAGGACGGCCGCGCCACCATGTGGGACACGCCGACCGGCGCGCTGCTCGCCGAGATCGGCTCCCACGCGGCCCACTGCATGATGGTCTCGGTGAGCTGCGAGGGGCTGGTGGCCACCGTCGGTGAGGACGGCATGGTCGCGGTCGGCGACCCCGGCCGCCCGGCCACCGCGGAGATGCGGCACTACGCGTCGTCCGTCGAGGGGTGCGCCTGGTCGCACTCCGGGAAGCTGCTGGCCGTCGCGCGCGACGACGGGGTCGTCAATCTGCTGACGCCGGACCTGGAGTGCCTGCGGACGATCACCGTCTCCACCGCCGCGGCGCGCTCGGTGGCGTGGGCGGACGACGACTGCTCGATCGTCGTGGGCGCGTACGACGGTTCGCTGCACTGGATCGACATCAGCGGCGAGCCGGTCCGGCAGGTGCACGACGCGCGGCTGTGGCCCCGGTCGGTGGCGGCGACGCGGGGGCTGGTCGCGGCGGGCAGCTTCTGGAACGCGCCGCATCTGCTGGACTTCGCGACCGGAGCGGAACTCTCCGCTCCGCGGCGGCCCGGCCATGGCGCGAACGCGCTCGCGGTCCTCCGTGACCGTCCGAACAGTGACCGCCCGCACGGCGACCGCCCGCACGGCGACCGGCTTCTCGTCGGGTGCGACTCGGGGAGCGTCCTCGCCCTGGACGTGGCGGGCGGGGCGGACGGAACGGGCGGAGCCCCTGCCGAGGTAGAGGTCCTGCCGGTGTCCGCGAGCCCGGTGCTGTCGCTCGTCGCCGGCCACGACGGAACCTTCTACGCCGGTACCTACGCGGGCCATGTCGTACGCCACGACGGCGAGGACATGACCGTCAGCGCCCCGCTCGGCGCGCCCGTGCCCTCGCTCTGTCTGGCCGGGGACCTGCTCGTCGCCGGTACGTACAACGGCGAGCTGATCGCCCTCGACCCGGTGACCCTCGCCGAGGTGGAGCGGGGCGCCCCGCACGCGGGGTCGGTGAAGTCGCTGTCCGCGTTCGACGGCGGTTTTCTGTCGGCCGCCACGGACCGTACGGTCGCGGCCGGGCGGCTGCACGACCGCGTCACGCTCTGGCAGCACGGGAATCTGGTCAACGCGGTCGCCGGGCTGGGCGACCGGGTGGTCGCGTCGGCGTCGCGGGACCACACGGTGAAGGTCGGCCTGCTGGTTCCGCGCGATCCGGCCGGGGCCCCGGGCCCGGCCCCGGGCGGCCGGCGCGCCGCGAACGTACAGACCCTGCTCGGCCCCGACGAGTCCGTCAAGTGCGTCGGCCTGCTCGGCGATCCCGACGCGCCGGTCGTCCTCGCCGGTTCGTACGACTTCGGCCTCTACGCCTGGGAGATCGACTGGCAGGACAGCGTCGGCACGCTCGGCTCGGGCCGCCTCGTCAGCGCGTTCCGGCAGGGGCTCTCCTGTATGACCCCGTGGGACGAGCGGCGGATGGTGGTCGCGGGGTGGGACGGGCGGCTGTCTCTCGTGGGGCGGGAGCGGCCGGACGCTCCGGTACGCGAACTGCGGTCGTGGCAGGTGGAGGAGTTGATCGAGCAGGCGGACAGCGCCGGGAACATCGACGTCACGGCCCTGGCGCGCTCCGCCGGGCACACGCCGGCGCTCGGCACCCGCGCGGAGCGGACACCCGACAGCGACACACGGAACGGGACACGGGCATGACTCCACCGGACACGACCACACCTCCCGCACCTCCCGCACCTCCCACCTCAACCGCGCCTCCCACCTCTCCCGTACCGCCCTCCCCGCACTTCGCCGCCCACGCCGAACCGGCCGACCCGCGCCTGCTCCACCCCGGCCAGGACGCCGCCGCCCGGCTGCGCGGCCTGACCCCCGCCGAACTGGCCGCCGCCGTCGAGGATCCGGCCGAGCCGCTGGCCGTACGCCTCGCCGCCGGCGGGCTGCTGGCGCTCCTCGGCGACCCCCGCATCCGTACGGGCGCGGCGCCCGCCACCCGTGCCGTGGCGGGCGGCTCCGTACCCATCGGTCTGCCGCCACGGTCCGTCGCGGCGGTGGTCGACGCATGGGCCCATGTGGGCGTGGAAAGGGCGTGGATCGAGAAGGAGACACCGGTGGAACAGGTCGCGCTGGCCGACTACTGGATCAGTACCTACCCGGTCACCAACGCGGAATACCGGCACTTCCTGGCGGACACACGCCACCCCGGCCGGCCGACCACCTGGTACCTGGGCGCCTATCCGTACGACCGGGCCAACCACCCCGTCGCCGGCGTACGCCCCGAGGACGCCGACGCGTACGCGCTCTGGCTGTCGGAACGCACCGGGCATCCCTGGCGGCTGCCCGGCGAGGCCGAGTGGGAGTACGCGGCGAAGGGGCCGCTGGGGTACGCGTTCCCGTGGGGCGACACGTTCGACGCGACGGCAGCCAACACCCGGGAGACGGGTGTGCACACCACCACCCCGGTGGGCGCGTTCCCGGCGGGCCGGTCGCCGTTCGGCGCGTTCGACATGGGCGGGAATGTCGAGGAGTTCGTCGCCGACGACTACCGGCCCTACCGGGGCGGGTCGTTCGTCACGGACGACCTCTCGGCCGGCCCGGACCCCGCGGCGGGCCCGGACCGTTCTTCGGGTACGAACGGCCCCGCCCGCACGGACGGACCCGCCGGTACGGACGGACCCGCCGGTACGGACGGGGCGCGCGTCGCGTACCGGGTCGCCCGGGGCGGCAGCTTCTCGCGCTTCGGCGATCTCACGCGCACCCGGCGCCGCCACGGCGCGTTCCCCAGCCCGCTCTACCCCATCGGTTTCCGGCTCGCCACCGGCGCCCGCCCATGACCGCCCGCGCCCTGCCCGGCCGTATCCGTCGACGTGAGGACTCCCGTAACCCCATGACGCCCGCCATTCCCGACCAGCTCTGGAAGAAACTGACGAGCACCGTGGGCCTGGTCTCCGTACGGCATGGCTCCGCCACGAATGTGATGGCGGCGGAGTGGTCCTACTTCGTCAACAAGGCGCCCCTGTACGCGGCCGTCGTCCTCGGCCCCCGCTCCGCGTCCGCGGCGCTGATCGCCGCCGCCGGGGAGTTCTCGCTGACCCTCTGCGCCGAGAACCAGGCGGAGTTGGCGGACTTCGCCGGAAGCTTCTCGCTGGCCGACATCGACAAGACCGGCAGCGAGCTGATCACCTTCGGCGCGCCCACGGCGACCGGTACGCCATGGGTCACCGGTGGTGTGGTCGCGGTCGAGTGCGTGCTCCGCGAGACCGTCCGCTTCCCCGTGCACACGATGTACGCGGGCGAGGTCGTGGCCGCGCACCTGCCGGGGAACGCGCCGCTCGAAACGGTCCGCCCGCTGGTCAAACACGGGCCGATGCACGTGCTCGGCGATCCCGTACGGCGGACGGCGATCGTCGCCGCCGCGCAGTTGCTGCCCGACGGGCTGCTGCGCATCGCCGCCACCGGACCGGCCGCCACGGGCCATGGCGCCGCCGACGCCCGGTGGCGGGTGACCCTGCTGACCGCCGACGGCGGCACCGTACCGCTCGGCGAGCATCCCCCGGCCGCGTACGGCGACTTCCTCATCGATCTGCCGGTACCGGTGTCGCACCGGCTGCCCGCCGAGCGGCTGCACGGCTGCCGCGTGCTGGTCGAACGGGACGGCGCCAAGGCCGGACGGACCGACATCACCGGAGTGCCGGCCGCGCCCGGCGCCCTCGGAGCCCCGGGAGCCCCCGTATGAGCGAGCCCCTGCCGCCCCTGGCCCTGCCCCTGCCCTCCGCGCCGCTGCGGCTGGCCGCCGTGCAGACCGGGGCGGCCTCCGGGGACGTGGCCGCCAACGCCCGCCACGCCGCCGCCCTGACGGTGCGCGCCGCCGACGAGGGGGCCGGGGTGGTCGTCCTCCCCGAGCTGCACCTGTGCGCGTACGACCTGCCCGCGCTCGCCGCCGCGCCCGACCGCTACGCGGTGCGCGCGGACTTCGGCCGTACCGTCATCGACCCCCGGCTCGACCCGCTGGCCGAGGCCGCCGCCGCCCGCGCCGTGACCGTACTGACCGGCGCGGCGGTGCGCGGCGCCGACGGGTCGCTGACCAACTCGGTGCTGGCGTTCGGCCCTTCGGGCCCGCCCACCGTGGCGTACGACAAAGAGCACCTGTGGCACGCCGACGAACGCGCCCTCTTCGCGGCGGGGCCGCCCGGGCAGCGGAGCGCGGCCCTCACTGTCGGCGGCTGGCGGCTGGGGCTCGGTGTCTGTTACGACATGTCCTTCCCCGAGCACGGGCGCGCGGCGGCCCTGGCCGGGGCCCATGTCTACGTCTGCCCCAGCGCGTTCGCGGCCGGCAACGAGCACCGGGCGGACGTCTATCTCGCCGCCCGCGCGCTGGAGAACACCGTGTACGCGGTGTTCTCCAATCCGGTGGGCGGCCCCGCGCACCGCCCGTGCGGCGGCGGTACGGCCGTCCACGGGCCCGGCGGCCGTACGGTGGCCCGCGCCGCGACGGCGGGCGAGGAGACCGTCCTGGCCGATCTCGACCCGGCCGGGCTGGCGGAGGTGCGGGGCCTGCTCCACATGCTGGAGGAGTGCCGTACCGCGCTCGGCTGAGGCCGGGTCGGCCGAACCCTCAGGACACCTTGTCCGCCCGTGCCTCGTAGCCGGGCGAGACCGTGAGCCGGAAGCCCACGCAGCGCAGCGTCTCGATCCGGCGGGGGTCCCCGAGCTTGCGGCGCAGCGCCGCGATGTGCACGTCGAGGGTCTTGGTCGGGCCGAAGAAGTTCGGGTCCCACACCGTGCCGAGGATCTGCTGCCGCGAGCAGACGGCGCCCGGGTCCTCGGCGAGGAGGGCGAGCACGTCGAACTCCTTGGGCGCGAGGCTGACCGGCCGGCCCGCCACATGGACCTGGCGGGTCCGCCGGTCGATCCGGATGTCCCCGATGATCTGCGGTGCGGTGCCGACCGCCCCGCGCGTCCCCGGCGCGTCGGGCATCGCGGTGACGAGCGCGGGCCGGGCGGCGGGAGCCGCACCGACCGGAACGGCGGTGGGCGCGGCACCGCGCCCGGATCCGTACGCCGCCGCGCGCCCGGATCCGTACGCGGCGCCGTGCCCGGCGGGGATCGTGTGGCGGGCGGGCGCCGTCATGCGCGAGCGCCGGGTCACCGCCCGGATCCGGGCCACCAGTTCCCGCAGGCTGAAGGGCTTCGCCAGATAGTCGTCGGCGCCGAGTTCGAGCCCGACCACCCGGTCCGCCTCCGTACCGCGTGCCGTGAGCATGATGATCGGGACGTCGGAGTCCTGCCTCAGCGCGCGGCACACGTCGATGCCGTCCATGTCGGGCAGCCCCAGATCGAGCAGGACCATGTCACCGCGCGGGGCATCCAGGGCCGCGTCGCCGGTGCCGACCCACCGCACCGTGAATCCGTACCGCGCCAACCCGTCCACCAGCGGTTCGGCGATCGAGACATCGTCCTCGACGAGCAGCACCTGCATGCGTGACCCCACCTTTCCTTCGTGCCGTCGCGCAACAACCGTCGAACGTCAGATCACACCTTCCCCCTGGATACGTACGCGGGCGGACGGGCGTTCAGCCGTTTCTCCTACGGAGGAACCCCGGCGGCGCGCGGTCGCGGAGCGGCCCCGTCTCCATTCGTATCTCCGCGTTGCCATGCCATCCCCCTCACGGCGACTATGGCCAGTACATCCCCGGTACATCCCCGCCCCGTGCCCCCGCACCACGCTCCCCTCTGGAGAACCCGCCCCATGGCCACCGCGACGTCGCAGCCGTCCGCCCCGTCCACGCCGTCCACGCCCGCCCTCGGTTCCGCCGGGGAGTGGATCCGGCGCGCCGGGACCGTACCCGCGACGGACACCTACCCGGGCGTGGACGAACTCCTCGCGTCCTTCCGCGCGCTGGCCGCGCTGCACCCGGAGCGGATCACGGAACGCCGGATCGGGACCTCCCGGCTGGGGGAGCCGCTGCCCTGCTTCACGGTCCGGCCTGACACCGTGGGCTCCCCGGGCGGCGCTTCCAAGGGCTCCGGCGGCCCCGTACCCCAGTTCGTCGTCGTCGGCGGGGTGCACCCCAACGAGCCCGTCGGCGCCGTCACCGCCCTCCATCTCGCGACCACCCTCTGCGAGGACGACGCGCTGCGCGCGCACTTCGGCGGCGCGTGGCACATCGTGCCGTGTGTCGATCCGGACGGCGCCCGGCTCAACGAGGGCTGGTTCGCCGTCCCCACCGACAAGCGGCTGTACGGACGCCACTTCTACCGGCCGGCCGGCGACGAACAGGTCGAGTGGACCTTCCCCTTCGCCTACCGCGACGCGTACTTCGACCGTGTCCTGCCCGAAACCCTCGCCCTGATGCGGCTGCTGGACGCCACCGAGCCCCGCTTCCTCACCACCCTGCACAACTGCGAGTCGGGCGGCGCCTACTACTACGTCAATCGGCCCGCGCCCGAGTTGTACGGCCTGCTGGAGGCCGTTCCCCCGGCCGTCGGCATCCCGCTCGCCACCGGTGAGCCCGAGGCCGCGCACTCCCCCCGGTACGCCCCCTCCGTCTACGGCGTCATCGACATGCGCGACGCCTACGACTATCTGGACGGTCTCGGCGCCGACGCCGCCGCCGAGATCTCGGGCGCCTCCAGCGCCGCCTACACCGAGCCGTACGGCACCTTCTACTTCGCCGCGGAGGTCCCGCACTGGGCCCACCCCGAGGCGGACGACGACACTCCCGTGCCCGAGCGCCACGCCGAAGTCGTACGGGAGCGGGCGGACGGGCTCCGCTCCACCGGCGAGCTGCTGAACCGCGTCCTGGAGACCGCCGGCCCGGAACTGACCATCGCGACGCCCTTCCTGCGGGCGGTGAAGGACTTCGTACCGTCGCTGACGAAGTTCGCCGCGCTGGAGAGCGCTCGCGCCGACGGGCTGGAGGAGCGGTACGCGACCGTGGCCGAGCGGTACGCCTGCCGGCACTCCGTGCACAGCTTCCGTATCCGCTTCGGCGGGATGCTGCTGCGCGCGCTCGCCGCCGAGGTGACGGCGGGCACCGCCACCCCCACGGTCCGCCGCTGCCACCAGGAGCTGGAGCGCGCCTACAGCGGCTGGGAGGACGAGGCAGCGCCGGCCATCGGTGACCCGATCCCGATCGCGACGCTCGCCGGGATCCAGTACGCGGCGCTGCTGGCCGCCGCCGACCACGCCAACCGGACCGAGCCAACCGGGACCCCGGACACGGTGGACCCGTAACCCTGGAACCACCGGGCGGGGTGAACCGGGGCCGCGAGGCGGCCGTACCACCCGTACCACCCGTACCGTCGCAGGACTGGGCCGAACGGCTCAAGATGCCGAATCCGGCGCGTCGTGGCTACGCTTGTGCCCGGTCACCCATGAGCCGAGGACTCTCCTCCCACAGGAAGAGGAATCGAACATGAAGCGCACCCGCATCCGTGCCACGGTTGTCGCCGCCGCCCTCGCGGCGGCCCTCCCCGTCACCCTGGGAACGCAGGCGCCCCAGGCCCTCGCGGTCACCCCGTCGCCGGACAGCTCGACATCGGCCGCCGAGTCCACGTCACCGTCGGCGTCGACGTCCCCGAGCACCTCGCCCTCCCCCTCGACCTCGACCTCCAGCTCCGCTTCCGCCTCCCCCTCCACCTCCACCTCGCCGTCGCCCAGCAGGCCGAGGACGGCGCCGGGCGTGGCCGTGCCGTTCGGCCCCGAGTGCTCCTCGCTGCCGAGGCGGGGCGAGGGCAGCCTCCGCGCCATGGCGCGGGAGCGGCTGGCCATCGCCGCGTCGCACAACCCGGACCTGTCCACGCTGGTCGCCGCGGCACGGAAGGCCGCTCTGGTGAGAACGCTGAACAACGGTCACGCTCTCACCCTGTTCGCGCCGACGAACGAGGCATTCGCCAAGATCCCCAAGCGGCAGCGCGAGCGGCTGCTCAACGACCGGGCCCAGCTCGCGAAGGTCCTGAAGTACCACGTGGTGAACCGCAGGATCAGTCCCCGTGAGCTCCCGCACGGCACGTTCCGGACGCTGGAGGGCGCCCCGCTCACGACCTCGGGCTCCGGCACGCACTTCAAGGTCGACGGCACCGCGAAGATCGTCTGCGGGAACATCAGGACGGCGAACGCCACGGTGTATCTCATCGACACCGTGCTGATGCCGAAGTAACCTCGTCCGCCGGACACCTCACGGACACCTCACGGACCGCACCACCGGCCGCGCGAACGGGCCGTACGAACGGGCCGCGGACAGCACTCGTCCGGGGCCCGTTCCCCGCGCCGGTCACGGGGCTACCCTGACCGGCGTGACCATGACACCGTACAAACCCTGGGAGTCGACAGCCTCCGGAATCCTGTGTCTCCCCTCGGGACGGCTCATCCGCGGCCGGGGGCTGCGCCACCCGATGCCGGAGGGCCCGCCACCGACCTTCGCGCTCTATCTGCTGGGGCGCAGACCGCCCAGTGTGGTCTGGGAGAACCGCTGGCTGCGCTGGCCCGACTTCCGGCTGCCGACCGATCGCGAGGCCACCGCGGAAGCGCTCAGGGAGGCGCTGGAACGTTCCGGCACCGAGCGGGTCGAGATCGCCTGCGGGGGCGGACGGGGACGGACCGGCACGGCGCTCGCCTGCCTCGCCGTGCTCGACGGGGTACCGCCGGGCGAGGCGGTCGCGTACGTACGACGGCACTACTCCCGGCACGCCGTCGAGACGCCCTGGCAGCGCCGTTACGTGGCGAAGTTCGGCTGAGCGGCACGCCCCGATCACCAACTCGGTGAAAAGTCGACGCCTTTTGAACCTCTGGCATGGATTCGCCACTCTCTGAACTGCACTTGTCACAGTGCGCAATGATGTGCGTACATGGAGTGGCGTACGGCTCCGAGGGGATGGCGGGGGTGGTCAGCCGTGTCGGACGTTTCTGGTTCTGTGCTCAACAGGTCGACGCTGTCGGTGGGTGCGATGCGGGAGGAATCGGACGACACGCCTCATCCGCCGGGCCGGCCGATCCGTGGCGTGCGGGAGGTGACGGCCACCCTCACCGCACTGGTCCGTTCGGCCCGTCGTGAACTGCTCATCTTCGACGACCCCGGGAGCTGTCTGGGGCAGTGCGTGCCCGAGCACTTCCTCGACTTCACGGGCGCCTGCGTGCGCGCGGCGGGTGAGCAGGGCTGGCCGGAGGGCGGTTCCGGCCGCAGGGGCCGCAGGGGCCGCCCGTCGGTCGGGGTCCGCCGGATCGTTCCCCGGCACGGGCTGGTGGGGCTGGAGCATCCCCTGCCCCACCAGTTCCCCGGCGAAGCGAGGCGGACGGACTCCATCCCGTTCACGATGATCCTGGTGGACCGCTCGGTCGCCGCGGTCCCTCTCGACCTTCAACTCCACTACCACGGGCTGCTGCTGATCCGGGATCCGGTGGTCGTCCAGGCCCTGGTCCGTACGCATGAGATCTGGTGGGAGACGGGCGAGGAGCTGCCGACGGAGGCGCTGCCCACACCGGGCGGCCTGCCGGGGTCGTTACGTCCGGTGCTGGAGGCTCTGGTCGCCGGGATGACGGACGAGACGGCGGCGACGCGCCTCGGTATGTCGAGCCGGACGTACAGCCGCCGGGTGGGCGACCTGCTCGCAGCCCTCGGCACGACGAGCCGCTTCCGGGCGGGCGCGGAAGCGGCTCGAAGGGGGTGGATCTGACAGGGACTGCACGGCACCTACGACACGATGTCCTTACGGGAGAAGGTCCGGAAGGCCAGCGCGAACAGCACCACGGCGTACGTGAAGGAGACGGCCGCGCCCTTCGCCATGCCGCCCCACTCCAACTGCGGCTGGACCGCGTCCGCCCAGGCGAACTGCCAGTGCGCCGGCAGGAACTCCCGCCAGGAACCGAGCGCGGTCACCGCGTCCAGCACATTGCCGACGATCGTCAGCCCGACCGCGCCGCCGACCGCGCCCAGCGGGGCGTCGGTCTTGGTCGACAGCCAGAAGGCGAGCCCCGCCGTGACCAGTTGGGAGACGAAGATGAACGCGATGATCACGACCAGCCTCGGCAGCGTCTCCGCCGTGGAGAGGGAACCACCGGTCGGCAGCTGGAGCGGGCCCCAGCCGTACGCCGCCGTACCCGCCGCCAGCGCCACCAGCGGCAGCAGCAGCATCGCCGCGGCGCTCATCCCGAGCGCGACGGTCAGCTTGCTCCACAGCAGACGCGACCGTGGCACGGGCGCCGCGAGCAGATAGCGCAGCGACGACCAGCTCGCCTCGGACGCCACGGTGTCCCCATGGAACAGCGCGACGGGCACGACCAGCAGAAAGCCCGCCGAGACAAAGAGACAGGTCGCCGCGAAGTTGGCACCGGACGCGGTCGCGGTGTCCATCAGGGTCACCCGGCCGTCCCGCCCGCCGTCCGGAGTCCCCCCGACCGCGAAGGCCACGATCAGCACGAAGGGAAGGAGCCCCAGGATGAGACCCATGGCCAGCGTGCGCCGGCGCTTGAGCTGCCGCAGCGCCTCGACCCGCAGGGGCAGCGTGCGCCCGGCCCGGTAGCCGGGGGCCGTTTCGGTCAGCGCGCTCATGCGGAGCCTCCGGAGATCAGGGTGAGGAACGCGTCCTCCAGGCGGCGGTGCGGCCCGACGCCCGTCAGGGGGACGTCCAGCCGGACCAGCTCGGTGATCAGCGTGGTGGTGGACGCGCCGTCGAGCTGTACGAGCAGCCCGTCGTCCGTACGGACGGCCGAGCCGACGCCCGCCAGCGCGGCGACCTTGTCGACGACCGGTTCCGGGACCGGCTCGGCGGTGGTGACGAGCAGGGTGTCCCCCGCACCGGTGATCTCGGCGACCGCTCCGGCCTGCACGAGCTGCCCCCGGTGCATGACCACGAGATGCGTGCAGGACTGTTCGACCTCGGAGAGGAGATGGCTGGAGACGATGACGGTCCTGCCGCCGGCCGCGTACCGGATCATCACGTCGCGCATCTCGCGGATCTGGGGCGGGTCGAGCCCGTTGGTCGGTTCGTCCAGGATCAGCAGATCCGGCATACCGAGCATCGCCTGGGCGATGGCGAGGCGCTGCCGCATGCCCTGCGAGTAGGTGCGTACGGCGCGGGCGAGCGCGTCGCCGAGCCCGGCGATCTCCAGGGCCTCCTCCATGTGGGAGTCCTCGGTGGGGCGGCCGGTGGCCCGCCAGTACAGCTCCAGGTTCTCGCGGCCCGACAGATGCGGCAGGAAGCCCGCGCCCTCGACGAACGCGCCGACCCGGGAAAGCACCGGGGCGCCCGGCCGGATCGCGTGCCCGAAGACCCGGATCTCCCCGGCGTCCGGGGAGATCAGCCCCATCAGCATGCGCAGTGTGGTGGTCTTACCCGCGCCGTTCGGCCCGAGCAGACCGAGGACCTGGCCCTTCTCGACCGCGAAGGAGAGATCGCGGACCGCGTACCGCTCACTGGAGTTGGCGTACCGCTTGGACAGATCGGTGATCTGGAGCGGCACCTCGGCGAGCGCGGGGTCCGGCTCCGGCGCCGAGGTGCGGCGGCGTGCGGTGAGCAGCAGCGCGCCCGCGATCAGTACGCCGATGACCGGGAGCCCCCAGGTCCACCACGGCAGTGCGGTGGACCCGGCGGTGAGCCCGGGAACGGTGGGCACGGTCAGCGGGCCGTCCACGGCGACCTTGTACGTGGCCGGGGCGACCGGTGAGGCGTAGCCGAGGTCGGTGGCGGCGACCACGACCCGCAGCCGGTGCCCGGGGACGATCTGATGGTCGACCGCGGGCAGTCTCAGCTCCACGGTCCGGCCCTTGGCGACATCCTCGACCCGTACGGGCGCGACGAGTTGCGAGGGCAGCACCTGGCTGGCGCCGTCGGGGCCCACGTCGTACACCTTGGCGAAGAGGACCGCCTCGCCGTTGGAGGAGGTGACGGTCGCCTTGACGGTCGGCTGCCCGGTGATCCGCAGCGAGCGGTCGAGCGGCGCCGAGTCGAAGCGGGCGTGCTGGCCGGGGAAGTCGAGGGCGATTCCGACGCCGAACGAGGAGAGCTGGGAGAGCCCGGCGCCCAGTCCCGGCACGGCGGAGATGGCGGGCGGGCTGCCGCCGGCCGGGTTGGTGAAGGTCTGCGCGTCGCCGGTCAGCGGAACGGAGGTGGTGTCGTTGGCCAGGCCCGGGTAGCGGTCGCCGGTCGCACCGCGCAGGCTGACCTGACCGTTGGCGGAGTCCACTCCACCGGTCCGGCTGACGCGGAAGGCGGGCCCGGTGTCCGCGCCCTTGTCGTCCTTGAGATAGCGGTCGAACCAGGCGGAGACGCGGCCCTGGACCCGCTCGGCCTCCGGGTTGCCGCCGTCATGGCCGCCGGCCATCCAGTCGACGTCGACGGGCGCGCCGTTCGCGCTGATCCGCTGCGCCATGGCGTCGGCGTGGTCGAGCGGGAAGAGGGAGTCGGTCTGGCCCTGCACGATCAGCGCGGGTACGTCGATCCGGTCCCCGACGGCGGAGGGGCTGCGCTCCTCCAGCAGCTTGCGGGCGTCGGCGTCCGGTTTCCCGGCCACGGCGACCCGCTCGTACATCTCGCACAGCTCCTTCTCGAAGCTGGAGCAGCCGCCGCCGTTGGAGATGAAGATCCCGGCCCAGAGCTTCTTGAGGACGCCGTCGGGGAAGAGGGCGTCGGCCAGGTTCCAGTAGGTGATCTGCGGGGCGATCGCGTCGACGCGCTGGTCGTACCCGGCGGCGAGCAGCGAGATGGCCCCGCCGTACGAGGCACCGGTCACACCGACGCGGGGGTCGCCCTTCGCGTCGAGTTCGACCTCGGGGCGTCCGGCGAGCCAGTCGATCATCCGGGAGACGTCCTTGACCTCGTGGTCAGGGTCGTTGAGCCCGATGTCACCGGTGGACTTCCCGAAGCCGCGGGCCGACCAGGTCAGCACCGCGTAGCCGTCGCGTGCCAGCTTCTCGGCCTGGGCGCGTACGTCGTTCTTGCTGCCGCCGAAGCCGTGCCCGATGAGCACGGCGGGTTTGCGGCCGCTGCCCGCGGTGAAGTACGAGGTGTCGATCCGGGCGCCCGGCATGTCCAGCACCTGATCCTCACGGTGCACGGCCGGGTTCTCGTCCGAGGCGACGGCGGTCCAGGTGCCGGCTCCGACGAGCACGGCCGCGGCGGCCAGTCCCGCGAGCCAGCGGGCCCGTGGCCGGAACCGGCGGGGGGTTCGGGTCTCCATCCTTGAACCCTAATCGGCGCCCGGAGCCGTCCGGGCTGCCGCCGGTCGGAACCGGAGACCTCCTCGGGTCGTACGCGGGACCGCCGCCGTACAGCGGACGCGGTACCGCACACCGCCGCGAACGGGGGCGGAACGGAACGGGAGGGCGCCGCCGGCTCCCCGTCGGCTCAGGCGAAGGCTCAGGCGTCGGCTCAGGCGTCGGCTCACGCGTCGGGGAGCTGGTCCAGGGTGGTCGGCTGGGACGACGCCGAGGCGAAGAGCAGGGCCACGGCGAGGGCGCCCGGGTCGGGGATGCCGCGGGAGTGGTCGCCCGTGTAGCTGGCGCGGCCGCGCCGGGCGCGCAGGGCGCTGGTGGCGCGGGCGCCGTGGTGGGCGGCCACCGCCGCGCTGTGGAGCGCCCGTACCGGATCGCCGCCCGTGGGGTCCGCCAGCAGCGCCCGGGTGAGCGCCTCGGCCGCGGGGACCAGGGCGTCGACCATCGTCTTGTCCCCCACCTCGGCCTCTCCGACGCGCTGGACGGCCGCGGCTCCCGCCGCCGTACCCGCCGCGAGTTCGGCGGTGCCGGGGGCCCCGTCGGCGGCGGCGACCGCGGCGGCCAGTTCCTGGAAGAGCAGGCCGAAGAGCGGGCCGCTCGTGCCGCCGACGTGGTCGAGGAAGACCCGTGCGGCGGTGGCGAGCGGCGCCGCCGGGGTGCGTGGGCCGCTCGTCGGCGCGGCGAGCGCGTCCCGTACGCCGTCCATGCCGGAGACGAGGTTGGCGCCGAAGTCGCCGTCCCCGGCCCGCTGGTCCAGTTCCGTCAGCTCGCCCTCGACGGCTCTCGCGGCAGCGCCGAAGCGGTGGAGCCAGCCGGTGGTGTCCTCGTAGGTGAGGCCCTTGGGGGTGGGGGCGGAGGGGACGGGCGCGGGGGTCAGGTTCTGGGATGACATCGCGGAAAGGGCTCCTGCTTCTGGTCGGCGGGGGAAGGAGGAAGGGAGGGGTCAGCGCGGCCAGGACGCGGTTCTGGCCGGGGCGTCCCAGAGCCGTAGCGTCTCGTCGTCGGTCGCGAGCAGGGAGAGCGAGAAGCCCCGCATGTCGAGCGCGCTGACGAAGGTGCCGGTCAGCGAGCGGTCCAGGGTGACGCCGCGGTTCTTCAGCGCCCCGCCGAGCGCGTGTCTGATGCCGTACAGCTCCAGGGAGGTGACCCCGCCGAGCCCGTTGACCAGGGCCAGTACGCGGCGGCGGCCGGGTGTTCCGTGGGGCAGCGCGGCGAGCAGCCGGTCGGTCATGAGCGCGACGAGTTCGGTGAGCGGTGGGTGCGGGGCGGTCCCGCCGGCCCGTTCGCCGTGGATACCGACGCCGAATTCGAGGACGTCCCGGGGCAGTTCGAAGGCGGGCGCGCCGGAGGCGGGCGCGGTGTGCGCGGCGGTGGCGACGGCGAGGCTGCGCGTACGGCCGGACAGGTCGGTGCCCAGGGCCGCCAGTTCGTCGAGTCCGCGGCTCTCGTCGGCGGCGGCGCCGAGGATCTTCTCGACGATGAGGGTGGCGCCGGTGCCGCGCCGTCCGACGGCGATGTCCGCGGAGTCGGTCGCGAGGTCGTCGTCCACGAGAACGCGGGCGCAGCGGATGTTCTCGTGGGCGAGGCGTTCGGCGGCGATCCCGAAGTTGATCCGGTCGCCGGTGTAGTTCTTGACGATGTGCAGGACACCGTCGCTGCCCGCGACCGCACGGCTGGCCTCGAAGATCTGCCGGTTGTGCGGGGAGGCGAAGATCTGTCCCGGGCATACGGCGTCCAGCAGGCCGGCGCCGAGGAACCCGGCGTGCAGCGGTTCGTGGCCGGAGCCGCCGCCGGAGACCAGGCCGACGCGGCGGCCCGCGGCGGCCGGGGTGGCCGTCGTGGGGGTCGGGGTGGCGGTGCGGCGGGTGCGGAAGTAGCCGTGCTCGGGGTGGTGCTCGACCAGGTCGGCGTGGGCGGCGGCGAACCCCTTGAGCGCGTCGGGGACGAGCGACTCCGGGGAGTCGGCGAAGTATCGGGGCATATGAGGTCCTGAGCTCTCTGGATTAGCCTGTATATCACCTTTCCTATCGTTATCATCCTTTTTGGGCCGTCATCGAACACCACAGGGGGACAGCGGGCACAGGGTTGCGGACCCACCGGGCCACAGCGGCATGCGTCCTGACAGCCGCTCAGGTGAGCCTGATCTCCGGGTGGTAGAGGTCCAGCCACAGCGCCAGGTCCAGCGTCCGTTCCAGCCCGCGCCGACTCGCCGTCGTAACCTGCGGCGTCTCCCGCTCGGCGGTACGCCGTACACGTTCCCTGTCCACCAGGTCGAAGACTCGGTGCGACGGCTCGGCCAGCAGATCCCTGACCTGGTCCTGGAGGGCCACGGCGTACTTCGGATCCTGGGTGCTGGGATACGGGCTCTTCTCGCGCTCGTACACCGACTTCGGCAGTACATCGGCGGTCGCCTCCCGCAGCAGGCTCTTCTCCCGCCCGTCGAAGGACTTCAGCGACCAGGGTGTGTTGTACACGTACTCGACGAGCCGGTGGTCGCAGAAGGGCACCCTGACCTCCAGGCCGACCGCCATGCTCGCGCGGTCCTTGCGGTCCAGCAGGATCTGTACGAAGCGCGTCAGATGCAGATGGCAGATCTTCCGCATCCGGTACTCGAAGTCGCTCTCACCGGGCGCGCGTTCGATGCCGGCCACGGCCGTGGCATAACTGTCCCGGGTGAACGACTCCAGACCGAGGGCCGCGTTGACCTCGGGGCGCAGCACGCCGGTGTCCTCCCCGAAGTGTTCGCCGAAGCGCACCAGCCACGGGAACATGTCGGCCTTCCTGGCCGCCTCGTCGAAGAACTGGGGGTAGCCGCCGAAGACCTCGTCGGCGGACTCGCCGGAGAGCGCGACCGTCGAGCGCTCCCGGATCGCCTGGAAGAGGAGGTAGAGGGAGGAGTCCATGTCGCCGAAGCCCATGGGCAGGTCCCTGGCCCTGATCATGCGGGCCCGGACCGCCGGGTCGGCGAGGGCGAGCGAGTCGAGGACGATGTCCTGGTGCTCCGTGCGCGCCTCGCGTACGACGTCGTGGACGAACGGCGTGTCGGGCGTGGTGCGGAACGCGTCGGCCACGAAGTGCTCCGTACGGCCGGTGAAGTCGACGGAGAAGCTGCGTACGGTCTCCCCGGTCTCCCCGAGCTGACGCGCGGCGATCCCCGTCATGGCGGAGGAGTCGAGTCCGCCGGACAGGAGGGTGCAGCGCGGTACGTCGGCGACGAGCTGGCGGCGCACGATGTCGTCGAGGAGCGTCCGTACGCGGGCCACCGCCGTGCCGCGGTCGTCGGTGTGCGGGCGGGTCTCCAGGGACCAGTAGACGTGGCGTCGCAGCCCGCTCGCCGCCACGGTCACCAGGGTGCCGGGCGCGACCTCGTACATCCCGTCCCAGACGGCGTGACCGGGTGTCTTGACGAAGGCGAAGAGTTCGCGCAGCCCGTCGAGGCGGACACGGGCGCGGGCGAGCGGGTGGGCGAGGATCGCCTTGGGCTCGGAGCCGAAGAGCACGCCGTGGGGGGTGGGGGCGTAGTAGAAGGGCTTGATGCCCATACGGTCGCGGATCATCACCAGCTTGCGCCGGCGGCCGTCCCAGATCGCGAAGGCGTACATGCCGTTGAGGCGTCCGGCCAGCTCCTCGCCCCACTCCAGATAGCCGTGGAGCACGACCTCGGTGTCGGAGTCGGTGGTGAACCGGTGGCCGCGGCCGGTCAGTTCCGCGCGCAGCTCGGTGTAGTTGTACGTCTCGCCGGAGTAGACGAGCGCGATGGTGCCCTGCGGTGTCGTCAGCGTCATCGGCTGGCGCCCGCCGGGCAGGTCGATGACGGCGAGCCGGCGGTGGCCGAGGGCGGCGGGGCCCTCGGCCCAGGTGCCGCGGTCGTCGGGGCCCCGGCAGGACATCGTCTCCGTCATCGCGTCCAGGGTGTCGGCCGCGCCGGCCGCGCCGACCGGATCGCGGTCGAAGGAGACCCAGCCGGTGATGCCACACATGGGTGTGTCCTCCTGCTCCGCGCACCGTGAAAAACGACCGCGGCCCGTACGGCGAGGAACGCCGTACGGGCCGCAGTCATCCAACGAAGCCGCGCGCCGAGGAGTTACGGCCGACCGCCACTGACAAGTGAAGGCGGATCAGTGGTTACGGGGGAAGCCCAGGTCCACGCCGGTCGGGGCGTCGGCAGGGTCGGGCCAGCGTGTCGTGACGACCTTGCCGCGCGTGTAGAAGTGCACGCCGTCGTTGCCGTAGATGTGGTGGTCGCCGAAGAGCGAGTCCTTCCAGCCCCCGAAGGAGTGGTATCCGACGGGCACCGGGATCGGCACGTTCACCCCGACCATGCCGGCCTCGATCTCCAACTGGAAGCGGCGGGCGGCGCCGCCGTCGCGGGTGAAGATGGCCGTGCCGTTGCCGAACGGCGAGCTGTTGATCAGGGCGACACCCTCCTCGTACGTCTCCGCGCGGAGCACGACGAGAACCGGGCCGAAGATCTCGTCGCGGTAGGCGTCCGAGTCGGTGGAGACCTTGTCCAGCAGGGACAGGCCGATCCAGTGCCCGTCCTCGTACCCCTCCACCGTGTATCCCGTGCCGTCCAGGACGACTTCGGCGCCCTGGGCCGCGGCTCCCGTCACATAGCCCGCGACCTTGTCGCGGTGCGCCCTGGTGATGAGGGGACCCATCTCGGAGGCCGGGTCGGTGCCGGGGCCGATGGTGATCTTCTCGGCGCGCTCGCGGATCCTGGCGACCAGGTCGTCCCCGATCGCACCGACCGCGACGACCGCCGAGATCGCCATGCAGCGCTCACCGGCCGAGCCGTACGCCGCCGAGACGGCCGCGTCCGCGGCGGCGTCCAGATCGGCGTCGGGCAGGACCAGCATGTGGTTCTTGGCGCCGCCGAGCGCCTGGACGCGCTTGCCGTTGGCGGAGGCCGTGGCGTGGATGTAGCGGGCGATCGGGGTGGAGCCGACGAAGGAGACCGCCGCGACGTCCGGGTGCGCGAGCAGGGCGTCGACGGCCACCTTGTCGCCGTGCACGACGTTGAGCACGCCGTCGGGCAGCCCCGCCTCGGCCGCCAGCTCCGCCAGGAGGACGGCGGCCGACGGGTCCTTCTCGCTGGGCTTGAGGACGAAGGTGTTGCCGCAGGCGATCGCGAGCGGGAACATCCACATCGGCACCATCGCCGGGAAGTTGAAGGGTGTGATGCCCGCGACGACCCCGAGCGGCTGGCGGATGGCGGCGACATCGACCCGGCTGGAGACCTGGGTGGAGAGTTCGCCCTTGAGCTGGGTGGTGATCCCGCAGGCCAGCTCGACGATCTCCAGTCCGCGCGCCACCTCGCCGAGCGCGTCCGAGTGCACCTTGCCGTGCTCTGCGGTGATCAGCGCGGCGATGTCGTCGCGGCGGGCGTCGAGGAGGGCGCGGTAGCGGAAGAGGATCGCCGTGCGCTGGGCGAGGGAGGAGGTTCCCCAGGTGGCGTACGCGGCCTTGGCGGCGGCGACCGCGGCGGCGACCTCCTCGGCGGAGGCGAGCGCGACCTGGGTGGTGGCGGCGCCGGTCGCCGGGTCCGTGACCGGACCCCAGTCGCCGGACATGCCCTCGACGCTCTTGCCACCGATCCAATGGCTGACGGTCTTCATGTGTTCCGCTCCTTCACAGATGGCGGCGGCGGGTCGCTGCGTGGCGGTCGTACTCCTCGCGGGCCTCGACCGCGGCGATGCGGGTCGCGGTCTCGGCCACCGGAACATCCCACCACGCCTGGGCCGGTGGGACTCCCGACACTGTGTCTGCCGTTCCGGTCTCCACGTAGACACATGTGGGGACGTCGGCGGCGCGCGCCTCGGCCAGGGCTTCGCGCAGGTCACCGAGGGTCCCGGCACGGATCAGCCGCATGCCGAGGGAGGCCGCGTTGGCCGCGAGGTCCACGGGGAGCGGGGCGCCGGTGTACGTGGCGTCGGCGGCCCGGAAACGGTACGCGGTGCCGAAGCGCTCCCCGCCGACCGTCTCGGAGAGGCCGCCGATGGAGGCGTAGCCGTGGTTCTGGAGGATCACGACCTTGATGGGCAGCCCTTCCTGGACCGCCGTGACCATCTCGGTGGGGCTCATCAGATAGGTGCCGTCGCCGACCAGCGCCCAGACCGGCCGGCCGGGCGCCGCGAGCTGGACGCCGATGGCCGCAGGGATCTCGTATCCCATGCAGGAGTAGCCGTACTCGACGTGGTACTGGTCGTGCGAACGCGCCCGCCACAGCTTGTGGAGATCGCCGGGGAGCGATCCCGCCGCGTTGATGACGATGTCCTCGCCGGTGACGAGGGCGTCGAGGGCCCCGAGGACCTGGGCCTGGGTGGGGCGTCCGCCGTCCTCGCCTGTGGTGAACGCGGCCTCGACACGCCGCTCCCAGCGCTTCTTGGCCCCGCTGTACTCGGCGGCGTACGCCGGTTCGACCCGGTGTCCTGCCAGTTCGGCGGTGAGCTGCCGCACGGCGGTACGGGCGTCCGCGACCAGCGGGTGCGCGGCGAGCTTGTGGGCGTCGAAGCCGGTGATGTTGAGGTTGAGGAAGCGGACGTCGGGGTTCTGGAAGAGGGTGGCGGAGGCGGTGGAGAAGTCGGTCCAGCGGGTGCCGACACCGATCACCAGGTCGGCCGCCGCCGCCAGTTCGTCGGCGGTGGCGGTGCCCGTGTGGCCGATCCCGCCGATGTCGCAGGGGTGGTCGTGGCGGAGCGACCCCTTGCCCGCCTGGGTGGAGGCGACGGGGATGCCGGTCGCATCGGCGAACTCGGCCAGCGTCTCCTCGGCCGCGCTGTGGTGGACCCCGCCGCCCGCGACGAGCAGGGGACGGCGCGCTTCCCGGACGAGCCGTACGGCGTCGGCGAGTTCGTCCGGGTCGGGCGGCCGGCGGCGGACCCGCCAGACCCGCTCGGCGAAGAACTCCTCCGGCCAGTCGTACGCCTCCACCTGGACGTCCTGGGGCAGCGCGAGGGTGACGGCGCCGGTCTCGGCCGGGTCGCTGAGCACCCGCATCGCGGCGAGCGCGGCCGGAACGAGCGCTTCGGGGCGGGTGATCCGGTCGAAGTGGACGGAGACGGGACGCAGGGCGTCGTTGACGGAGACATCCCCGGCGGAGGGGGCTTCGAGCTGCTGGAGGACGGGGTCGGCGGGGCGGGTGGCGAAGGTGTCGCCGGGCAGCAGCAGGACGGGGAGACGGTTGATGGTGGCGAGTGCCGCGCCGGTGACGAGGTTGGTGGCGCCGGGGCCGATGGAGGTGGTCACGGCCTGGGCGGAGAGGCGGTTGCTCTGGCGCGCGTACCCCACGGCCGCGTGGACCATGGACTGTTCGTTCCGTCCCTGCAAGTACCTCATGTCCTCGGAGGACTCGACAAGGGCTTGGCCGATACCCGCCACGTTGCCGTGCCCGAAGATGCCCCATGTGGCGCCGATCAGACGCTGCCTCCGGCCGTCCCGCTCGGTGTACTGCCGGGCCAGGAAACCGACCAGCGCCTGGGCGACGGTGCGCCTGCGGGTACGGGTTGCGGTGCTCGGGCGCCCACGTGCGCGACCGCTCGTACGGCCGGTCGTACGGCTGCTCATCGGGCGTCCTCCTGGGCTCCGCGCAGCGGCAGTCGGGCATCGGTCACAGTGAAGTCATACAGGGCACGGTCGGGCGGGGCGACCCGAACCTCCGGCACGGGGCCGTGACGAGCGGGGAACTTCGCTCGCGCCCCGCTCCTGCCAAAGCGAGGCGGGCTTCCGCACCGGAGGCGGTCACAGCAAGGTCTAACGGTCCTCCGGGACCATGTCAATGTTTTGTCTTTACATTCGGACCAAGGGCTTGACACTCTTTCCGTACGGGCTGAAAGCTGACCGGTATGACCTCCTCCGTACCCACGTTGAGTCGCATCCGAGTCGGGTCCGCCCCCGACTCCTGGGGGGTGTGGTTTCCCGACGATCCGCAGCAGGTGCCCTGGCGGCGTTTCCTCGACGAGGTGGCCGAAGCCGGCTACGAATGGATCGAGCTGGGCCCGTACGGATACCTCCCGTCCGATCCCGACCGGCTGAGCGAGGAGACCGCGCGACGCGGGCTGAAGGTCTCGGCCGGGACCGTCTTCACCGGGCTGCACCACGGCCCGGCGGTCTGGGAGAAGACCTGGGCGCATGTCGCCGACATCGCCGCGCTCACCCGGGCGATGGGCGCGGACCATCTCGTGGTCATCCCGTCGTTCTGGCGGGACGACAAGACCGGCGAAGTGCTGGAGGACCGGACTCTCACACCGCAGCAGTGGCGCGATCTGACCACCCAGACCGAACGGCTCGGCCGCGAGGTCCAGGACCGCTACGGCCTGAAGATCGTCGTCCACCCGCACGCCGACACGCATATCGACAGCGAGGAGAACGTGAGCCGTTTCCTCGACGCGACCGACCCCGGTCTGGTCTCGCTCTGTCTGGACACCGGGCACTACGCGTACTGCGGCGGCGACAGCGTCAAGCTGATCGAGACGTACGGCGAGCGGATCGGCTACCTCCATCTCAAGCAGGTGGATCCGGAGATCCTCGCGGATGTCGTCGCGAACGAGGTGCCGTTCGGACCGGCCGTCGGGCGCGGCGTGATGTGCGAGCCACCGGCCGGGGTGCCCGCGCTGGAGCCGGTCCTGGCGGCGGCCCAGCGGCTGGACGTCGAACTCTTCGCCATCGTCGAGCAGGACATGTACCCGTGCCCGCCCGACAAGCCGCTGCCGATCGCCACCCGCACCCGCCGGTTCCTCAGGAGCTGCGGCGCCTGACCCGGCGACATGCCGGACCGGCCGCAGACCGGTACGGCGGCCGGCCCGGCCCGGGTCGGCCCGGGGTCGGTGCCCCGCCCCGGTACGGCAGCCGCGCCGGAGCGAGCCGGGGCGCCGGGGACCCGGGGCGCCGGGACGAGCCGGGGCGCCAGGGCGAGCCGGGGTGCCAGGGCGAGCCGGGGTGCCGCTGCCGACCAGGCCCGGTACGCCGCTCGCGGCCTCCCGCGGGGCCGGGAGCGGCGGCTCCGCGCCCTTCCCCTCCCCTCAGACGCCCGCGGTGTCCCGGTCGCGGACGGGCGGTTCCGCCGGTCCTTCGGCGGGCGGCCGCGACTCCCCCTCGCTCAGCCCGAACCGCTCATGGAAGCGGCGCAGCGGTCCCGGCGCCCACCAGGTGGCCTTGCCCGTCAGCTTCATCACCGCGGGCACCAGCAGGCTGCGCACCACCATCGCGTCCATCAGGACGGCCAGCGCGAGACCGAGGCCCAGCATCTTGGTGTTGGCGACCCGTGAGGTGCCTATCGCCACCATGACCACCGCGAGGATCACAGCGGCGGCGGTGATCAGCCCTCCGGTGCGGCGCAGCCCGAACGCCACCGCGTGCTCATGGTCTCCGCTGTGGTCGTACTCCTCCTTGATCCGGGAGAGCAGGAAGACTCCGTAGTCCATGGAAAGCCCGAAGGCGACGCAGAACATCAGGACGGGCAGGCTCGTCTCGATGTCGCCGGTGGCGGTGAAGCCGAGCAGTCCTGACAGATGGCCGTCCTGGAAGACCCAGATCGTCGCCCCGAACATCGCCGTGAGGCTGAGGGCGTTGAGGACGACCGCCTGAATCGGTATCAGCACACTGCCGGTGAGCATGAAGACCAGGAGCAGGGTCACCAGCACGATGATGGCCAGGGCCCAGGGCAGCCGGTCGGCTATGGCGGCCTTCGAGTCGACCAGGACGCCGGCGATGCCGGTGACCGAGGTGTCGAAAGGGGCCGGCTCGGCACGGATGTCCTTCACGAGCCGCTGGGCGTTCTCCCCCACCGCTTGCCCCTTGGGCGTCACCGCGAAGTACGCGTGTTCGCCGGAGGAGGAGGGGACCGGTCCGTCGACCCGTGTCACGCCGGGCAGGGCCGCTATCCGGTCGCGGTAGTCGGCGTACTCGGCGGGGGTGGCGGCGCCTTCCGCCAGCACTTCCAGACCGCCGCCGGGGCTGCCGGGGAAGCCGGCCTGGATGTCCTCCTGGACCACCCGGGAGTCGGCGCCCGGCGGCAGCTGACGGTGGTCGGCGGTGCCGAACTTGACTCCCAGGAAGGGCAGTCCGAGCAGGATCAGCCCGGTGGCCGTGGCGACGGCGAAGAACGGGGCCCGCCGCATCACCACCGCGGCCGTCCGCGCCCAGCCGGCCCCTGGCTCCTCGCCCTTCTTCTCCGGCTCCGTCGCGGCGCGCCCGCGGCGCAGCGCCTTCCGCAGATCGAGGGCGTTGACCCGGTGCCCCAGCAGCATCAGTGCCGCGGGCAGCAGGACGAGGGCGGCGGCAGCGGCCAGGAGGACGACCGCGATGCCCGCGTAGGCGAAGGAGCGCAGGAAATGCTGGGGGAAGACCATCATGGCGGCCAGGGCCACGGCCACGGTCAGCGCCGAGAACAGCACCGTACGGCCGGCGGTCCGCAGCGTGGTGCCCACGGCGTCCCGTACCTCCGCGCCGTCCGCCAGCTCCTCGCGGAATCTGCGGACGATGAACAGGGCGTAGTCGATGGCCAGTCCGAGCCCGAGGGCCGTGGTGAGGTTCTGGGCGAAGACCGAGACCTCGGTGAGTTCGGTGAGCCCGCGCAGTACCGCGTTCGTCCCGAGGATGGCGACAACGCCCAGGCCCAGGGGCAGCAGGGCGGCGACCGCGCTGCCGAAGACCATGACCAGCAGGACGAGCGTCACCGGCAGGGCGATCAGCTCGGCCCGCAGCAGGTCCTCCTGGATGGTGCTCTGCATCTCGCTCCGCACGGCGACGGGCCCGCCGATGGAGACCTTCAGCGCCCCCTGCTCACCGCGGTACTCCGGCGCGATCCGGTCCAGGACCTTGAAGGCGTTGGTCTCGTCGCCCTCGATCCTCGCCGCGATCAGCGCTTCGCGGCTGTCCTCGGAGCGCAGCGCGGGGGATCCGGTCCGCCAGTAGGAGCCGACGCCGACGATTCCCTTCTCGGCCGCGAAGCGGTCGGTGAGCCGCTTGGCCGCCGCGGCCACGGCGGGGTCGTCGACGCTCCGGCTTCCGCTGTCGACCAGGAGCAGCAGGTTGGGCTGGGAGGCGGGGAATTCCCGCTCCAGGGCCTTGGTGGCGTAGGTGGACTCCGCGGTCGGGTCCTCCCAGCCCCCGTTGCTCAGCCGGTCGGCGACTCCGCTGCCGGCGACCACGGCCAGGGCCGTTATCACCAGCGCGACCAGCAGCGAGAGCCGTGGTCGTGCGGTGACCAACCTGGTCCAGCCTCCCGGACGCGGGCCAGTGTTGACTTCGGACATGGTGCGGTGTCCCCTTCACCGTGACCCGTGGCGCGGGTCAGCCGTTGCCATAGAATTGGCAAACACGAGTCATCGCTCGCATTGACCAAGAATGCGAGTCACCACTCGTGTTTGTCAAACGATTCCAGGAAGGCTGTGGATTGCCATGCCGGAGCCGACCCCGGGCCCAACTCCCGGACCGGACAGACCACGCCGCCGACAGGCCCGCGGCGAGCGCCGCGTCGCCCAGCTCCTGGAGGCGGCGGCCCGCGTCTTCTGCGCCACCGGCTACACCGCCGCGAGCACCAACTCCATCGCCCGGGAGGCCGGGGTGTCACCCGGCACGCTCTACCAGTTCTTCCCGAACAAGGAGGCGATCGCCGTCGAGCTGGGCGACCAGCTCCTGGCGCGCTGGCGCGAAACTTACGGTCAGGCCCTGATGCCGGACCACCTCGACCTGCCGCTCGACCGACTGATGGACGCCGTCGTCGACCCGCTGATCCAGTTCAACCGCGAGAACCCGGCCTTCGCGGTGCTGATGCACGGCTCCGACATCCCGGGCCAGGTCACCCGGGAGCACGACGCCCTGCACTCCTCGATGCTCGCCCGCGTCGAGGACATCCTCGGCGACTACCTCCCCGGCACACCTAGGGTCGAGACCGCCCGGATCGCACACATGCTCTTCACCGTGTTCAAGGCGGGCCTGACCCTGATCCTGGCCGCCGAGCCCGACGAGCGGGACGCGTACACGACCGAGCTGAAGAGGGTCCTCTTCCGCTATGTACAGCCGCTCGCCGAGGAGAGCGGCCTCCCCTGCCGTGCGGACGCGCCGACGTCGGCCGGCTGAGCGGGCCCAGCACGGCCAAGGGTTCGCTTTCATACCCCCTAGGGGTACAGTTCAGGAACGGGTCAGGGAGCCGTGCTGCCCACGCACCCCGGCCCGCCATGGACCGCCGCACCCGAGCCCTCGAAGAGGAGAACGTCATGACCGCAGAGACGAAGAGCCAGGTCACCACCGTCTACCAGGTCACCGGCATGACCTGCGGACACTGCGAGGGGGCCGTGACCGACGAGATCTCCGGGATCGAGGGCGTCATCTCGGTCCAGGCCACGGCCGCCACGGGACAGGTCACCGTGGTGTCCGGAGCGCCGCTGGGCGAGGCCGCCGTACGCGCCGCCGTCGACGAGGCGGGGTACGAACTGACCGGTCAGGTCTGATCCGGCCACACACCGAACCCGACCTGGGCGTACCCTCCATTTATGTGGTCGCGAACTCTCTGCACCCAAGGTCCTTCACAGGAACCACAGGACCTTCACAAAGAGATCTAGATCACATAGATTATGGGGTAACCATCGGGCCTGCTCGCGAGTCTAAGAGGACGATGCCAGAAGAACGTCTTGGGGGACGTTCGATGGGATCGCATGGGATGTCTTGGGGGACGTCTCGTGCAAGCGATTGGCCGGGGCACGTGCACCGGGGAGCTTTGAGCGGCCCTCCCGTACGTACCCCGGTCCGACCGCCCGAGTACCACTGATGGTTACGTCAGACGCCCGGCCCGGATCCCGTGGGGGGAATCCGCACCGGGGATATGGAAAGCGCCCCGTTCGCCGACCCGTGGGGGGATCGGCGGCGGGGCGCTTTTCGCTGTGTCCTGCGTCACCACCTGCGTGGTACGGATCCGGCGCCGGTACGGCGCCGCCGCCGCGCGGCAGGCACGCGGGCGGGTGCGGGATCCGGTGTCAGCGGCCTTCGACCGGGACGAAGTCGCGCAGGACCTCTCCGGTGTAGATCTGCCGCGGACGGCCGATCCGCGAACCGGGCTCCTTGATCATCTCGTGCCACTGGGCGATCCAGCCGGGAAGCCGGCCGAGCGCGAAGAGCACGGTGAACATCTCGGTCGGGAAGCCCATGGCCCGGTAGATCAGACCCGTGTAGAAGTCCACGTTCGGGTACAGCTTGCGCTCGACGAAGTAGTCGTCGGCCAGCGCGTGCTCCTCCAGCTTGAGCGCGATGTCCAGCAGCTCGTCGGACTTGCCGAGCGCCGAGAGGACGTCGTGCGCCGCCGCCTTGATGATCTTCGCCCGGGGGTCGAAGTTCTTGTAGACGCGGTGCCCGAAGCCCATGAGCTTCACGCCGTCTTCCTTGTTCTTCACCTTGCGGATGAAGGTGTCGACATCGCCGCCGGACGCCTGGATGCCTTCCAGCATCTCCAGCACCGACTGGTTGGCGCCACCGTGCAGCGGACCCCACAGGGCGCTGATGCCGGCGGAGATCGAGGCGAACATGTTCGCCTGCGACGAGCCGACCAGCCGCACGGTGGAGGTCGAACAGTTCTGCTCGTGGTCCGCGTGCAGGATGAGCAGCTTGTCGAGCGCGGCGACCACCACGGGGTCGGGCTCGTACTCCTGCGCCGGGACCGAGAAGGTCATGCGCAGGAAGTTCTCGACGTACCCGAGGTCGTTGCGCGGGTAGACGAAGGGGTGCCCGATCGACTTCTTGTACGCGTACGCCGCGATGGTCGGCAGCTTGGCGAGCAGGCGGATCGTCGAGAGGTGACGCTGCTTCTCGTCGAACGGGTTGTGACTGTCCTGGTAGAACGTCGACAGCGCGCTGACCACGGAGGACAGCATCGCCATCGGGTGGGCGTCACGCGGGAAACCGTCGTAGAAGCGCTTGACGTCCTCGTGCAGCAGCGTGTGCTGGGTGATCTCGTTCTTGAAGGAGGCCAGCTCGTCGACCGTCGGCAGCTCGCCGTTGATCAGCAGATACGCCACCTCGACAAAGCTGGAGCGCTCCGCCAACTGCTCGATCGGGTAACCGCGATACCGCAGAATGCCCTGTTCGCCGTCGAGATAGGTGATCGCGGACTTGTAGGCGGCGGTATTGCCGTAGCCGCTGTCCAGGGTGACCAGACCGGTCTGAGAACGAAGCTTCCCGATGTCGAAGCCCGTATCGCCGACGGTGCTGTCGATCACCGGGTAGGTGTACTCGCCGTCGCCGTACCGCAGTACTACCGCGTTGTCGCGTTTCTCGCTCACGTCATCCCTCACCGACGTAGTGCCTCTTCTTCGAGGTGCCCTGACTGTCTCTACCATCCCCCATTTGGCTCAGGAGAGTGCACTCGGGGTCGACCATTGGGCCTATTGGCGGCACTCAGTGCCGCCAACCTGCTCATCCTGCCCCCTTGGCCCCTGTTTCGAAAGTCCGCGACGCCCTCGTCCGCCGCGTGCCCGACCCGGTGCTCACCCTCGCGCCGCCAGCCGATGACCGAGGGCGGTGAAGCGCCTACCCGCGGAAACCGTACGTACCGCCTGGCCTATGGCCTTGCGCGAGCCGACCAGGACGACCAGCTTCTTGGCCCGGGTCACCGCCGTGTACAGCAAGTTGCGCTGGAGCATCATCCAGGCACCCGTGGTGACCGGAATGACCACGGCCGGATACTCGCTGCCCTGGGAGCGGTGGATCGTCACCGCGTACGCGTGCGCCAGCTCGTCCAGCTCGTCGAAGTCGTACGGCACCTCCTCGTCCTCGTCCGTCAGCACCGTCAGCCGCTGGTCCTCCTGGTTGAGCGACGTGACCACGCCGACCGTGCCGTTGAAGACCCCGTTCCGCCCCTTCTCGTAGTTGTTGCGGATCTGGGTCACCTTGTCGCCGACACGGAAGACCCGGCCGCCCAGCCGTTTCTCCGGCAGATCGGGCCTGCCGGGGGTGATGGCCTGCTGGAGCAGCCCGTTCAGAGTGCCCGCGCCGGCCGGGCCCCGGTGCATCGGCGCCAGGACCTGGATGTCACGCCGCGGATCGAGCCCGAACTTCGCGGGAATCCGGCGCGCCGCCACATCGACCGTCACCCGCCCCGCGTCCTCCGTCTCCTCCTCCACGAAGAGGAAGAAGTCGGACAGCCCTTCCGTGACGGGGTGCGCCCCCGAGTTGATCCGGTGGGCGTTGGTGACCACCCCCGACTGCTGCGCCTGCCGGAAGATCCGGGTGAGCCTGACGCTCGGTACGGGGCCGCTCTGGGCGAGCAGATCGCGCAGGACTTCTCCCGCGCCCACCGACGGCAACTGGTCCACATCCCCCACCAGCAGCAGATGCGCCCCCGGCGCCACCGCCTTGACCAGCTTGTTGGCGAGCAGCAGGTCCAGCATCGACGCCTCGTCGACCACCACCAGATCGGCGTCCAGCGGCCGGTCCCTGTCGTACGCCGCGTCCCCGCCCGGCCGCAGCTCCAGCAGCCGGTGGACCGTGGACGCCTCGGCCCCGGTCAGCTCGGCCAGCCGCTTGGCCGCCCGCCCGGTGGGCGCCGCCAGCACCACCTTGGCCTTCTTCGCCCGCGCCAGCTCCACGATCGAGCGGACCGTGAAGGACTTCCCGCAGCCGGGGCCGCCGGTCAGGACGGCGACCTTCTCCGTGAGGGCGAGGCGTACCGCCTGCTGCTGCTCGGGCGCCAGCTCGGCGCCCGTACGCCCGGCCAGCCAGGTCAGCGCCTTGTCCCAGGCCACGTCCCGGAAGGCCGGCATCCGGTCCTTGTCGGTCCGCAGCAGTCGCAGCACCTGGGCGGAGAGGGACAGCTCCGCCCGGTGGAAGGGCACCAGATAGACCGCGCTGATCTCCTCCTCCCCGCCCTCCGGCCCCGGCACCCTCTCCCGTACGACCCCCTCGTCCTCGGCCGCCAGCTCGGCGAGGCATTCGATGACCAGGCCCGTGTCGACCGTGAGCAGCTTCACCGCGTCGGAGATGAGCTGGTCCTCGGGCAGGAAGCAGTGCCCCTGGTCGGTGGATTGGGACAGCGCGTACTGGATGCCCGCCTTGACGCGCTCCGGGCTGTCGTGCGGGATACCGACGGCCTGGGCGATCCGGTCGGCGGTCAGGAAGCCGATCCCCCACACATCGGCCGCCAGCCGGTACGGCTCGTTCCTGACGACCGAGATCGACGCGTCCTCGTACTTCTTGTAGATGCGGACGGCGATGGAGGTCGAGACGCCCACCCCCTGCAGGAAGACCATGACCTCCTTGATGGCCTTCTGCTCCTCCCAGGCCGCCGCGATCGACTTCGTCCGCTTGGGGCCGAGGCCCGGGACCTCGACGAGCCGCTTGGGCTCCGTCTCGATGATGTCCAGCGTCTCCAGACCGAAGTGCTCGACGATCCGGTCGGCGAACACGGGGCCGATCCCCTTGATGAGACCGGAGCCGAGGTAGCGGCGGATGCCCTGGATCGTGGCCGGCAGGATCGTCGTGTAGTTCTCGCACATGAACTGTTTGCCGTACTGAGGATGCGAGGCCCAGCGGCCCTCCATCCGCAGTGACTCGCCGGGCTGTGCGCCGAGCAGCGAACCCACCACGGTGAGGAGGTCGCCACCGCGACCGGTGTCGACGCGGGCGACCGTATAGCCGTTCTCCTCGTTCGAATACGTGATCCGTTCGAGTACGGCTTCGAGCACTGCGGGTTGGGACATGATCCGACGCTACCGCCGACCTCCGACAGCGCGACCGCCCTGTGGACAACTGACGCCGCGCGGCGCCCCCGCGGCCGATGCCCCGAGGTGGGCCCACGCCCATGGTTCCCGCGCACTACAGGGGGCCCGGTCCCATGGACCGGGCCCCACGCGCTCCCCCTCCAGCAGGGCTTTCGATCCCCCCGGATCTACCCCCCGAAAGCCCTGATGACATATAGGACTCACGTCACCCCGGAAGGGTTGCACGGTTCCGCAGAGTTATTTCTTTCAGCGCGTGCCGCCTACAGCGCGTGCCGCACGTACCGCTCCGCGGTCTCCGTGAGGAGTTCGACGCCGTCCCGCTGCCAGAGGTCGTCGTTGAACAGCTCCACCTCGATCGGGCCCGAGTAGCCCGCGGCGTCGACCCGTTCGCGCCAGGCCCGCAGGTCGACGGCGCCGTCGCCGAGCTGGCCGCGCCCGTTCAGCACCCCTGCCGGGAGCGGTGTCGTCCAGTCGGCGAGCTGGAAGGTGAAGATCCGCTCCGCCGCGCGGGCGACCGCCGCGGGGGCCCGGTCGTCCCACCAGATGTGGTACGTGTCCACGGCCACCCCGACCTGGTCGGCGGGGAACCGTTCCGCCAGATCGAGTGCCTGGTCGAGGGTGGAGACCACACAGCGGTCGGACGCGAACATCGGGTGCAGCGGCTCGATGGCCAGCCTGACCCCGTGCTCCGCCCCGTACGGCGCCAGCTCCCCCAGGGCGTCGGCGATGCGTTCACGCGCCCCGTGGAGGTCCTTGTCGCCCTCGGGGAGGCCGCCGGAGACCAGCACCAGGGTGTCCGTGCCCAGGGCCGCCGCCTCGTCGACGGCGGCACGGTTGTCGGCCAGGGCCTCGGCACGCCGTGCCGGGTCGACCGCGGTGAGGAAGCCGCCGCGGCAGAGCGTGGTGACCGCGAGCCCGGCGTCCCGTACGAGCTTGGCCGCGGCCTCGACCCCGTACGCCCGGACCGGCTCGCGCCACAGGCCGACGCCCGGTACTCCGAGGCGTACGCAGGCCTCGGTCAGCTCGGGCAGGCCGAGCTGTTTGACGGTCATCTGGTTGATGCTGAAGCGCGTCAGGTCGCCTGTCGGTGATGTGTTCAATGGTCCACTCACTGCTCCACCCCGCCCACGCCGAGCAGGGATTTCATCCTGGCCGCGGCCACCGCGGGGTCCGGGAAGAGCCCCAGGCCGTCGGCCAGTTCGTACGCCGTCGCGAGGTGCGGCAGCGAACGCGCCGACTGAAGGCCGCCGACCATCGTGAAGTGGTCCTGATGGCCTGCCAGCCAGGCGAGGAGGACCACACCGGTCTTGTAGAAGCGGGTCGGTGTCCGGAAAAGGTGACGGGACAGTTCGACGGTGGGGTCGAGGAGTTCCCGGAAGCCCTTCGTGTCACCGGTGTCCAGGACCCGTACGGCCGCAGCCGCGAGCGGCCCCAGCGGGTCGAAGATACCGAGCAGCGCGTGGCTGAAACCCTGCTCGTCGCCCGCGATCAGCTCGGGGTAGTTGAAGTCGTCGCCCGTGTAGCAGCGCACGCCCTTCGGCAGCCGGCGGCGCAGCTCGATCTCGCGCTGGGCGTCCAGCAGGGAGATCTTGATGCCGTCGACCTTGTCGGGGTGTTCGGAGATGACCTGGAGGAAGGTTTCGGTGGCCGCGTCGAGATCGGCGCTGCCCCAGTACCCGTCCAGCGCGGGGTCGAACATCGGCCCGAGCCAGTGCAGCACGACCGGTTCCGACGCCTGGCGCAGCAGGTGGGAGTAGAGGTGCAGATAGTCGTCGGGGGTGGTCGCGGTGGCGGCGAGGGCGCGGGACGCCATCAGGATGGCCTGCGAGCCTGTGTCCTCGACGAGCGTCAACTGCTCCTCGTACGCGGCTCGGACCTCGTCCAGGGAACGGGGCCCCGGCGCGAGTTGGTCGGTGCCCACGCCGCAGGCGATCCGGCCGCCGACCGCCTTCGCCTCGGCGGCGGAGCGGCGGATCAGCTCGGCCGCGCCCGCCCAGTCCAGCCCCATGCCGCGCTGCGCGGTGTCCATGGCCTCGGCGACCCCGAGCCCGTGCGACCAGAGGTGGCGGCGGAAGGCGAGTGTGGCGTCCCAGTCGACGGCGGCCGGTTCGTCCGGGCTGATGTCGGCGTAGGGGTCGGCGACCACATGGGCGGCGGAGAAGACCCTGCGGGAGGCGAGGGCCGTCCCGCCCGCCGTACCGGCCACTACGAAGGGGGCCGGTTCCGAGCGGGGCGTATAGGCGCGCGATCCGCCGCCGGGGGAAGGAAGGCGGAGCGTGGTCACAGCGTCAGCTCCGGTACGTCGAAACGACGGCCCTCGGCCGAGGAACGGAGCCCCAGCTCCGCGAGTTGCACGCCGCGCGCGCCCGCGAGGAGGTCCCACTGGTAGGGCTCGTCCAGGACGACATGGCGCAGGAACAGCTCCCACTGTGCCTTGAACCCGTTGTCGAACTCCTCGTTGTCGGGCACTTCCTGCCACTGGTCGCGGAAGGACTCGGTGGCGGGGAGGTCCGGGTTCCAGACCGGCTTGGGGGTGGCGCTGCGGTGCTGGACCCGGCAGCGGCGCAGCCCGGCGACGGCCGAGCCGTGGGTGCCGTCGACCTGGAACTCGACGAGTTCGTCGCGGTTGACGCGGACGGTCCAGGAGGAGTTGATCTGGGCGACGGCGCCGCCGTCCAGTTCGAAGATGCCGTACGCCGCGTCGTCGGCGGTCGCGGCGTACGGCTTGCCGTGCTCGTCCCAGCGCTGCGGGATGTGCGTGGTGATGTGCGCCTGAACGCTGGCGACGCGGCCGAACAGCTCGTGCAGGACGTACTCCCAGTGGGGGAACATGTCGACGGTGATGCCGCCGCCGTCCTCGGAGCGGTAGTTCCAGGAGGGCCGCTGGGCGTCCTGCCAGTCGCCTTCGAAGACCCAGTAGCCGAACTCTCCCCTGATGGAGAGGATCTCGCCGAAGAAGCCGCCGTCGATGAGGCGCTTGAGCTTGAGCAGTCCCGGCAGGAAGATCTTGTCCTGGACGACGCCGTGCTTGATCCCGGCGGTGCGGGCCAGCCTGGCCAGCTCCAGGGCGCCTTCGAGGTCGGTCGCGGTCGGCTTCTCGGTGTAGATGTGCTTGCCCGCGTCGATCGCCTTCTTGATGGCCTCCACGCGGGCGGAGGTGACCTGGGCGTCGAAGTAGATGTCGATGGTCTCGTCCGCGAGAACGGCGTCGAGATCGGTCGACCACTCCGTGAGGCCGTGCTGTTCGGCGATCTCCCTGAGGGCGTGTTCCCTGCGGCCGATGAGGACGGGCTCGGGCCAGAGTGTCTCGCCGCCCCCGAGGTCGAGTCCGCCCTGTTCACGGAGGGCGAGGATGGAGCGCAACAGGTGCTGTCGGTACCCCATCCGCCCGGTGACGCCGTTCATGGCGATCCGCACTGTCCTGCGTGTCACGAAGTTCCTCCATAGGGCCGTGGCAGCCGTGGCGAGCGATATGGCCGTATGGCCGTAGCAAGCGCTTTCTATGAGGTAAGAAGCTAGCCTGCGACAGCGGTCCGGACAAGAGCCCGGCCCGATCACCGCCCGAACTCACCCGTACCCCCCCTCGGAGGAAAGCGATGACAGTCACCCTGGCGGATGTGGCGGCCCGCGCCCGGGTGTCACCCGCCACCGTCTCGCGCGTGCTGAACGGCAACTACCCGGTCGCCGCCGCCACCAGGGAGCGCGTGCTGCGGGCGGTGGACGACCTGGACTACGTACTGAACGGCCCCGCCAGCTCGCTCGCCGCCGCCACCTCCGACCTGGTGGGCATCCTCGTCAACGACATCGCGGACCCGTTCTTCGGGATCATGGCGGGGGCGGCGCAGACCGAGATCGGCGGCCAGGAGGGGGCCGGGCGCGCGGGCGGCGAGAAGCTGGCCGTCGTCTGCAACACCGGCGGGTCCCCCGAGCGTGAACTGACGTATCTGACCCTGCTCCAGCGCCAGCGCGCCGCGGCGGTCGTCCTCACCGGCGGAGCGCTCGAAGACCCCGAGCACATCGCCGCGATGACCACGAAACTGGCGAAACTCGCGGACGCGGGAACCCGAGTGGTGCTGTGCGGACGGCCGCCCCTGCCGGGCGGTGACTCGACCGTCGCCTCGCTGGCCTTCGACAACCGGGGCGGTGGACGGCGGCTGACGGAACATCTGCTGGCGCTCGGGCACCGCAGGATCGGTTACGTCGCCGGGCCGGCGGAGCGGACGACGACCCGGCACCGGCTGGAGGGGCACCGGGCGGCGCTGGAGGCCGCGGGGGCCGGCGGGAGCGGTGGCGGTGCGCGGGATCCACTGACGGTGCACGGCCCGTACACCCGCCGGTCGGGGTACGAGGCGACGCTGGAGCTGCTGCGGCGCGCGCCGGATCTGACTGCGGTGGTCGCGGCGAACGACACGGTGGCGCTGGGCGCGTGCGCGGCCGTGCGCGAGCGGGGGCTGCGGATCCCGCAGGACATCTCGGTGGCGGGCTTCGACGACCTGCCGTTCTCGGTGGACGCGACGCCGGCGCTGACAACCGTACGGCTGCCGCTGCACGAGGCGGGGGCGCGGGCGGGCCGGCTGGCGATGGGGACGGAGACGCCTCCGCCGGGCGGAATCGCGACGATCGCGGCGGAGCTGATGGCGCGGGCGTCGACGGCGCCACCACGGTCGGCCTGAGAGGCGGGCGGGGGCGCGGGGTCGGGCTCGCCTGTGCGCCCGGGCATGGCGGGCGAGTGACGGGGGCCGGTTGGCGTGTGGACGCCAAAGCGCCGGGAGGGCCTTGCCAGGCGTCGACGACCCGCCCTACCGTTGACTCAGTCAAAGGTATGGCGTGACGAGCGTCCGGAGGTGGACCATGGCTGTGCAGGAAATGCGTGCGTTCAACCGCTTTTACACGAATCTGATCGGTGCGCTGGACTACGGCAAACATCTCTATACCCCGTACACCCTCACCGAGTCGCGGGTCCTGTACGAGCTGGCCCACGCGCCGCGGACCGACGCGGCCGACCTGCGCGCCGAACTGTCGCTCGACGCCGGATATCTGAGCCGTCTGCTGACCAAGTTCGAGCGGGACGGCCTGGTCGGCCGCGCGCCGTCGGAGGAGGACGCGCGGCGGCAGCGGATCACCCTCACCTCGCAGGGGCGCGAGGCCGCGGCGCTGCTGGACGAACGGTCGCGGGAGGCCGTGGTCTCGCTCCTCGACCGGGTCGAGCCGGAGCGCCGTCCCGAACTCGCCGACGCGATGCGGACGGTGCGGGACATCCTGCGTACGGACGGGGCCACGGCCCGCGGCGGGAGCGGGGCGCCCGTCCTGCGCGAGCCGATCCCTGGCGAGCTGGGCTGGATGGTGCAGCGCCACGGCGCCCTGTACACGGCTGACTACGGATTCGACACGGAATTCGAGGGGCTCGTCGCCCGGATCGTCGCGGACTTCGCCCAGGACCACGACCCACGGCTGGAGCGGGTGTGGATCGCCGAGGTGGACGGAATACCGGTGGGCTCGATCATGTGCGTACGGGACGACAAGCCGGGTGTACGGGGTGACGACGGCGGGCCGGTGACCGCCAGACTCCGCCTGCTCCTGGTCGAGCCCGGGGCCCGGGGGCAGGGCATAGGCGAACGCCTGGTGGGCGCGGTGGTGGATTTCGCCCGCGAGGCGGGGTATGAGGAACTGACGCTCTGGACCAATGACATCCTCTCCGCCGCCCGCGTTCTCTACCAGCGTGCCGGATTCACCCTCGTGGCCGAGCAACCGCACCACTCCTACGGGGCTGACCTGATAGGCCAGGACTGGCGGCTTCCCCTCAAGGAAGGAGCCGCCGCACGCCAGAAAGGAACACCACAGTGAAGTTCGCTTTCTCCACCCTCGGAATCCCGGGCCTGCCCATCCCCGAGGTCGCCGCCCTCGCCTCCGCGGCCGGCTATCAGGGAGTCGAGCTGCGTACGCATCCGGAGGAACCGGTGCACCGGGGCTTGGGCCGCCGCGACCGCGCCCTGGTGGTCGAGGAGTTCGAACGGGCCGGCGTCGAGATAGTGGGGCTGGCCGGGTACGCCCGGGTGGCCAAGGCTGATGTGGACGAGGACCAGTTGCGCCAGGAACTGGACGAACTGCTCTCCCTGGCACATGACCTCGGCGCCTCGTTCATCCGTGTCTTCCCCGGCGGCGGCGACCAGCCCGCCGACGAGGCGGACGCGCTGGCGGCGCGGCGGCTGGCCGCGGCGGCGGAGACGGCCACGGACTACGGCGTACGCATCCTGCTGGAGACCCACGACTCGCACCGCACGGGCAAGGACGCGGCCCGCGTGCTGGGCCCGGTCGGGCATCCCCAGGTGGGGGCGCTCTGGGACGTGATGCACACCTGGCTGGGCGGTGAGTCCCCGATCACCACCCACGGGATACTCGCCCCCCACTTGGGCTACGTCCAGGTGAAGGACATCGCCTCCGCCGAGGACACCACGCCATTGCCCCTGGGAGCCGGGGTGCTGCCGCTGGGCGAGTGCCTGTCCCTGCTCGATGACGACGCCTGGGTCTGCTGGGAGTACGAGAAGCGCTGGTACCCGCAGGCGGCGGACCTCCCCGACCTGCTGGCGCCGGGGCGGGCGTACCTGGAGGGGCTGATACGCGAGCGCGGTTGAGAGGGCGGGCGGCTCCAGCGCTGGGCGCCCTGGGTGCGGGCGCCCAGCGCGGGGGCGCTCCGGGCGGGGGTCAGGCCCCGGTTGTCGAGCCGGGCCTGATGATCATCAGGATGGTGACCGTCGCCCACAGGAGGTTGAAGACTCCGGTGAACATGGCGAGCTGAACCGTCGTGGACCTCGGCACCACGGTGGTCGGGCCCTCCTCCCGCGTGCCGGGCCCGTCCGGGGCGGCCGGGCCGTCTAGGGCGGCGCCCTCGGCCGGGGCCGCCGCACGCTCGGGGCTCTCCAGCAAGGCGCTCTGGCGCGGGAGCACCAGAGCTCCCAGGACCACCGCCGCCACGAGGGTCAGGACGATGGAGACGATCAGCCAGGTGTCTCCCAGGACGCCCATGTTCTTCGCCGTGGCGAAGCCGAAGACGGGGACCGCGACGCCGACCACGGCGTAGGCGCGGCAGATGCGATGCAGCAGGGCGACATTCGCCCAGGCGTGCCGGTCGTCGGATGAGGCCATCGCGTGGCGGACGGCCGGAGGGAACATGCTGGCCGCCACGGTGACCGGACCTATGGCGACGATCGCCGCGATGACATGGAGGGAGAGGAGGAGCTTGGTCATGGTGAGGGTGGCCCGTCAGATGCGGCCGGCAGGAGCCTGGACTGTGGGGAGGACGAGGTCGATGGGAACGGCGAGGGCGGTGGCCGTGGCGGCACGCCGGGCGGTGGCCGTGGCGGCCCGGGCGGTGGCACGGCGCTTATGGACAACATCCAGCGGGTCGAACCCGTCGAACAACACGATCTGGGCGAGCACGCGGGGTCCATCCCTTTCACCTGTTCAACGCGCCCCTTGGGGCGCCGCTGTCGAAAGTAGTGATCAGCCGGAACCCCGGACAGTGGCTGGAGTGCCACGCTCCAACGGATTCCCGCCACGTCCGTCCACCGCACCGCCCCGGCACACCCCGGGCTTGGCGGGAATCCGTTGGGCATCTAGATTTTCGCCATGCACATCGTGGCTGTTCTCGCTCTCGACGGAGTCATCGCCTTCGACCTCGCCACCCCCATCGAGGTCTTCTCCCGTACCCGGCTGCCCGACGGCAGCCCCGCCTACGAGGTACGGATCTGCGCCGCGAGCGAGGAGGTCGACACGGGGACGTTCACCCTGCGGGCGCCGTGGGGGCTGGAGGCGCTGGCCGAGGCCGACACGATCGTGCTGCCGGGACTCGCCGACCCGACCGCGCCCGTCCCCGGCGAGGTCCTGGAAGCGCTGCGGCGGGCGGCGGGCGGCGGGACCCGTATCGTCTCGATCTGCGCCGGAGCGTTCACGCTGGCCGCCACCGGGCTGCTGGACGGGCTGCGGGCCACCACGCACTGGGTGGGCGCTCCGCTGCTGGCCGAGCTGTATCCGGCGGTCGAGGTGGACGCGGCGGTGCTGTACGTGGACAACGGACAGTTCCTTACCTCGGCCGGGGCCGCCGCCGGGCTCGATCTCTGTCTGCACCTCATCCGGCGGGACCATGGCTCCGCGATGGCCGCCGACGCCGCGCGGCTGTCCGTGATGCCGCTCGAACGGGACGGCGGCCAGGCCCAGTTCATCGTCCATGCCCGGCCCCCCGCGCCCCGGGGATCCGCCCTGGAGCCGCTGCTGCGCTGGCTGGAGGAGAACGCGGGACAGGATCTGACACTCGACGACATCGCCGACCGGGCCGGCATGAGCACCCGTACCCTCAACCGGCGCTTCCGGGAGCAGACCGGGACCACCCCGCTCCAGTGGCTGCACCGGGCGCGGATCCGTGAGGCGCAGTATCTGCTGGAGACGACCCCGCACCCCGTCGACAGGATCGCCACGCGGGTCGGCTTCGGCTCCCCGACCGCCTTCCGTGACCGCTTCAAGCGCCTCGTGGGGACGAGTCCGCACGCGTACCGGCATGCGTTCCGGCGGCCACCGGAGACTGCGGAGACACTGTGAGCGGATTGCTTTCCGGGGCGCCCGGGACGCCGGCCTTCGCGTCGCCGCTCCGGCTCCCGCCGGTCCGGCTCGCGGCGGCGGTCCGGCTTGCCGCGCCGCCCCGGGCCAGCGATGCCAGCGCCACTCCCCCGACCAGCAGGGCCGCCGCGCACCAGCGCAGCGGGCTGACCGACTCGTTGAGCAGTACGGCCGCCGAGGACATCCCGAAGACGGGCACGAGGAGCGAGAAGGGGGCGACGGACGAGGCCGGGTAGCGGCGCAGCAGATAGCCCCAGACGCCGAAGCCGAAGACGGTCGTGACCCAGGCCACGTAGAGGACGGTGCCGGTGCCGGACCAGTCCAGCGCGCGCAGCGCGGCCAGGTCCGCGTCCGGGCCCTCGAAGAGCAGGGAGAGCGCGAGCAGTGGGAGTACGGGGACGACGGAGACCCACACCATGAAATTCAGGGCGTCCGGCGGGGACGCCTTGCGGGTGAGCACGTTGGAGACGCCCCAGCAGGCCGCGGCGGCGATGACCAGGACAAAAGCGAGCACCGGCCCCGAGCTTCCCTCGCCGACCGCCGCGACCACGATCCCGGCGAGCGCGACCCCCATGCCCAGCAGCCGCACCCGCCCCGGCCGCTCGCCGAGGGCCACCGCCGCGAACAGCAGGGTGAAGACCGCCTGGATCTGGAGGACGAGAGACGAGAGACCGGCCGGCATGCCCCGGTCCATCCCCACGAAGAGCAGCCCGAACTTGGCCACGCCCAGCGCCAGACCGACCCCGATCACCCATCTCCACGCGACCTTCGGCCGGCCCACGAAGAAGACGGCGGGCAGCGCGGCGACCAGGAAGCGCAGTGCGGAGAAGAGCAGCGGCGGGAAGTGGCCGAGGCCGACCTCGATCACGACGAAGTTGACCCCCCAGAGGGCGGCCACGAGGACGGCGAGAGCTTTGTGTGCGGTACGCATACGGAGAGGATCACCGGTCACCACCATGTAGCACCAGCGAACATTTCTTCATGGTTGAATTGAGCGTTGCTTACGATTCCATCTCTCGGAAGGGGCTCCCGTGCTCGATCTGGCCCGGCTGCGCGCGCTGCACGCCGTCTCTGTGCACGGTTCCGTGGCGGCGGCCGCCGCTGCCCTCGGCTACACTCCCTCGGCCGTGTCGCAGCAGATCACCAAGTTGGAGCGGGAGACCCGTACGACCCTGCTGGAGCGGCGCGGGCGCGGCGTCGCGCTCACGGACGAGGCCCGGCATCTCGCGTCCACCGCCGAGGAGTTGCTCTCCCTCGTCGAGCGGGCCGAGACCACACTTGAGGAGCGCAGGGGGCAGCCGACGGGACAGCTCGTCGTCGGCGCGTTCGCCTCCTCGGCGCGCGGGCTGCTCCCCGGCGTACTGGCGGAGCTGGCCCGGCTCCACCCCACCCTCGATGTCCGGCTGCGCGAGATCGACCCGCATCTCTCCGTCGATCTCGTCGCCCGCGGCGCCCTCGACCTCGCCGTCGCCCACGACTGGGACATCGCCCCGCTGCCCGCCCCCGAGGGCGTGGAACAGGCGGTCATCGGGGACGACCTGTGCGACGTACTCGTCCATGCCTCGCACCCGCTGGCCGCACGCCCCTCCGTCCGCAGGGAGGATCTGGCGGGTGAGCGCTGGATCTGCCAGCCGCCGGGCACGGTCTGCCACGACTGGCTGGTCCGTACGTTGCGCACGGCCGGCTGCGAGCCGGATCTCGCGCACCAGGCCGAGGAGAACCACACGCAGGTCGCGCTCGTGGCCGCGGGCCTCGGCATCGCCATGATTCCCCGGCTGGGGCGCGGACCGCTGCCCGAAGAGGTACGGGCGGTCGCGCTGGAACCGGTTCCGACGCGCCGGCTGTACGCCCTGTGGCGCACCGGCGCCGCCCGGCGCCCGGCCGTCACAGCGACGGTGGACGCTCTGCGGCGTCACTGGCCGGCGGTCGCCACCGCCGCCACCACCCGAGCCATCGCCACTGCCCCCGGCATCGCCCGAGCCGTCGCCGCCACGACCTGAGCCGCCCCACCACCCGAGCCATCGCCACCCCACTGACCCGGCACCCGCCCGAGACACCGCCCCGAGTCACCGACCCGCCGACCGCCTTCGGTGGCAGATCTCTTGACCGGCAGTTACTTTCCGGATAACCGTGAACCCCTGGAAGTTTCCTTCACTTCCCTCCCAGCACACGGCCGGAAGGAGCACCCGTGCACGACCGGACCATCTCCAGACGCACCCTCCTCACCGCAACCGCCGTAGCGGCGGCTGCCGTTACCGCCACAGGCGCCGCCGCGGCCCCCGTCCCCACCCGTACGCCCGTCGCCGTCCGCGACCGGCTCCGCCGCCTCGTCGCCCGGATGAGCCTGGAGGAGAAGGTCGGCCAGCTCTTCGTCATGCGGGTGTACGGGCACTCCGCCACCGCTCCCGACCAGGCGGACATCGACGCCAATCTCACCGAGATCGGCGTCCGTACCGCCGTCGAGCTGATCTCCACGTACCACGTCGGCGGGATCATCTACTTCGCCTGGGCGCACAACACCCGCGATCCGCATCAGATCGCCGGGCTCTCCAACGGCATCCAGCGGGCGGGGCTGTCCGAGCGCACCCCCGTGCCCCTTCTGATCGCCACCGACCAGGAGCACGGCATCGTCGCCCGGGTCGGCAAGCCCGCCACGCTGCTGCCGGGCGCGATGGCGCTCGGCGCCGCCCGTTCGCGCTCCGGCGCCCGCGAGGCCGCCCGGATCGCCGGGGCGGAGCTGGCCGCGATGGGAATCAACCAGAACTACGCGCCCGACGCGGACGTCAACGTCAACCCGGCCAACCCGGTCATCGGCGTACGCTCCTTCGGCGCCGATCCGCGGGCCGTGGCCGGGATGGTCGCCGCGCAGGTGACGGGGTATCAGAGCGCCGGAATCGCCACCGCGGCCAAGCACTTCCCGGGCCACGGGGACACGACGGACGACAGCCACTACTCCCTCCCCACGATCCACCACACCCGCGAGCAGTGGACGGAACTGGACGCTCCGCCGTTCCGCGCGGCGATCGCCGCCGGTGTCACCTCGATCATGACCGCGCATATCGTCGTCCCGGCCCTGGACCCGAGCGAGGACCCGGCGACCCTCTCGCACCCCATCGTCACCGGTGTCCTGCGCGAACAGCTCGGTTACCGGGGCGTGGTGGTCACGGACGCGCTCGGCATGGAGGGCGTCCGGCAGAAGTACGGCGACGCCCGCGTCCCGGTCCTCGCGCTCAAGGCGGGCGTGGACCAGTTGCTCAACCCGCCGGATCTCAAGCTCGCCTGGAACGCGGTCCTGGCGGCGGTCAAGGACGGCGAACTGACCGTCCGGCGCATCGAGGAATCGGTTCTGCGGATCCTCGAACTCAAGGAACACCTCGGGCTGTTCCGGGATCCGTATGTGGCCGGCCGCGACGTGGACCGTACGGTCGGCACCCGCGCCCATCTCGCCGCGGCCGACCGGATCGCCGAGGCGACGACCACCCTGCTCACCAACGAACGCGGACTGCTGCCCCTGAGCCGCCGCCGGGAGCGCGACCTCCTGGTGGTCGGCGCCGACCCGGCCTCGCCCTCCGGGTCGACCGGGCCGCCGACCACCGTCCTCGCCGGCGCCCTGAACGAGCTGGGGTTCAGCGCCACCGCCCTCTCCACAGGTACGGCGCCGGCCGCCGCCAGGATCGAGGAGGCCGTGGCGGCCGCACGGGGCAAGGACGCGGTCGTCGTCGCGACGTACAACGTCTCGGCCACCAGCTCGCAGCGCACGCTGGTCGGCGCGCTGGCAGCGACCGGGGTGCCGGTCGTGACCGTCGCGATCCGCAATCCGTACGACATCGCTCGGCTGTCCGGTGTGGCCGCGTCCCTCGCCACGTACTCCTGGACGGATGTCGAACTGCGGGCCGCGGCACGGGTGATCGCGGGCCGGGTCCGGCCCAGGGGGCTGCTGCCCGTTCCCGTACAGCGGGCGGACGATCCTGCGCGGGTGCTGTACCCGGTCGGCCATGGCCTGAGCTACTGAGCTACTGAGCTGAGCATCGGAGCAGCCGCGCCGGAGCAGCACAACAGCACAGTGGGGAGTCACCGGCCGGTGACTCCCCACCCCGCCTTCAGGCGTTACGGACGCAGTGCGTGCTCCCGCTGCACCTTCTGCCGGTCGAGCTTGCTGTCGAACGGCGCCAGCGGCTTCGCCTTCGCCGCGTCCGCCTGGACCGCGGCCGGGGCGACGCCCGCCCACTCCAGGATCCGGGCCGTGGCCTTCGCCTGCTGGTCGGGCACGAGCCCGGCGACGTTGGCACCGTGGTTGGCGCCCGGCGCGACGTACACGTAGCTGTCGCGCGCGCCCTTGCCGAGGCGGAAGGGCTCGGCGCCCCACGGGTCGTTCTGCCCGTACACGAACAGCATCTGGTGCGCGTGGTGGCGGACCCAGCCGTCGACGGCGGGCATCGCCAACGGGTTGAACCTCATCGGGATGGAGCGCGGCACGAAGTTGCGCGGCGCCTGGTACCCGTACCGGCTCAGCGTGCCGAGGTGCGGCAGCTTGACGGTCGGCGAGCCCAGCTCCGTGCCCGCCTGGTAGTAGTACGGCGTGTACGGCTCAAGACCCTGGTCCGTGTAGAAGGAGAACCCGGAGACCGAGTCGATGGAGTCGTAGATCTCCTGGTCGGAGGCGGTGGCCTCCGGGATGTACGCACAGTCGGACTCCGCGCTGTACTGCCAGAAGGCCCAGACGAAGTCGAGGACCACGGCTTCGTACGCCTTGTCGAGCGAGCCGACCGTCGCGAAGGTCGCGCCCTCGGCCTCCGCCCACTCCTGGTACCGCTTCTCCAGCGGCGCGCGCCGGACGAGCGCCTCGCGCTGCACGGCGTTGAGCCGGTCGCGGCACTCCTTGGTGCCGACGCGCTCGAAGAACCGGTCGTACGCCGAGTCCTCCTTGTTCACCACGTCATTGGGGGCGACGTATGCGACGACGCCGTCCATGTCGCGCGGGTAGAAGCGCTCGTAGTACGTGGCGGTCATGCCGCCCTTGGAACCGCCCGTGGCGAGCCACTTCTTGGCGTAGATCTTCTTCAGCGCGGTGAAGATCCGGTGCTGGTCACTGGCCGCCTGCCAGATCGTCAGCTTCGACCAGTCGGCCGGCTGCGGCCGGGACGGGGTGAAGAAACGGTACTCCAGCGAGACCTGGTTGCCGTCGACGATCCGGGTCGGCTCGCTGCGGCTGGGGTTGGTGGAGACGTTGTAGCCGCTGGTGAAGAAGACGGTAGGGCGGCTGGTGTCCTTGTGCAGCAGCGTGAGGCGCTGCTGGAAGGTGCCCTTGGACGGGTGCCGGTGATCGACCGGCTGGGTGTAGTTGAGAACGAAGTAGCGGTACCCCTCGTACGGCTTCTCCTGGAGAAGACTCATCCCCGGGATGGCGAGGATACGGTCCTTGATGTCGACAGTGCCGGCGGTACCGGCGGCCTTGGAGGTACCCGCGGCGGTGGCCGCTCCCGCCGTGGCCGCACCGACCGTGGTCATGGTGCCTATGACCAGTACGAGCGACAACACCCATCTCAGCGCCTTGCGCATTCACGCTCCCTGTGTTCATGACAGACGCCGTGAACTTAGCCGGATCCGCACCCGACCCGCCAGACCCACGCCCGGCCGACCGGGCCGGTCAGCAGAGGATCCAGCCCGTGGAGGCCTTCTTTCCCGAGACCGCGCCGGAGGCCCGTACGCAGCGGTTCAGCGCGTGGACCGTGACCGGCCCCGCCTGGCGCGTGAAACTGCCGCTGTCCACCACCGGGTTTCCGCCACGCGGCTGGAGACTGACCGACATGGGGCGCTTCTTGCCCGGGTTCTTGGCGACGGTGATCGCGCAGGCGTAACCACGCGCCTTGTAGACGCGCAGTTCGCCGGTGGCGAAGGCCACGGTCTTCTCCGGCCGCCCCGAGCAGACGGACACCGCCTCGGCGCCCGGGGCGCCCGGCGCACCCACCACGAGGGCGCCGGCGGCGGTCAGCGTCACCAGGCAGTGCAGCAGAACCCCGCGCGCCCTACCGCCGTCGAATCCGAACACACGCCCTCCAGTGAGTGATTTCGTGGACGTATGTACGACGCCGGCGGCGGTCCGGATGGTTGCGAAGGCAGGGAGGTTACAGGGGTGGTGGCAGAGAGGTCATAGAGGTCATAGAGGTCACAGCAGCCGCATCAGCCACGGAGGCCACGGAGGCCACTGAGGCCGCCCAAGCCACCGAGCGGCCCGTGCCCCGGCTCATGAGACGACCGCGGGCTCTTCCTCTCCGATGAAGCTCCGCCACAGCCGCGTGTACCGGCCGTCCAGCGCGAGCAGTTCCTCGTGCGTACCGTCCTCGACCGCCCGCCCGTGGTCCATCACGACCACCCGGTCCGCGCGCGCCGCCGTGGTCAGCCGGTGCGCGACGATCAGGGTGGTACGGCCCGGCGAGGCATGGCCGCCGGGCGTACGGCGGGCGGCGAGCCGGTCGGTGGCCTGGTTGACCAGCGCCTCGGTGGCCAGGTCCAGTGCGGCGGTCGCCTCGTCCAGCAGCAGGACGTCCGGGTCGACCAGTTCGGCGCGGGCCAGGGCGACGAGCTGGCGCTGCCCGGCCGAGAGGTTACGGCCGCGCTCGGCGACCTCGTGCAGATAGCCGCCGTCGAGCGTGGCGATCATCTCGTGCGCGCCGACCGCGCGCGCCGCCGCCTCGACCTCCGCGTCGGTCGCCTCGGGGCGCCCGTACGCGATGGCGTCCCGGACCGTACCGGCGAAGAGGTACGCCTCCTGCGGTACGACGCCGAGCCGCCGGCGGTACGCCGTCAGATCGAGGTCGCGCAGGTCCGTACCGTCCGCCGTGACCCGGCCGCCGGTCGGGTCGTAGAACCGCGCGACCAGCTTGACCAGTGTCGACTTGCCCGCGCCCGTCTCGCCGACGAAGGCGACGGTCTGCCCGGCCGGGATGCGCAGGTTCACGCCCTTGAGCGCGGTCTCCCCCTCGGCACCCTCGCCGCCGTCCGCCCCGCCGTACGCGAAGTCGACGTCCTCGAAGGCGATCTCACCGCGCAGCGACAGCACGTCGAGGGCCTGCCGCGGCGCCGCCGTCGAGGTCGGCTCGCGCAGCAGCTCCTGGATCCGGCCGAGCGAGACGGTGGCCTGCTGGTAGCCGTCGAAGACCTGCGAGAGCTGCTGCACCGGGGCGAAGAACAGGTCGATGTAGAGGAGGTACGCGACCAGCGCGCCGGTCGTCAGCGTCCCGGCCTCCACCCGTCCCGCGCCCACGATCAGCACGGCCGCCGCGGCCACCGAGGACAGGAGCTGGACGAAGGGGAAGTAGACCGATATCAGCCACTGGCCGCGCACCCGCGCCGCGCGGTAGTGGTCGCTGCGGGCGGCGAAGCGCGCGCCGCTGTCGCCCTCGCGCCGGAACGCCTGCACGATCCGCAGCCCGGACACGGACTCCTGGAGGTCGGCGTTGACGACGCTGATGCGCTCGCGCGCCAGCTCGTACGCCTGGACGCTCTTGCGGCGGAAGAAGACCGTACCGACGATCAGCACGGGCAGTGTCGCGAAGACGACGAGCGCCAGCTCCAGATCGATCACCAGCAGCACGACGAGGATGCCCGCGAAGGTGACGACGGAGACGAACGCGGTGACCAGCCCGGTCTGGAGGAACGTGGACAGGGCGTCGACGTCCGTGGTCATCCTGGTCATGATGCGGCCGGTCAGCTCGCGCTCGTAGTAGTCGAGTCCGAGCCGCTGGAGCTGCGCGAAGATCTTCAGGCGCAGGGAGTAGAGAATCCTTTCGCCGGTGCGTCCGGTCTTCCTGGTCTCGCCGATCTGCGCCGCCCACTGGAGCAGTACGGTCAGCAGGCCGAGCGAGGCGGCCACCCAGACCGCGCCGAGCGCGAGCTGTTCGACGCCCTGGTCGATGCCGTGCCGGATGAGGACCGGCAGCAGCAGCCCCATCCCGGCGTCCACGGCGACAAGCGCCAGGCTGACCAGCAGCGCCGGCCAGAAGCCGCGCAGCAGCCTGCGCAGTCCGTACGACTCCTCGGCGGCGACAGCGCGCGCCTCGTCGATCTCGGGGACATCGGTGGCCGGGGGCAACGCCTTGACCTGGGCGAGCAGTTCGGGGGTGGCGCCGGGGGCCGCCGTGTCACCGGCGACGGTGTCGTCCCGTATCCACAGGGCGGGGGTGACCCCGCGCTCCGCGTCGAACTCGGCGTCGATCTCCTGCTGGACCTGGTCGACCTCCTGGTGGGCCTGCTGGGTCTGCTGGGTCTGCTGGAGGGTGAGGTCGTCCGCCGGGCAGTCGTCCGTCACCGGACAGCCGCCCTTCGTACGCGCCGGTGACGCGGTGGCGCCGCGCGCGCCCCCCGGTGAGGTGCCGGCCAGTTCGTCGGGCTCGGTCAGCAGCCGCCGGTAGAGCGCGGAGCGTTCCTGAAGCTCCTCGTGGGTGCCGACGTCGGAGAGCCGTCCGCCGTCCAGTACGGCGATACGGTCGGCCAGGCCGAGGGTGGAGCGGCGGTGGGCGATGAGCAGGGTGGTGCGCCCGGCCATCACCGCGCGCAGCGCCTCGTGGATCTCGTGCTCCACACGGGAGTCGACGGCGGAGGTGGCGTCGTCCAGGACGAGCAGCCGGGGGTCGGTGAGGATCGCGCGGGCGAGGGCGATGCGCTGGCGCTGGCCGCCGGAGAGGGTGAGGCCCTGTTCGCCGACCGTGGTGTCGTAGCCGCCGGGCAGTTCGCTGATGAAGCCGTGGGCCTGTGCGGCGCGCGTGGCCCGGACGATCTCCTCGTCGGTGGCGTCGGGTTTGCCGTACGCGATGTTGGCCCGGATGGTGTCGGAGAAGAGGAAGCTGTCCTCCGGTACGAGGCCGATCGCGGAGCGCAGCGAGGCGAAGGTGAGTTCGCGGACGTCGTGACCGCCGACGAGGACGGCGCCGTGACTCACGTCGTAGAAGCGGGGCAGCAGCAGCGAGAGGGTGGACTTGCCGCTGCCGGAGGCGCCGACGACGGCGACGGTCTCGCCGGGGGCCAGCTCCAGCGAGAAGCCGTCGAGTACGGGGCGGCCGTCCTCGTACGCGAAGGTCACGTCGTCGAACTCGACGGACGCCTCTGCGGTCGCGGCCAGTTCCTTCGTCCCGTCCTGGAGGGTGGGCTCGGTGTCGATCAGCTCCAGTACGCGTTCGACGCCGGCGCGTGCCTGCTGGCCGACGGTCAGGACCATGGCGAGCATCCTGACCGGGCCGACGAGCTGGGCCAGATAGGTGGAGAAGGCGACGAAGGTGCCGAGGGTGATCTGGCCCCGGGTGGCCAGCCAGCCGCCGAGCGCGAGCATCGCGACCTGCCCGAGCGCGGGGACCGCCTGGAGGGCGGGGGTGTAGCGGGCGTTGAACCGTATGGTCCGCAGCCGGCCCGCGAACAGTTTCCGTCCGGCCTCGCGCAGCTTCCCCGTCTCCTGGTCCTCCTGGCCGAAGCCCTTGACGACCCGGACGCCGGAGACGGCGCCGTCCACGACCCCGGCGACGGCGCCGGCCTGCGCCTGCGCGTACCAGGTGGCGGGGTGCAGCTTGGTACGGCTGCGGCGGGCGATGTACCAGAGTGCGGGTGCGACGGCCACGGCTATCAGGGTCAGCGGCGGTGACAGCCAGGCCATGATCGCCAGGGACATCAGGAAGAGCAGGACGTTGCCGATCGTCATCGGCAGCATGAAGAGCAGCCCCTGGATGAGCTGGAGGTCGCTGGTGGCGCGGCCGATGACCTGCCCGGTGGAGAGGGTGTCCTGGCGGCGTCCGTCGAGCCGGGCGATCGTGGTGTACATCTCCGTACGGAGATCGTGCTGGACGTCGAGTGCGAGCCGTCCGCCGTAGTACCGGCGGACGAAGGTGGCCGCGTAGACGACGAGGGCGGCCGCGACGAGCAGCCCGGTCCAGACGAGGAGCGAGCGGTCTCCCGCCCCGATCACATCGTCGATGACCACCTTGGTGATCAGCGGGACGAGTGCCATCACCGCCATGCCGACGAGGGACGATCCGAGCGCGAGCACCACGTTGCGCCGGTACCGCCACGCGTACCCGGTCAGCCGCCGTGCCCAGCTCTGCCCTGCCGACGCCTCCGCCACCACATGCCTCCTGGTCGTCCCGCGATCGTCCTGATCTGCCGGAAGGCACCAACGCGGGGGGCGGCGGATTTCATCCCTCCGCAACAAAGACGGGTCCCGGGACCTAGGACCGGCACAGTTGTTCGAATGATCGGCGTAAGGGCTCAGCGCGTCGCGGGGACGGCCTCCCTGGCGGCCTTCTCCGGGGTCGCGGGGACGGCCTCGTACGGCGTCTCGGGTACGGAGTGGACGGCGGCCCCGGCCAGCTTCGTCACCGGGTTCAGGTCCTTGTGGACGGCCTTGGCCACGGCCTGGATGGTGTTGACGCCGTCGTTCATCGTCTTGTTGTCGTGGGTGAGCACGCTGATCATGTAGTCGTGCCCCTTGCCGGTGAACGCGCCGACGCTGTGCACGCGCCAGCCGTGGGTGGAGCGGGAGAGCCAGCCGTTCTTGAGCTGGACGGTGGCGGTCGCCGGGGCCCCGGCGGGCACGCCCCAGCGCTGGGAGGTGACGACCTTGCGCATCCGCTCCAGGAGGAAGGCGCGCGAGTTGTCGCTGAGCACGGTGTTCTTCGCGGTGATCAGGGCCAGCAGCTTCTGCTCGTCCTGGGCGGTGATCTGGGTGAGGCCCCAGTAGCCGTCGGCGCCGGGCACGGTCCGGGTCATGCCCGCGGCCTTGACGAACCCCTTGATCTTCGTCAGGCCGAGCTGCTTCCACAGGGTGGTGGTCGCCGCGTTGTCCGACTTGGTGATCATGGCCGTGGAGAGATCGACCTCCCGCTGCGTCAGATAGCGGTTCGTCTTCTTCGCGTCCCAGAGCAGGGTGGCGAGGACTGTCACCTTGACCACGCTGGCGGAGTCGAACTTCTGCGTCGCCCGCAGGGTGCAGCTCGTCCTGGTCGTACGGTCCTGGACGGCGACGGCGGTCGTGGACTTACGGTTCTTGAGCGCCGCGGTGATGTCCTTGGTGAGCTGGGCGGCGAGCCCCGCCTTGCCCGAGGTGCAGACGACGGCCGGCGCGGCGGCGGCCGACGTCGCGGCGGGCGCGGCGGCAGCGGCGGGCGCTGCTCCCGCGACGGCGGCGACCGGGACGAGCACGCCCGCGGCGAGCGCCACGGAGAGCGCGCCGCGGGCCCGCCGGGAGGGACGCCCCGCTGTGTACGCCGGTATCTGCTGGTGTGTCATGTCGGCTTCCCGCCCCTTGGTATCGACGGGTGCGCCCCGCGGCGTACCCACCCGTATGACATACCGGTGCCAGGGAACGGTTGTACGGAACTACGTCACGCTTCCGTATTAAGCCTCATCGAGATCAAGCCTCATCGAGCGTCCAGGTGGGTCGGGGCGAACATGCGCAGCAGGACGGGGAGTACGACGACGGAGGGGCCGGGCTCCGCGAGCGCCTTCGCCAGGTCCTCGCACAGGGACTCCGGTGCGGTACGGACCGCGGGGACGCCGAAGGACTCCGCCATGGCCACGAAGTCCGGCCGGGACAGCTCCGTCCCCGCGGGCTCGCCGAAAGCGTCTGTCATGTACTCGCGCAGGATGCCGTAGCCGCCGTCGTCCACGATCAGCCAGGTGACCGGCAGGTCGTACTGGCGGGCGGTGGCCAGCTCCGCGATCGAGTACATCGCGCCGCCGTCGCCGGACACCGCCAGGACCGGTTTCGTACGGTCGGCCACCGCGGCGCCGAGCGCGGCGGGGAAGCCGTAACCGAGGCCGCCCGCGCCCTGGCCCGAGTGCATCGGGCCAGGCCAGGCCGACCAGGCCCAGTAGGCGAGGATCGTCATGTCCCAGAAGCTGGGGGACGTGGCGGGCAGGGCCCCGCGCACGGCGGCCAGCACCCGCCGCTCCAGCGTGAGGTCCTGGGCCGCGATCCGCTTCCGTACCTTCTCCAGGACCGTGCCGACGGACGCGGCGGCGGCCGGGTCCTCGCGGCGGCTCACCGACTCCAGCAGCGCGGAGAGCGCGTTCCGCGCGTCGGCGTGGATGCCGAGCGCCGGGTGGTTGGACTCCAGCTTGCCGGCGTCCGCCTCGATCTGGATCACCCGGCCGCGCGGGCGGAACGTGTGGTAGTTGGACGACAGCTCGCCCAGCCCGGAGCCGACCACCAGCACCACGTCCGCGTCCTCCAGGAAGTCCGTGGTGTGGCGGTCCTCCATCCAGGACTGGAGGGAGAGCGGGTGCTCCCAGGGGAACGCGCCCTTGCCGCCGGCCGTCGTGACGACCGGCGCGTCCAGCTTCTCGGCGAGCGCGCGGAGCTTGCCGGACGCGTCCGCCCTGACCACCCCGCCGCCCGCGATGATCACCGGCCGCTTCGCGTGCGACAGCGTGTGGGCGGCGACGGCGGTCAGCTCGGGGCGCGGACGCAGCTCGCGCGGGGTGGCGTCCATCGCCGTGACCACCGGCAGCGCGACCTCGGCGAGCAGCACGTCCTGCGGGATCTCGACCCAGACCGGGCCGTGCGGGGCGGTGAGCGCGGACTCCCAGGCGGCGGCGATCGCGGACGGGATCTGCGAGGGCGTACGGACGGGGTGCACGGACTTCACGATGTCGCGGAACGACGCCTGCTGGTCGCGCAGTTCGTGCAGATATCCGTGGCGCCCGCCGCCCAGACCGGCCGCCGGGACCTGGCTGGAGATGGCCAGCACCGGCGCCGAGGCCGCCGCCGCCTCCTGGAGCGCGGGGAGCGCGGTCAACGCGCCGGGGCCGGTGGAGAGCAGCAGCGGGGCGACCTCGCCGGTGACCCGGCCGTACGCGTCGGCGGCGAACCCCGCGTTGTTCTCCACGCGCAGCCCGATGTACCGGAGCGAGGAGCGGCGCAGGGCGTCGAACATGCCGAGCGCGTGCTGCCCCGGCAGACCGAAGACGGTCGTGGCGCCGAGGCCGTACAGCGTCTCGACGACCAGATCGCCACCGCGCCGGCCGGGCGGCGGGTCGAGCGCCGCGGCGGTCTGCTCGGGGGTCAGACGCACCGATGCGTGGTCGTGGTCGTGTTCATGCATCAGCGCGCCTCCGCCGCGAGGTCGCCGGCGGCCCCGGAGCCCTGAGCCGTCCCGGAGCCCTGAGCCGTCCCCGGCCCCCGGGCGATCTGGCGGGACATGAGCGTCGTCAGCTCGTACGCCGTGTGGGAGGCGGCCACGGAGGTGATCTCCGCGTGGTCGTACGCGGGCGCGACCTCCACCACGTCCGCCGAGACCAGCCGGCAGGAGGCCAGCCCGCGGATGATCTCCAGGAGTTCCCGTGAGGTCAGCCCGCCCGCCTCGGGCGTGCCGGTGCCCGGAGCGTGCGCCGGGTCCAGGACGTCGATGTCGACGGAGATGTACAGCGGCCGGTCCCCGACGCGCTGCCGGAGCTGGTCGGTGATCTCGTCCACACCCCGGCGCATCACATCGGCCGACGTGACGATCCCGAACCCCATCCTGGCGTCCTCGTCCAGGTCCCGCTTGCCGTACAGCGGGCCGCGCGTACCGACGTGGGACAGCGCCTCCGTGTCCAGGATGCCCTCCTCGACGGCCCGGCGGAACGGTGTGCCATGTGTGTACTCCGCGCCGAAGTAGGTGTCCCAGGTGTCGAGATGGGCATCGAAGTGGAGCAGCGCGACCGGTCCGTGCCGCTTCGCGACCGAGCGGAGCAGCGGGAGCGCGATCGTGTGGTCGCCGCCGAGGGTCATCAGCCGCGCGCCGGTGCCCAGCAGTTCGTCGGCCGCCGCCTCGATCGTGTCGACCGCCTCGTTGATGTCGAACGGGTTGGCCGCGATGTCCCCGGCGTCCGCGACCTGCGCGAGCGCGAACGGCGAGGCGTCCTGCGCCGGGTTGTACGGGCGCAGCAGCCGCGACGCCTCGCGTATCGCGTTGCCTCCGAAGCGGGCGCCGGGCCGGTAGGAGACCCCCGTGTCGAAGGGGACGCCGACGACGGCGACATCGGCCGTGCCGACCTCGTCCAGCCGGGGCAGCCGGGCGAACGTGGCCGGTCCCGCGTACCTCGGGACACGGGACGAGTCGACGGGCCCGCGCGGGCCGTTCCGGTGTCCGTGGTGTCCGTTGCTGCTCATCGTCGGGCCTTTCCGGGAATCGCTGTACCGCCTCGCGCGGCTCCGCACCGCGTGACGCACTGACGCGCTGGCGTGCTGACGCGCCATGACCGTTCTGCGGCACTCTGCCGCGCTCTGCCGTGCTCTGCCGTGCTCTGCCGCAAGTGCTCCGTCTCAAGAATGGACCAGCCCACTGACAGTGGGTCCCCCGGCCTCCTCCGGCGCCTCCCCCGCGAGCCGGGCGCGCCACACCGCGAGCACCGCCTCGTCGGTCGGCCGCGTCGCCAGGCTGACGATCACGTACGCGGCGAGCGAGGCCAGCAGACCGTAGTAGATGGGCTGGTTGGCGAGGATCCCGTACGCCGCCATCAGCCCCACGACGGTGACCCCGCCGACGATCACGGCGGCCAGCGCGCCGTACACCGTGCCGCGCCGCCACAGCAGCCCGCCGAGGATCGGTACGAGCAGCCCGCCGACAAGCAGGTTGTACGCGACGGTCAGGGCCTCGACCACGTTGTTCAGCGCGATGGCCACGGCGATCACACCGACCCCCATGACCAGGATGAACAGCCGGTTGCCCCGTACCTCGTCCATCTCACCGTGCGCGGCGCCGCCCCGTCCGACGGCTCCGCGCAGCCGCGCCCAGATGTCGTTGTTGGCCACGGTCGCGCAGGCGATCAGCGCGCCCGAGGAGGTCGACATCACGGCAGCCAGGGCGGCGGCCAGCACCAGCCCGCGTACGCCCGTGGGCAGTTCGTCCATCACGATGGTCGCGAACGCGTCGTCCGCGCTGCCCAGGTTCGGGTAGAGCACCTTGGCGGCCGTGCCGATGACCGCGCCGGCCAGTGCGTACACCAGACAGTAGGTACCGGCGACGGTGCCGCCCCAGCGCGCGACCTTGTCTCCGCGCGCGGTGAACACCCGCTGCCAGATGTCCTGTCCGATCAGCATGCCGAAGGTGTAGATCAGGACGTACGTGAAGATCGTCTCGCCGCCGATGCCGAACGGCGAGAAGTACGCGGAGGGCAGCCGCTCCTTCATCTCCGCGAAGCCGCCCGCCTTGACGACGGCTATGGGCAGCAGGAGCAGCAGCACCCCTATGGTCTTCACGACGAACTGCACCATGTCCGTCAGCGTGATGGACCACATGCCTCCGAGCGTCGAGTACGCGACGACGACGGCCCCGCCCAGGATGATCGCGACGGTGCGGTGCAGGTCGAAGAGGACGTCGAAGATCGTGGCGTACGCGATGGTCGAGGTGACGGCGAGCATCAGGGTGTACGCCCACATCACGATGCCCGAGATGAGCCCGGCCCGGCCGCCGTAGCGCAGGTCGAGCATCTCGGAGACGGTGTAGACCTTCAGCCGCGCGATCCGCGCGGAGAAGAAGACGGAGAGGGCGAGCAGCCCGAGGCCGATGGCGAAGACCATCCAGGCGCCGGAGAGACCGTGGCGGTAGCCGAGGCCGACACCGCCGATGGTCGAGGCGCCGCCCAGGACGATGGCGGCCATGGTGCCGGAGTACATCCAGGGGCCGAGCCTGCGGCCCGCCACCAGGAACTCGCTCTTGGACCGGGCGCGGCGCATGCCCCACCAGCCCATGGCGAGCATGCCGGCCAGATAGACGACGATCACCGCGTAGTCGACAGCCATGGGCTTCCTCCGTCTCGTCTCACGCCTGAAGGTGCTCGTGTCCGTTCGCTTACGTACAGAAGTGGGCGTAAGCGCCGGTGGCCGAGCGTGTGGGTCATGACGGTAGGTGGCCGGTGAGCGGCGCTGAAGTGTACGTTTCATCCATTCTTTCCGCCGAAGACGGATGGATCATCCATGCCGGACGCCACCGCCGCCCCTTCCTCCCCGCCCACTCCCCCGGTGCCGCTCGCCGATCTGCTGGCGGACCGGACACTGGGCCTGCGCCGGATCGCGGGCCCTCCGGACGACGGCTCCCAGGTGGTGCACTGGGTGCACACCTCCGAGATGGCCGACCCGTACCCGTATCTGCTCGGCGGGGAGCTGCTGCTGACGGCGGGCGTGCAGCTCACCGACGCGGACGGGGACGCGTATGTGGGGCGCGTGGTCGAGGCGGGCGCGGCGGCGCTCGGCTTCGGGGTGACACCGGTGTACGACACGGTGCCGCCCGCCCTGGTCGACGCCTGCGACCGGTACGGTCTGCCGCTGCTGGAGGTGCCGCCCCGTACCCCGTTCACAGCGGTGGTACGCGCGGTGTGGCGGCTGATGGCGGAGGCACGCCACCGCGAGCTGCGCCGGGTGACCCGGGCCCAGCAGGGCCTGGCGGCCGCGGCGGCCAGGCAGGACCCGGTGCCCGCGGTGCTGCACCAGCTCGCGGTGGGGCTCGGCGGGCGCGCGGTCCTGTTCGCGCCGGACGGCGCGGAGCTGCACTCGATCGGCCGCTCCCCGTCCCCCGGCGCCCGTACGGCGCTCGCGCGCCTGGCCAGGGTGGTCAACCCGGCGCCGAACGGTGCCGCGCCCTCCTCGGCCACGGACACGACCCAGGGCGCCCATCTCGCCGCGTACGCCCTCGGCGGCGGCCAGGGCCTGGTGCTCGGCGTGGCGGCCGAACGGCGCGAACCCGGCGACCACACCGTCGCGGGCGTCGCCGTCGTGCTGCTCTCCCTGCTGACCGCGCCCCATCAGGGCGCCGCGGAGGCGGGCCGCTCGGCCGCGCTGGTACGGCTGCTGCTGGGCGCCACCCCGGCCGAGACGGCGCCGCTGCTCGGCCCCGGGCCCTGGCGGGTCGTCCAGGGGCGCGGCGGCGCCACCCCGTTCGCGGCGGGCGCGCTGGCGGCGGCCCTGGGCAGCGCGCTGGCCGACACGGACGGCACGACGGTCCGCGTCCTCACCGACCGCGAGGTCACCGCCCTGCCCGGCTGGACCCTCGGCGTCAGCGACCCGGTCCCCCCGCAGGCCCTGGCCGCCGCGGCCACCCGCGCGCTGCGTGCTCTGGGCCGCGCGGAGGCCACCCGTACCGCCCTCGTACGCCACGACCCGACGGGCCCGGCGGCCGGACTCGCCGCCCTGATCCCCCCGGAGGAGGCCGCGTCCCACGCCCGCACCCTCCTGGCCCCCGTCCTGGCCGCCCCGGGCGCCCCGGCCCTGACGGAGACACTGCGCGCCTGGCTCTCGCTGCACGGAAGCTGGGACCGTACGGCGGTGGCCCTGACCGTCCACCGCAACACGGTCCGCCACCGCATCACCCGCTGCGCGGCCCTCCTGGACAGGGACCTGGACGACCCCGACGTACGGATGGAGCTGTGGTTCGCGCTGCGGGAGCCGCCCGAGGCCGCCTCGCGCGGCTGAAACCGGTTGAGCCCGGCTGAACCTGACTGAACCTCGTTGCGCCCGGCGTTCACCGTGCCGCAGCACCCGCGTCACCTGCGCTTTCGCCGTCCGACACCGCAGGACCCAAAGGGCCCGGGAGGCCAGGGGAATTGGGGTCCGGCGTGGGTCCCGGGGCCCACGCCGTCGCCGTTCCCCGCTCCGTAGCGTTCGGTCGAGACCGAATCATCAGCGGGGGATGAGAGGCCAAGACATGCGGAGGAACGGTTTGAGACGCCCCTCATTCTCCCGGGCCCGTGGGCAGACCTCAGTGGAATATCTCGGCCTGCTCGGCGTCGTGGTGAGTCTGGTGCTGACCTTGACGCTCACGCCGGTCGGAACACAGGTGACCGGTGGACTCCACCGTGCGATATGCCAGTTGGTCAGCAACGGCGCCTGCCCGTCGGGCCCTGGCTCCGAGAACGGCGGGGACAGCGCCCTGCCCAATCCGGACGGTTCCGGTTCCGGGGAGGACGGGGTCACGACGCTGCCGGGCCCGGACCCCAAGGACGGCAAGCCGAAGGCCGAAGATGTGGCGTTCGAGCCCGACAAGTGCATCCTGGCGTCGGAGACCGACAAGCAGAAGACCGTGATGCGCATTCTCTTCATCAAGATCAGCTCCAGCAGCGAGATGAAGGTCACGCAGTGGTCCGACGGGTCGGTCACCCTCGATTCCACGGGCACGGTCCAGGGCGGGGTGGAGGGCGGGATCGACTTCCCCGGGCTCAAGAAGTGGGGCGGCAGCGCCTCGCTGAGCGGTAGTTACACCAAGGGCGGCGGAGGCGGCGGGCGCTGGCTGTTCGACGGCCACCAGAGCGACGACCCGCAGAAGGACCTGGAGAACAACTACAACGACGCCAAGCAGTTCGCGGAATATCTCAAGGGCGCCGCGAAATGCAACAGCCGTCCACCCGGGGCCCGCAGCGCCGAACTGGGCATGATCTGCAACCACTCGAACAAGGACAAGCTCCCGGAGCTGGAGCCGGACCGGCAGCCCGACCTCGACATCACCAAGACCACCAGCGAGAAGTCCGGTGACGTCAAGTTCGGCAAGAGCCTCAGGACCGGCAAGGAGAACAAGAGCGTCGGCCAGGTCACCGGCAAGGGCGCGCAGGGCACCTGGATGAACGACACCCTCGTCATGCGCGGCAACGGCGAGATCACCTTCGTCTACACGATGGAGATCAACGGCCGTGTCGGCAACGCCTATCAGGGCGAGGGCAGCCATATGCAGCAGTTCTACGTGACGTACAACGCGGAGGACTACGACAAGGAGGAGAAGGAGGGCAAGGACCACCGCCCGACCAGGCTCCGGATCTCCACGGCCGAGCGCGGCATGAGCGGCAACCCGGGCGTCGACATACGCGGATCGGTGCCCGCAGGACCGTTCAACCTGCATGTCGAGGGCGGCGGCGGAAAGACCGACACCGAGATGCACACCGAGGTGGCGGAGCTGGACCTCAAGGACCCCAAGGACAGCGAGACCGTCGAGAACTACCTGCGCAACGGGGAGGACGGCGAGGACAGCGGGATCAAGCAGATCCACAACGCGGGCATCCCCTCCCCGCACTCCGCCTCCGAGCCGCCGGCCCCGGACGCCACCCCCTTCGAGAAGCTCCTGCACGACAAGGGCAAGCTGAGCAGCCTCGACTACAAGGTCAACATCGACTGGTGGAAGGCCGGCTTCGCGATCAGCCTGGGCACCTCCCTCCACAAACTGAGCACGGGCTTCAAGCTCTTCGGCCTGGAGACCAGCCACGAGCACGAGGAGCAGAAGCTCATCGGCGACCCGACCTACGCGGGCGCCCCGCGCGAGGACGGCAGCCGCCCCTGGCTCCCGTTCACGAAGTGCAGCTCGGTCAAGCCGATCTGAGCCCCCCGCAGTTCGGTCAGGCGGTCCGAGTCCTGCCCCTCGGCTCCCGCTCGACGCCCCCGTATCGTCCGCGCCACCCGGACGGCCTGATCAGCTCGGCACCGAGGTGATCAGGCCGCGCCCGGCCCGAGAAGCCGTGCCGTTACGCTCGGACCACTGCGGCCCAGGCCGTCGCGAACACCCGGACCATGAGGAGCATGCCCGATGGCGCGCACCACCCCGCCGCGTCCACTCGACGTCGAGGCGCTGTTTCCCGAGGTGGCGGCCTTCCGGAAGGCCGCCGTCCGCCTGCACCCGCGGCTCGGTGCCCCGTGCGCCAGGGACAGTTCGCTCGGCGGGCCCCTCCTCTGGCCACGTGCGCAGCCATGGCCCCACTGCGAGGACGACCACCCCCACACCAGGTACGCGCCCACTGAGATCCCGGTCCCGCTCGTTCCGGTCCTCCAGCTCTTCGCCACCGACGTTCCCGACCTGGTCTTCCCGGCCGGTACCGATGTGCTCCAGGTCCTGTGGTGCCCCTTCGACCACGAGGAGGGTTACGTGCCGCGCCCCGAGGTCTTCCGGTGGAACAGCTCCCGGGGCGACCTCGGCCCCGCCGACCCGCCCCGCCCGGCGGGCGCAAGCGACAACTACCTGCCGAACCCGTGTGTCCTGCACCCGGAACGCGTCACCGACTACCCGAGCTGGGATCTGCCGGACGGTCTCCGCGACGCGCTCCAGGACCGGTTCGACCAGGTGGAGGAGGAGACCGGCTGGTCGTACGAGTACCACCTCTCCGTGTCCGACGGCATCAAGGCCGGCGGCTACCCGACATGGACGCAGGAGCCGGACTGGCCGGACTGCCCGACGTGTGACCGGCGCATGGACCATCTCCTGACCCTCAACAGCGCCGAGTTCGACGGCGCGAGCTGGCGCACCTGGCTGCCGGTCGAGGACACCCCGGCCGAGGGCACGATCCGGGACCTCCCCTACGAAGAACGGACCCGGATCCAGCGACCGCCCGGGCTCATGCTCGGCGACATGGGCGGCATCTACCTGTTCGAATGCCCGGGGTGCCCGGACAGGCCCTTCGACCACCGCTCCGACTGCTCCTGAACACGGAGCCGGGGCGGTCCGTTGGTGCGGGCGGGGCCCGGTCAGGCGGGGCCCGAGCCGTTGGTTCGGGCGGTGGCCTGTCGGGGCGGGCCAGGAGCGTTTCATGGCGGGCGGGGGAAGGGTCCACTGGGGAACTGCTCTGTTCCGCAGGTGGGTTGCAGGCTGCCGGGCCGGTTCGCCCTGCGGGGCACGCGGCAGTGGAGTGGGGCAGCCCGGCTTTCGTCAAGCGTCTACCGACCGGATGCTGGCTGAGATTCATGCCCCGCTGGTCACTGTCCGGTGTTGGCTGCGGGTTCGGGCGGGGCCTGTCGGGCCGGGCCGGGGGTGTTTCATGGCGGGCGGGCCGCCCCCTCCAGCTCTGATGGTCGCGGCTCCAGGGTGCGCGTCAAGGGCGCTCCTTCGTCGCGTCGGCTTCGCCGATGTCGCTGCGCTCCACCCTTGACCCGCACCCTTGCGCCGCTGGTAGAGCTTTTTCGGGAGGGGGCGGGGGGGAAGGGTCCACTGGGGAACTGCTCTGTTCCGTCGGTGGGTTGCAGGCTGGCGGGCCGGTTCGCCCTGCGGGGCACGCGGTCGTGGAGTGGGGTGGTGGCGGCTTTCGTCAAGCGTCTACCGACCGGATGTTGGCTGGGGCTCATGCCCCGCTGGTCACTGTCCGCTGGTGAGTGCGGGTTCAGGCGGTGGCCTGCCGGGTGGGGTGGGTGCCGGGAGTCCCGATCAGCGCTTCCCCACCCAAAAGCATGCCCTATGCCCCACTTTGCCCCACCTGACAGGGGGTTGGGCGCCCGTCGTTCCACTCGTGCGGACCGAAAGCTCCCCTATCCGGGACTCTCGGTCCACCCACCCCCCTCCGAGCACCACCCCCGCCCCACATGCCACACCCGCCCCGAAGTCACCTGACCCCTCCACCCACGGCGAGTGACCAGCGGGGCATGAGCCCCAGCGCACATGCGGTCGGCGGACGCTTGACGAAAGCCGGGCCACCCCACTCCACTGCCGCGTGCCCCGCAGGGCGAACCGACCCGGCAGCCTGCAACCCACCGACGGAACAGAGCAGTTCTCCAGTGGACCCTTCCCCCCGCCCCCTCCCCTCTGCCTTTCCAGCGGTGCAGGGGCGGGGGTCAAGGGTGGAGCGCAGCGACATCGGCGAAGCCGACGCGACGAAGGAGCGCCCTTGACGCCCGGCCCGGAACCGCGACCATCGCATCAGGGAGGGGGCGGATCGCCCGCACCACACACCCCCGGCCCACCCCGACAGGCCACCGCCCGAACCCGCACCCACCACCCGACAGTGACCAGCGGGGCATGAAGCCCAACACGCATGCGGTGGGGAGCCGCTTGACGAAAGCCGGGCCACCCCACTCCACGACCGCGCGCCCCGCAGGGCGAACCAGCCCGCAAGCCTGGAACCCACCGAAGGCACAGAGCTGTTCCCCAGGAGACCCTTCCCCCCCGCCCCCTCCCGAAAAAGCTCTCTCAGCGGCGGAAGGGTGCGGGTCAAGGGTGGCCGGAGGCCATCGCGCAGCGACGCGACGCAGGAGCGCCCTTGACGCGCACCCTGGAGCCGCGATCATCAGAGCTGGAGGGGGCGGGCCGCCCGCCATGACGCACCCCGGGCCCACCCCGACAGGCCCCCGCCCGACTCAACAGATCAGCCTTCGGAGTCATCCGCGCCGGTGCACGGAGGCTCCGGGATACGGGCACCCCTGCTCTCCGCGACCCGGCAGACATCGCGCAGCGCCTCGGACATCCGGGCCACGAGGAAGCGGAGCTGTACCGAGCTGGTCTTGGAGTCGGCCAGCATGTCGGCCGCGTGGCCCAGGATTTCGGCAGCCATGTCGAGCTGGGCGTCCTCCATCTCGTCGGCCATCCGGGAGATGTAGCCGTTCCCGCCACCGGCGAGGTAGCACGGCTTGCCATCCTCACCGGACCACGGAAGCAGGCGCAATGCCTCGCCCGAGCCATTGAGGGCAGACACACTGAACACGTCGTCAACTCCTGTTGATTGAAGGGCACGCCCCACAGGAATGCCCTGTGTAGCGATTTCCTCACACAGTGCGACCGCGCTCGCTAGGCTCGCCAGGGGATTGCAGGTGACACCGCATCTGTCGCAAGGGAGTCGGCACATGGGAAGCATCTACGGCGATTGGCTCAAGGAGCAGCGAGTAGCGGCGGGGCTGACACAACAGGAGTTGGCCGACGCCGCGATCATGACCCGTTCGCACATTTCGCACATCGAGGCGGGGCGCCGCATCCCGTCCAAGGAGGACGCACAGCGACTCGACAGGGCACTGAATACGGGAAACGTACTGAGCAGTTTTCTGCCACGGGATGATTCAGTTGTTGCGGATCGATTCGAGGTCGCACGACAGCTCGAACAACAGGCCACGACGATCCGCGAATTCGCATTGTCCCTCGTGCCTGGAATTCTTCAGACGGAACGCTATATGCGTGCGGTTCTCGACACGGCTTCCCCGCCCTGGAGCAAGGAGCAGTGTGACAGGATCGTCGTCACGCGGCTGGAGCGGGCCAAGATCCTCGCCTCTCCGGTAACCCCCGTAGTATGGGCGCTGCTTGACGAATCGGTGCTGCGTCGTTCAGTCGGCGGACCGGAGGTCATGGCAGAGCAAATGAAGCACATCGTTCACCTGGCCGAGGTTCGACGCGTTCGAGTTCACGTGCTGCCGCACAGCCTGGGAGCCCACACGCTCCAGCAGAGCATGCTGACACTGATGTGGTTCGACGATCAACCGCCTGTGGCGTATTCCGAAGCCATCTACATGGCCAAGGTTCACGATGACCCCGCCATGGTCGAGCGGATCCAAGCGGCCTACGCTCTAGCGCTGGGCGAGGCTCTGCCCACAAGGGAATCACTTGCCCTGCTCAGGGCAGCAGCAGAGGAATACGGAAACTATGACCGAGAAGACCGCCGCTGACGTCACCGGCACACACCGCTGGCGCAAGTCGTCCTACAGCGGAAACGACGCGGACAGTTGCCTCGAAGTACTCGACAACCACCCCTCCGGCATCCCCGTCCGCGACTCCAAAACCCCCCACACCCCCGCCCTCCTCTTCCCTCCAGCCCCCTGGACCTCCTTCATCGCCGCCGTCAGGAGCGGAACGCTCCCCGGCCGAGTGGGCGCGCGTATGTGACGGCTTCGTGGGTCGCCGCGAAGCCTGATCTCTCGTACAGGCCCAGCGCTCCCGACGGGTTGTCCGTGTCGACGGTCAGCGACACCGTGTCGTAACCGGCGTCGCGCGCCGTCCGCAGGACGTCCGTCAGCAGTGCCTGTGCCGCGCCCCGGCCGCGCCAGGAGCGGCGGGTGCCGAGGAAGCCGACGTGGCAGTCCCGGCTGCCAGTCGCGGCCGTCTCCGCCTCGCTCTCCTCCGCGAGGAGGTACGCCGCCATCTCGTCGCCCGCGATCAGCAGCCGGGACATCGCGGGCCGGAAGGAACCGGAGCCGGTGACCCAGGTGCGCCAGTCGGTGGCGTCGTACGGGGTGAAGTTCCAGTGGTCGCGGAACGCGTCGTTGTGGGCCAGCCGGGTGGCCTCGTCGTACGTCGCCTCGAACGCGGCCGGAAGGGTGCCCTCCGGGGCGGGCCGGGGCTCCGGGCGGTGGTCGCCGGTGGGGGCCGGCTGCTTCATGTCGAACCACCAGCGGCACGGCCGGAAGCCCTGCCGCTGGGCGAGTTTCAGCAGCCCGGGGTCCCCGGCCAGCCCGTCCAGCAGCAGTTCGCCGCGCAGGGCGGAGAGCTGACCGTCCGCCTTGAGGCGGGTTTCCGCGCGGGTCTCCAGCCAGTCGACGAGCCGGGTTCCGATGCCGTGCCGCCGCCGGTCGGGGTGGACCGCCGCGTCGCCCTGAAAACGGGCCACCTCCGGTGCGCCGTGCGGTGTGTGCAGGACCGCGTACGCGACCAGGCGCGACCCGCTCCACAGGCCCAGGGTGTCCCGGGCCGGGTCGAGCTTGGGGTCCTCCAGCATTTCGACGAGGTCTTCGGCGCTGACGTGCTCGCCCGCTCCGTCGACGCTCTCGATCTCGGCGCGGAGTCTCTGCCAGTCGGCGACGGAGCCCTGGTCCAGGGGGCGGGCCTCCAGGTCGTCCGCAGGGTGCCGTCTCTCCATGCCTGTGGTCCTTTCGCGGATCGCCGCCGCCCCGGTTTCACCGTATTTCAAGCGCGCCCTCACCGCTTCGGGCTGAGCCCCGCCACCGCCAGGCCGAGCAGCCGGTGCGCCTCGGCGGCGGGGTCCGGGTGGTGTTCCGTGGCCCAGACGATGCCGGCGATCAGGGTGAGCAGGTCCGTGACGGTCAGGCCCGGCGCCACCGCCCCCTCCCGCTCGGCGCGGTGCAGGAGCGGGTCGAGCGCCACGGTGAACTTCGCCGCGCAGGCGTTCACGTGCGCCTCGTCGGAGGAGAGCGGCGCGTCGGGCGTCAGGGCGACGGCCATACCCCGGGCCGATGCGGCGTACGCGGTGACGGCGGTCAGCCACTCCAGGAGCGCGGCCCGGGCGTCGGGCCGGTCGGCCAGTTCGCGGGCGCGGGCGCACAGGGCGTCGAGGCGTTCGTGGAAGACCGCGTCCAGGAGTGCGCGGCGGCTGGGGAAGTGCCGGCGGACGGTGGCGGAGCCGACCCCCGCGACACGCGCGATCTGCTCCAGGGAGGCGTCGGCGCCGTGTTCGGCGACCTCCGCCTCGGCCACGGCGAGGATTCGCGCGTAGTTGCGCCGGGCGTCCGCGCGCTGGACGGGCATGGCGTCATCTCCGGAGTCGCTGAGTCATCGAGTCGCTGGGTCACTGAGTCACTGAGTCACTGAGGGAGTTGCTAAGTGGCGGGGCCCTCCGTATCTTACCGAAGAAGAAACGGCGGGCCACGCCGTTTAGCGCCGGTGCCAGTCCGCACCGGCCGCACCCTGCCCGAGGAGCGTCATGTCCGCAGATCCCGTACCCATCGGTTCCGCGCCCGTCCTGGTCACCGGGGCCACCGGGCGGCAGGGCGGCGCCACCGCCCGCGCCCTGCTCGCGGCGGGCGTCCCCGTCCGGGCACTGGTCCGCGACCCGGCGACCGGGCGGGCGAAGGCCGTCGAAGCCCTCGGGGCCGAGCTGGTCACCGGCGACCTCCGCGACCGCGCCTCCGTGACCAGTGCGGCCGAAGGGGCCCGCGCCGTCTTCTCCGTACAGATGCCCGAGATGAGCGGGGACGGCGTCGACTACGAGGGCGAGCTGACCCAGGGCGTCAATCTGGTCGAGGGCGCGAAGGCCGCCGGCGCCCCGCAGTTCGTGCACACCTCGGTCTCCGGTGCCGGGCAGCACACCGGGGCCCCCGGCTGGGCCGAGGGCCGCTGGGCGCCGATGGCGCCGTACTACGCCACCAAGGCCGGGCTCCAGGACCGGGTGCGCGAGGCGGGGTTCGCGCACTGGACGCTCATCAAGCCGGGCTTCTTCATGGACAACTTCCTGCCCTCCATGGCGTTCCTGTTCCCGCGCGGCGTCGAAGGCGGCCTGGTGAGCGTCGTGAAGCCCGGGACCCGTCTGTCGCTCGTCGCGGTCGGCGACATCGGCCGGGCCGCTGCCGCCGCCGTCGCCGAGCCGGAGCGGTTCGACGGGGTCGAGCTGGAGCTGGCGAGCGACCATCTGACGATGACGGAGGTCGCGGCGGTTCTCTCCCGCACTCTCGGCAGGGAGCTGACCGCGCCCGACATGACCGAGGAGGAGGCGATCGCCGCCGGGATGCCGGGAATGGGCGCCGCGCACGAGTTCATGAACGTGGCCGGTCAGCCGGCCCGCCCGGAGTTCGCGCGGGCCCTCGGTATCCCGCTCACCTCTTTCGAGGAGTGGGCGCGGGGGCATCTGCACGCCACCGCGTGACCGATTCACGCCATCCGCGGCCTCTGGACACCCGGACGAACCGCCGGGTAACTTGGACTGAGCAAGCGCTTAATCGAATGTTCGGGCCCGTCGCGAACCGCAGGAGGTTTTCCCGTGCGCCGTACCGTTTACAACGAGGACCACGAGGCGTTCCGGGAGACCATACGCGCTTTCGTCGAAGCCGAGGTCGTTCCCGTGTACGACGAGTGGTACGCGGCGGGGCAGGCGCCCCGCGACTTCTACTACACCCTGGGTGAGCTGGGCATCTTCGGCATCGAGGTGCCCGAGGAGTACGGCGGCGCCGGTGAGGAGTCCTTCAAGTTCCAGGCCGTCATCACCGAGGAGTGCGCCCGGGCCGGGGTCTCCTTCGGAGGGTCGGGCGTGCATGTCGCGCTCTGTCTGCCGTATCTGAAGGCGTACGCCACCGAAGAGCAGAAGAAGCGGTGGCTGCCCGACTTCGTCAGCGGCCGGACGATGTACGCGATCGCCATGACCGAGCCCGGCACCGGCTCGGACCTGGCCGGGATGAAGACGACGGCCAAGCTGTCCGAGGACGGGACGCACTACGTCCTCAACGGCGCGAAGACGTTCATCACCGGCGGCGTCCACGCGGACCGCGTCATCGTCTGCGCGCGGACCGCCGCGCCGACGCCCGAGGACCGGCGGTACGGGATCTCGCTGCTGGTCGTGGACACGAAGGCGGAGGGGTACGCGGTCGGCCGCAAGCTCGACAAGCTGGGCCTGAAGACCTCGGACACCGCCGAGCTGTCCTTCACCGACGTGAAGGTGCCGGTCGGGGATCTGCTCGGCGAGGAGAACAAGGGCTTCTCCTACCTCGGCCAGAATCTGCCGCAGGAGCGTCTGGGCATCGCGGTCGGGGCGTACGCGCAGGCCGCGGCGGCGGTCCGGTTCGCGCAGGCGTACGTGCAGGACCGTACGGTCTTCGGCAAGAGCGTGGCGTCCTTCCAGAACACCAAGTTCGAGCTGGCCGCCTGCAAGGCGGAGGTGGACGCGGCGGAGGCCGTCGTGGACCGTGCGCTGGAGGCGCACGACCTGGGCGAGCTGTCCGCCGCCGAGGCCGCCTCGGCGAAGCTGTTCACCACCGAGGTCGCGCACCGCGTGATCGACAAGTGCCTCCAGCTCCACGGCGGCTACGGCTACATGAACGAGTACCCGATCGCCCGCCTGTACGCGGACAACCGCGTCAACCGGATCTACGGCGGCACCAGCGAGGTCATGAAGATGATCATCGCCAAGTCGATGGGGCTGTAAGCCACACCGATGAACGACGTCCCTGACGCCCCGGGCGCCCCCGGCGCTCCTGACGCCCTGTCCGCGCTGCTCGATCTGCTCGACCTGGAGCGGATCGAGCGGGACATCTTCCGCGGGCGCGGCTCCTCCGCGTCCGCGGTCGTCCCGCGCGTCTTCGGCGGCCAGGTCGCCGCCCAGGCGCTGGTGGCCGCGGGCCGTACGGTCCCCGCCGACCGTACGGCCCACTCCCTGCACGCGTACTTCCTGCGGCCGGGTGACCCCGGCGCGCCGATCGTCTACACCGTCGACCGGATCAGGGACGGGCGCTCCTTCACCACACGGCGGGTCGTCGCCGTCCAGCACGGCCGGCCGGTCTTCCATCTCTCGGCCTCCTTCCAGACGTACGAGGAGGGGCTGGAGCACCAGACGCGGATGCCGCGGGCGCCGGATCCGGAGACGCTGCCGACGGGTGCGGAGCTGCTGCCCCGGTACGCCGACCGGTTCGTCCACCCGGAGGTGGTGGACCGGCTGCTGGAGGCGCGCGCGGCGGTCGATCTGCGCTATGTGGACGCGCCGCCGTACGCCGAGGTGGGAGAGCCGCGCGAGCCGCGCTCCCAGGTGTGGTTCCGTACGACGGGGAAGCTGAGCGACGATCCCCTGCTGCATGTCTGTCTGGCGACCTATGTCTCCGACATGACGCTGCTCGACTCGGTGCTACTGGCCCACGGGCGGGGCGGCTGGACGGTCGGGGACGTGGTGGGGGCGAGCCTGGACCACGCCATGTGGTTCCACCGGCCGTTCCGGGCGGACGAGTGGCTGCTGTACGACCAGCAGTCCCCGTCGTCCTCGGGCGGGCGCGGGCTGGGGCAGGCGCGGATCTTCACCCAGGACGGCAGGCTGGCGATCTCGGTGATCCAGGAGGGCGTGATCCGGGTACCGCGCGACGGAGAGCCGCGCGACTGAGAGCCTGTCGGGTGGCCTTCGATCGGACAGGCTCCGAGCCGGCCGTCCCGCTCCGGGGGCGGCGCCAGCCGTCAGAGCAGCCCCGCCGCGTCGAGCAGATAGGCAGTCATCGGGTCGTAGAAACGCGGGTCGGTGACATGGTCGTCCAGCGGGACCGTGACGCTGAGGGTGCCCTCCGACTCGCCGAGGAAGAGCGCGGGGTCGTTGCAGTCCGCGTACCCCATCGAGTCGAGACCGCGCTGCCCCGCGCACCCCGCCCAGCCGTGGTCGGCGACCACCAGGTCCGGCTGGGGTCTGCCGTCGCGCTCCAGGCCGTCGAGGATCGCCCGCATCGGCTCCGGCGAGTGCGTGTGCCACAGGGTCGCGCCGCGCTCCAGCACGGCGACGTCGGCGAACTGGAAGACCATGCCCTCGTCCGCCGTGAGCCCGGCGGGAATCGTGACGATCTCGCAGCCCGCGGCGCGCAGCGCGTCGGCGGTCTGCCGGTGCACGTCCAGCAGCCCGCCCGGGTGGCCGGTCGCGAAGAGGACGCGCTCCTGGGCGTCGGCGGCCTTGCGCAGCCGCGCGGCCATCCGCTCCAGGGCGTCGACGGTCAGCTCGGGGTCGATGGTGTCCTGGCCGGCGCGGTGCTGCGGGTCGTCGTTCACGCCGCAGCGTTCTGCCATCACGGCGAGCACGTCCTGCTCGTCGGTCCAGCGGTCGCCCAGCTCCAGGCCCAGCCAGTAGTGGCGGTCGCCGTTGGCGAGCTTGCGGTAGTGGCGGAGGTTGTTGTCGCGGGGCGTCGCGACGTTGCCCGCGATGCGCGTACGGACGAGATGGTCGACGAGGGCGGGGCGGCTCGGTATCGGCATGAGCCCATTGTGCCGTCAGGCCCGCTGTGCCGTCAGGCCCGCACGGCGCGCCGGGTGTCCCGCGCCCCGGGAGGGATCGCCCCGGGCGGTCCGGCGGGACCCCGGTGCCGAACGCCCCGCGAGGGGTGGTCCACTGTCCGTACGTCCGTCCCTCTCATCCGGCCCTCTCATCCGGCCCTCTCATCCGGCCCTCAACCCTCAACCGGGAGTCCCCTGTGGCAGCTTCACCCGATATCGGCCGTCCCGTAGAGCCCTTCACGCTGCCGGGCGGCGTGCTCGACGGCGACACCTTCGTACGGCGGGAGTACCGGCTGGAAGAGCGGCGGGGGCATCCGCTGGTGCTCGCCTTCTACCCCGGGGACGACACCACCGTCTGCACCAAGCAGCTCTGCTCGTACTCCAGCGGCCTGGAGACGTTCACGGATCTGGGGGCCGAGGTCTGGGGGGTCAGCCCGCAGGACGTCGACAGCCATGAAACCTTCGCACGTAAGTACGATCTTCGGATTCCGCTGCTCGCCGACACCGACCGGTCGGTCGCGAAGGCGTTCGGGGTGGCCGCGCCCGGGATCGGGGTGCGCCGCTCGGTGTTCCTGATCGCGCCGGACGGCTCGCTGCACTGGAAGCATGTCGCGCTGCTCGGGGTGACTTTCCAGCCCGTGGAGACCCTGGCCAGGGAGCTGTCGGGGCTCAAGGCCGCCTGAACCGGTCCCCTTCGCGTACGTCGCCCTCGTCGCCCAGCGCGGCGAAGGCGCCGTGCGCCAGGCGCCGCAGCAGCGCCTCCGCCCTGGCCCGGCCGGGCGGGCCGCCGCCGTACGGGCCGAGGTGCGGCGTCGAGTTGAGCAGCCCGAAGACGGCGTGCACGGCGCCGCGCGCCTGCGCCTCCGGTACGCGCGGGTACAGCTCCCGTACGACCGTGACCCACAGCTCCACGTACTGCCGCTGGAGCTGACGCACCAGCTTGCGGTCGCTGTCCCTGAGCCGGTCCAGCTCACGGTCGTGGAGGGTGATCAGCGGACGGTCGTCCAGCGCGAAGTCGATATGGCCGTCGATCAGCGAGGCCAGCAGCGCGGCCGGGTCCCGGCCCTCGCCCGCCTCCCCCGCCGCCCCGTCGGCCTCCCGGACCCGCAGCCGCCCGCCGTCCAGCAGCCGGCCGCTGATGCCCACCAGCAGTTCGGCGAGCATGGCGTCCTTGCCCGCGAAATGGCGGTACAGACCCGGTCCGCTGATACCGACGGCCGCCCCTATCTCGTCGACGCCCACGCCGTGGAAGCCACGCTCGGCGAAGAGGCGCGCGGCCTGCTTGAGGATCTGTTCGCGGCGGGTCGGCGCGGCGGTCCGGGTGCTCATGGGAAATCATTCTAGACAGGGTCGTTAGCGATCGTTAACCTGGAGCGTGCGAGGTTAACGCTCATTAACATCTGGGCAGGAACAGGTGGGCGGACGGACGCGGGCCGGAGCAAGGGAGCTACCAGCGATGAAGCAGCCGACGAGGCAGGTGGACGGGCGGGCGGCGGTGCGCGAGGCCGTGCGGCCGGCGGCGCAGCGGGCACCCGTGCTGACCAGCTCCGCCGACCCCGCCTCCGCGGCCTGGAAGGCCAACGAGGTGGCGCACGGCGCGCTGGCCGACGCGCTGCGCGCCCGGCTCGGCGCGGCGCGCCTGGGCGGCGGCGAGAAGGCCCGCGCCCGGCACACCGCGCGCGGGAAGCTGCTGCCGCGCGAGCGGGTGGACGCGCTCCTCGACCCCGGCTCTCCCTTCCTGGAGCTGGCGCCGCTGGCGGCGGAGGGGATGTATGGAGGGGCGGCCCCGGCCGCCGGGGTGATCGCCGGGATCGGCCGGGTCAGCGGCCGTGAGGTGGTGATCGTCGCCAATGACGCCACGGTCAAGGGCGGCACGTACTACCCCATGACGGTGAAGAAGCATCTGCGCGCCCAGGAGGTGGCCCTGGAGAACCGGCTGCCGTGCCTGTATCTCGTCGACTCGGGCGGCGCCTTCCTGCCGCTCCAGGACGAGGTCTTCCCCGACCGGGACCACTTCGGGCGGATCTTCTACAACCAGGCCAGGATGTCGGGCGCCGGCATCCCGCAGATCGCCGCCGTCCTCGGCTCCTGCACGGCGGGCGGGGCGTATGTCCCGGCGATGAGCGACGAGGCGGTGATCGTGCGCGGGCAGGGCACGATCTTCCTGGGCGGACCGCCGCTGGTGAAGGCGGCGACGGGCGAGGTGGTCACGGCCGAGGAGCTGGGCGGCGGCGAGGTCCACTCCCGTACGTCGGGGGTGACCGACCATCTCGCGGAGGACGACGCGCACGCGCTGCGGATCGTGCGCACCATCGTCTCGACGCTGCCCGCGCGCGGGGCGCTCCCCTGGTCGGTGGAGCCGGCCGAGGAGCCCGTGGTGGATCCGGCCGGGCTGTACGGCGCGGTGCCGGTGGATTCCCGGACGCCCTACGACGTGCGCGAGGTGATCGCGCGGGTGGTGGACGGCTCACGGTTCGCGGAGTTCAAGGCCGAGTTCGGTACGACGCTGGTGACGGGGTTCGCGCACATCCACGGTCATCCGGTCGGGATCATCGCCAACAACGGCATCCTCTTCTCGGAGTCCGCCCAGAAGGGGGCGCACTTCATCGAGCTGTGCGACCAGCGCGGCATTCCGCTGCTCTTCCTCCAGAACATCTCCGGCTTCATGGTCGGCCGGGACTACGAGGCGGGCGGGATCGCCAAGCACGGCGCGAAGATGGTGACGGCGGTGGCCTGCGCGCGGGTCCCGAAGCTGACGGTCGTGGTCGGCGGATCGTACGGGGCGGGCAACTACTCGATGTGCGGCCGGGCCTACTCCCCCCGCTTCCTGTGGATGTGGCCCAACGCCAAGATCTCCGTGATGGGCGGTGAGCAGGCCGCCTCCGTTCTCGCGACGGTCAAGCGGGACCAGATCGAGGGGCGCGGCGAGGAGTGGGGCGCCGAGGACGAGGAGGCGTTCAAGGATCCGATCCGCGCGCAGTACGAGACGCAGGGCAACGCCTACTACGCGACGGCGCGCCTCTGGGACGACGGTGTGATCGACCCGCTGGAGACCCGCCAGGTGGTGGGTCTCGCCCTGACCGCGTGTGCCAACGCCCCGCTCAATGAAGCGGGCTTCGGCGTCTTCCGGATGTGAGAGGGCGAGGGTGAGGGTGGGAGCGGCAATGTTCGACACGGTCCTGGTGGCCAATCGCGGCGAGATCGCGGTGCGCGTCATCCGTACGCTGCGCGCCCTCGGCGTGCGCTCGGTCGCGGTGTTCAGCGACGCGGACGCGGACGCCCGTCATGTGCGCGAGGCGGACACGGCGGTACGGATCGGGCCGGCGGCGGCCTCGGAGAGCTATCTCCGCGCCGACCGGCTGCTCGACGCGGCGGCGCGTACAGGGGCGCGGGCGGTCCACCCGGGGTACGGCTTCCTCTCGGAGAACGCGGCGTTCGCGCGGGCCTGCGCGGACGCGGGGCTGGTCTTCATCGGGCCGCCGGCCGCCGCGATCGAGCTGATGGGCGACAAGATCCGGGCGAAGGAGACGGTACGGGCGGCGGGCGTCCCGGTGGTGCCCGGCTCCTCGGGCAGCGGGCTGACGGACGCCCAGCTGACCGAGGCGGCGGCCCTGATCGGAATGCCGGTGCTGCTGAAACCGTCGGCGGGCGGCGGCGGCAAGGGCATGCGGCTGGTGCGCGCGGAGGCGGCGCTCGCCGAGGAGATCGCGGCGGCGCGGCGCGAAGCACGCTCCTCCTTCGGGGACGACACGCTGCTGCTGGAGCGGTGGGTGGACCGGCCGCGCCATATCGAGATCCAGGTCCTCGGCGACACGTACGGGAACGTGGTGCATCTCGGCGAGCGCGAGTGCTCGCTCCAGCGCCGCCACCAGAAGGTGGTGGAGGAGGCGCCGTCCGTGCTGCTGGACGGGGCGACGCGCGCGGCGATGGGCGAGGCGGCGGTCCGCGCGGCTCGCTCGTGCGGCTACACGGGTGCGGGGACGGTCGAGTTCATCGTCCCGGGCGACGACCCGGCGTCGTACTTCTTCATGGAGATGAACACCCGCCTCCAGGTCGAGCATCCGGTCACGGAGCTGATCACCGGCCTCGATCTGGTGGAGTGGCAGCTCCGGGTGGCCGCCGGGGAGGAACTTCCGCTCACCCAGGAGGACATCACCTTCACCGGGCACGCGGTGGAGGCCCGGATCTACGCGGAGACGGTCTCCGTGAAGGAGGGCAGCCGGGGCTTCCTGCCCTCCGGGGGTACGGTGCTGGCGCTGCGCGAGCCCCAGGGCGGTGGCGTACGGACGGACTCGGGCCTGGCGGTCGGCACGGAGGTCGGCAGTACGTACGACCCGATGCTGTCGAAGGTGGTCGCCCACGGCCCGGACCGGGCCACCGCGCTGCGCACCCTGCGGGCGGCCCTCGCGGACACGGTCACGCTCGGGGTCCCGACGAACGCCGGGTTCCTGCGCCGGCTGCTGGCCCATCCGGCGGTGGTCGCGGGCGAGCTGGACACGGGACTGGTGGAGCGCGAGATGGCCGGCCTGGTGCCGGACGGCGTGGCGCCGGAGGTGTACGCGGCGGCGGCGGCCGTCCGCCAGGCGGAGCTGGAGCCCTCCGCGGCGACGGGGCCCGGAGGGGCCGCCGGGTGGGTGGACCCCTTCTCCGTGCCGAGCGGCTGGCGGCTGGGCGGCGCCCCCGCGCCCGTACGGCACGCGCTGCGCATCGCGGGACAGGACCCGGTGACGTACGAGGTGTCGCCCTCGGACGTGTTCCGGGTCGAGCCCGGTCGCGTCACCGTCACCCTAAACGGCGTGACCCACACCTTCCACCGGGCGGGGCGATGGCTCGGCAGGGACGGCGAGAGCTGGCACGTACAGGACTTCGACCCGGTGGAGGCGGCGCTGCGGGGCGCCGGGGCGGCGGGCGGCGTGGACGCGCTGACCGCGCCGATGCCGGGGACGGTCACCGTCGTGAAGGTGGGTGTCGGTGACCCGGTCGTGGCGGGGCAGAGCCTGCTGGTCGTGGAGGCGATGAAGATGGAGCACGTCATCTCCGCCCCGCACGACGGGACGGTCGCCGAACTGGAGGTCACCCCCGGCGCCACGGTCGCCATGGACCAGGTGCTGGCCGTCGTCACCCCGGCCGGGCCGCCCCGGGAGCCGGTCCCCGAGCCGTCCGGCGTAGCGACGTCCGCCGTACCGGCGCCCGGCGCGGAGGCGCCCGGCGTACCCGCATCCGACGCCCAGGCATCCGGCGTACCCGCGTCCGGCGTACAGGAGGAGTCATGACCGACGAGCTGCCCATGGCCGTTCCCGCGCAGGGGCTGCCGCCCCGGGCCCGTATCCACGAGGTGGGCGCGCGGGACGGGCTCCAGAACGAGAAGAACGTCGTACCTACCGAGGTGAAGGCCGAGTTCATCCACCGGCTCGCGCACGCCGGGCTGACCACCATCGAGGCCACCAGCTTCGTCCACCCGGAGTGGGTGCCCCAACTGGCCGACGCCGAGGCGCTCTTCCCGCTGCTGGCGGATCTCCCGGCCGAGGTGGCGCTCCCGGTCCTCGTGCCGAACGGACGCGGCCTGGACCGCGCGCTGGCGCTCGGGGCCCGCCGGGTCGCCGTGTTCGCCAGCGCCACGGAGTCCTTCGCCAAGGCCAATCTGAACCGGACCGTGGACGAATCGCTCGCCATGTTCGCGCCGGTCGTCGCCCGCGCCCGTGAGGAGCGGATGTGGGTGCGCGGCTATCTCTCCATGTGCTTCGGCGACCCGTGGGAGGGGCCCGTCCCGATCCATCAGGTCGTCGCCGTCGCCAAGGCGCTCCGGGACCTGGGGTGCGACGAGCTGAGCCTCGGCGACACCATCGGGGTGGCCACCCCCGGTCATGTCCAGGCCCTGCTGGCCGAGTTGAACGAGGAGGGCGTGGAGACCAGCGCCCTCGCCGTGCACTTCCACGACACCTACGGCCAGGCGCTCGCCAACACCCTCGCCGCGCTCCAGCACGGCGTGACGACGGTGGACGCGTCGGCGGGCGGCCTGGGCGGCTGCCCGTTCGCCAGGAGCGCCACCGGGAATCTCGCCACCGAGGACCTGGTGTGGATGCTCGACGGCCTCGGGGTGGAGACCGGTGTCGACCTCGGCCGGCTCACCGCCACCAGCGTCTGGCTGGCCGGGGAGCTGGGCCGCCCCAGCCCCTCCCGTACCGTCCGCGCGCTGTCCGGCCGGACGGCGTCCGACACGGCCCGGTCCGCCACGGCCCAGTCCCCCAAGGAGTGACCCGATGTCCCTGGACCACCGCCTCTCCACCGAGCACGAAGAACTGCGGCGCACTGTCGAGGAGTTCGCCCGCGAGGTGGTCGCGCCCAAGATCGGCGACTTCTACGAGCGGCACGAGTTCCCGTACGAGATCGTCCGCGAGATGGGGCGGATGGGGCTGTTCGGGCTGCCGTTCCCGGAGGAGTACGGCGGTATGGGCGGCGACTATCTCGCGCTCGGGATCGCGCTGGAGGAACTGGCGCGCGTCGACTCGTCGGTGGCGATCACCCTGGAGGCCGGGGTGTCGCTGGGCGCCATGCCGGTGTACCGGTTCGGCACGGAGGAGCAGAAGCTCGCGTGGCTGCCCCGGCTCTGTTCGGGCGAGATGCTGGGCGCGTTCGGGCTGACCGAGCCCGACTGCGGTTCCGACGCGGGGGGTACGCGCACCACGGCGGTGCGCGACGGCGAGACCTGGGTGATCAACGGCACCAAGTGCTTCATCACCAACTCGGGCACGGACATCACGGGCCTGGTGACCGTCACCGCCGTCACCGGCCGCAAGGCGGACGGACGTCCGGAGATCTCCTCGATCATCGTCCCGTCCGGCACCCCGGGCTTCACCGTCGCCGCCCCGTACTCGAAGGTCGGGTGGAACGCGTCGGACACCCGCGAGCTGTCCTTCTCCGACGTACGGGTCCCGCTGGCGAATCTGCTGGGCGAGGAGGGCCGCGGGTACGCCCAGTTCCTGCGGATCCTGGACGAGGGCCGGGTCGCGATCTCCGCGCTGGCGACGGGGCTCGCCCAGGGGTGTGTGGACGAGTCGGTGGCGTACGCCGGGGAGCGGCACGCGTTCGGCCGGCCGATCGGCGCCAACCAGGCGATCCAGTTCAAGATCGCGGACATGGAGACACGCGCGCACATGGCGCGGATCGGCTGGCGGGACGCGGCCTCGCGGCTGACGCGCGGAGAGCCGTTCAAGAAGGAGGCGGCGATCGCGAAGCTGTACTCGTCGACGGTCGCCGTGGACAACGCCCGTGACGCCACCCAGATCCATGGCGGTTACGGGTTCATGAACGAGTATCCGGTGGCCCGGATGTGGCGCGACTCCAAGATCCTGGAGATCGGCGAGGGGACCAGCGAGGTCCAACGGATGCTCATCGCCCGGGAGCTGGGCCTGCCCGACTAGGGCCGGTCGGCGGGGCCCGCTCGGCGGGGGGCCGGTCGACCGGCCCCTGTTCTTCCGCGTCCGGGTGCCGGACGCACCCTGGGATACTCGGTGAGGTTAGGCTAACCTACCTTCGAATGAGCAACCTGTCCGTGACAGGCCGTACCCAGCGCCCAGGGATGGAGACCGTCATGCCCACAGACTCCGGTCCGGCCAAGGCAACCGAAACCGCGAGGAAGGCCGGCTGACCTCCATGAAGACGGCCGAGACAGCCCCGTTCCGTTTCTTCCCCCTCCAGGTCGTACGGGTGCGGCGCCTCAGCCCGTCCCTGGTCCGCGTCACCTTCGGCGGCCGGAGCGACGGCGATCTCGCCGGCTTCGCCGCCGGGGGCCGCGACCAGAGCCTGTCGCTCTTCCTTCCGCACCCGGGCCAGGCCGCGCCCGTCGTGCCGGTGGAGGAGGGCGAGGGCTGGTGGACGGCCTGGCGCGCGCTGCCCGACGACATACGGGCCGTGATGCGCTCGTACACCCTGCGGGAGCAGCGCCGCGACCCGGACGAGGTCGACATCGACTTCGCGCTCCACCCCGACGGCGGCCCCGCCTGCCGCTGGGCGGGCCGGGCCTCGCCCGGTGACCGGGCGCTGGTGCTGGGCCCCGCCGTGGCGGACAACACGGCGGTGCGGTTCCGGCCGCCTGCCGACTCCGACTCCATACTGATCTGGGCCGACGAGACGGCACTGCCCGCCGCGTCGGCGATCCTGGAGTGGCTGCCCGCGGGCCTGAGGGCCGACGTCTGGATCGATGTGCCGCACGCCGCCGACCGGCAGCCGCTGCCCACCGCCGCCGACGCCAGGATCACCTGGCTGGTACGGGACGAGGGCGCGCCGTCCGCGCTGGAGGCCGTACGCGCCTTCGAGCCGCGCGGGAGCGCCCCGTACGCGTGGATCGCCGGGGAATCGGGCACGGTCAAGGCGCTGCGCCGCCATCTCGTACACGAACGGGGTGTCGACCGGCGCCGGGTGACCTTCGTCGGCTACTGGCGGCTCGGACTGAGCGAGGAGCAACTGCGCGCGGCCGCGGCCGAGTCGGCCGGGAAGGCCGCCGCGTAGCCCCGTACACGTACAGCCCGGCCGTACACGTACAGCCCGGCCGTACGCCCACGTGCCCCCACGCGTACGCGGACAGCGGACACCCGCACAACTCAACGCACCACAGATACACCCTCGTCGCGCCGGCGGCGTGACGAGGACGGTTCGATGCGGGATTGAAGGAAAAAGTTAGGTTAGGCTAACCTAACTAAGCCTATCGGCATCACCCCCGCACCCCCACATCCGGGAGGACCCCAGCATGCGTGCGCACCTGCTCAATGGCGCGACGGCGGACCGCTATCGGCGCTCCGTGACCGAAGGAGTCGAGCGGGTGGCGAACCGACTCGCCACAACGGACAAGCCGTTCAGCGGAATCACCCCCGACGCACTGGGCCCGGTGGTCTCCGCGGTCGACCTGGACCGGCCGCTCGGAGATACCTCGGCCGCGCTCGACGAGCTGGAGAGCGTCTATCTGCGGGACGCCGTCTACTTCCACCATCCGCGCTATCTCGCGCACCTCAACTGCCCGGTCGTCATACCCGCCGTGCTCGGCGAGGCCGTGCTCTCCGCCGTCAACTCGTCCCTGGACACCTGGGACCAGAGCGCCGGCGGCACCCTGATCGAACGTCGGCTCATCGACTGGACCGCGCGGCGCATCGGGCTCGGCGCCGGTGCCGACGGTGTCTTCACCAGCGGCGGCACCCAGTCCAACCTCCAGGCGCTGCTCTTCGCCCGCGAGGAGGCCAAAGCCGACGAGCTGACGAAACTGCGCGTCTTCGCCTCCGAGTGCAGCCACTTCAGCGTGCAGAAGTCGGCCACCCTGCTCGGGCTCGGCCCGAACGCCGTGGTCTCCATCCCCTGCGACCGCGACAAGCGCATGCAGACCGTGGCCCTCGCCGCCGAGCTGGAGCGGTGCCGCGCCGAGGGGCTGACCCCGATGGCCGTCGTCGCGACCGCGGGCACCACCGACTTCGGCTCCATCGACCCGCTGCCCGAGATCGCCGCGCTCTGCGAGCAGTACGACACCTGGATGCACGTCGACGCGGCCTACGGCTGCGGGCTGCTGACCTCCCTCACCCGGCGCCCGCTCCTGACCGGCATCGAGCACGCCGACTCCGTCACCGTCGACTACCACAAGTCCTTCTTCCAGCCGGTGAGTTCGTCGGCCGTGCTGGTACGGGACGGCGCCACCCTGCGCCACGCCACGTACCACGCGGACTATCTGAACCCGCGCCGGACGGTCGAGGAGCGGATCCCCAACCAGGTCGACAAGTCCCTCCAGACCACGCGCCGCTTCGACGCCCTCAAACTGTGGATGACCCTGCGCGTCATGGGCGCCGACGGTATCGGGGAACTCTTCGACGAGGTCTGCGACCTGGCCGCCGAGGGATGGCAGCTCCTCGCCGCCGACCCGCGGTACGACGTCGTCGTGGAGCCCCAGCTCTCCACGCTCGTCTTCCGCTACATCCCCGAGCACATCACCAGCCCCACCGAGATCGACCGCGCCAACCTGCACGCCCGCAAAGCGCTCTTCGCCTCCGGTGAGGCCGTGGTCGCCGGGACGACCGTGGGCGGACGCCAGTACCTGAAGTTCACCCTGCTCAACCCTGAGACCACCGTGCGCGACATCGCCGCCGTCCTCGATCTGATCTCCGGCCACGCCGAGCAGTACCTGGGAGAGAACCTTGTCCACGCTTCCTGAGCGCAGCGCGCCGTACGACTTCGTCGGCATCGGGCTCGGCCCCTTCAACCTGGGACTCGCCTGCCTGACCGAGCCGATCGACGAACTCGACGGCGTCTTCCTGGAGTCGAAACCCGACTTCGAGTGGCACTCGGGGATGTTCCTCGAAGGCGCCCATCTCCAGACGCCGTTCCTGTCGGACCTGGTCACGCTGGCCGACCCGACCTCGCCGTACTCCTTCCTCAACTACCTGAAGGAGTCCGGACGGCTGTACTCGTTCTACATCCGCGAGAACTTCTATCCGCTGCGGACCGAGTACAACGACTACTGCCGCTGGGCCGCCGCCAAACTCTCCAGCGTGCGCTTCAACCGTACGGTGACCTCCGTCTCGTACGAGGAGGAGAGCGAGCTGTACGTGGTCCGCACCGCGGACGAGTCGTACCGTGCCCGGCGGCTGGTGTTCGGCACCGGGACCCCGCCGTACGTCCCGGAGTCCTGCCAGGGGCTCGGCGGTGACTTCCTGCACAACTCCCGCTATCTGCAAGGCAAGGCGGAGCTCCAGAAGAAGGAGTCCATCACCCTGGTCGGCAGCGGGCAGAGCGCGGCGGAGATCTACCACGACCTGCTCTCCGACATCGACACGCACGGCTACCAGCTCAACTGGATCACCCGGTCGCCGCGCTTCTTCCCGCTCGAATACACCAAACTGACGCTGGAGATGACCTCCCCGGAGTACATCGACTACTTCCACGCGCTGCCGGAGGCCACCCGCTACCGGCTGGAGTCGGGGCAGAAGGGGCTGTTCAAGGGCATCGACTCGGATCTCATCAACGAGATCTTCGATCTGCTCTACCAGAAGAACCTCAAGGGCCCGGTGCGGACCCGGCTGCTCGCCAACACCGCGCTGACCTCGGCGTCGTACGAGCAAACAGCCGGGGATGGTACGTACACGCTCGGGCTGCGCCAGGAGGAGCAGGAGCGGGACTTCTCGCTCGCCACCCAGGGCCTGGTCCTCGCCACCGGCTACCGGTACGTCGCCCCCGCCTTCCTGGAGCCGGTCGCGGACCGGATCAGGCTGGACGGCCACGGCCGGTACGACGTCGCCCGCAACTACAGCATCGACACGACCGGGCGCGGGATCTTCCTCCAGAACGCCGCCGTGCACACCCACAGCATCACCTCGCCCGACCTGGGCATGGGCCCGTACCGCAACGCGTACATCATCGGCGAGCTGCTGGGGCGGGAGTACTACCCGGTCGAGAAGGCCATCGCCTTCCAGGAGTTCGCCGCACCGGAAGGCACCGTCCGATGACCGGGCGCACAGCGGAGCCGGAGATCCTGTTCTCCCGTACGGACGAGCGGCTGGGCCTCTTCGAGGTACGCGCCGTCGACCCGTTCGCCGACATCGAACTGCTGCACGGCTGGGTCACGCACCCCAAAGCGGCCTTCTGGCTGATGCAGGGCGCCACGCTGCCGGACGTGGAGCGCGAGTACCTGGGCATCGCCGCCGCCACGAACCACGACGCGTTCATCGGGCTGCACAACGGTGTCCCCGCCTTCCTGATCGAGCGGTACGACCCGGCCGAGGTGGAGCTGAAGGGCCTGTACGAGGCCGAGACCGGCGACATCGGGATGCACTTCCTGGTCGCCCCGGTCGACGGCGCCCGGCGGCTGCACGGCTTCACCCGCGCCGTGATCACGACGGTGATGGCGCTGCTCTTCGACGACCCGTCCGTGGCGCGCGTGGTCGTCGAGCCCGACGTACGCAACACCGCCGTACACGCCCTCAACGAGGCGGTCGGCTTCCGGATCGAGAAAAAACTGGAGAAGCCGGAGAAGGGCGCCTATCTGAGCTTCTGCACGCGCGGGATGTTCCACGCGGCGCTCGCCGCACAGACCGCGCACGCCGCACAGACCGCAGGGACCGGACGACCCGAGCGGACCGAGCAGACCGAGCAGACCGAGCAGACCGCAGAGACCGAGCAGACCGCCCCGGCCGAGCAGACCGCTCACGCAGCACAAGGAGTCACCCGATGAAAGCCACGGACAGCGTCGCCCACCTCACCCCGGAGCTCTGGGAGCAGGCCGGCCGGCTGCTCATCCGCAAAGCCCTCGCCGAGTTCTCCCACGAGCGCATCCTGTCCCCCGAATCCCTCGGCGGGGACCGCTACCGGGTACGGAGCGACGACGAGGCGACCGAGTACCGCTTCACCGCGCGCCGGTTCGCCCTCGACCACTGGCAGATATCCGCCGACTCCGTACGGCGCCACCGCGGCGACGCCGAACTGCCGCTGGACGCGCTCGACTTCTTCATCGAGCTGCGCGAGACGCTGGGGCTCTCCGCCGCGATCCTGCCGGTCTACCTGGAGGAGATCTCCTCCACCCTCGCGGGCACGGCGTACAAACTCACCAAGAAGCCGGTGAGCTCGGCGGAGCTGGCCACCGCCGGGTTCCAGGAGATCGAGACGGGGATGACCGAGGGCCACCCCTGCTTCGTCGCCAACAACGGCCGGCTCGGCTTCGGCGTGGACGAGTACCGCGCGTACGCCCCCGAGGCCGCGACCCCGATCCGGCTCGTCTGGCTCGCCGCCCGCCGCGACCGGGCCACCTTCACCGCGGGCGCCGGACTCGACTACTCCTCCCTGATACGCGAGGAGCTGTCCGCCGGGACGCTGGAGCGGTTCGACGGGATCCTGCGCGACCAGGGGCTCGACCCGGACGGCTACTTCCTGATCCCCGTGCACCCCTGGCAGTGGTGGAACAAACTCTCCGTCACCTTCGCCGCCGAGCTGGGCCGGCGCCATCTCGTCTGCCTCGGGGAGGGCGAGGACGACTACCTGGCCCAGCAGTCGATCCGTACCTTCTTCAACACGACCGATCCGGCCAAGCACTACGTCAAGACCGCGCTCTCCGTCCTCAACATGGGCTTCATGCGCGGCCTGTCCGCCGCCTACATGGAGGCCACGCCCGCGATCAACGACTGGCTCGCCGGTCTGATCGAGAGCGACGCCACCCTGCGCGCGGCCCGCTTCTCGATCATCCGGGAGCGCGCGGCGATCGGCTACCACCACCGGCAGTACGAGGCCGCCACCGCCAAGGGCTCCCCGTATCTGAAAATGCTGGCCGCGCTCTGGCGCGAGAGCCCCGTGCCCTCGCTCCGGGGCGGGGAGCGGCTCGCCACGATGGCGTCCCTCCTCCACACCGACCGGGACGGCTCGTCCTTCGCGGGCGCGCTGATCGCGGCGTCGGGGCTGGCGCCGGCCGACTGGCTGCGCCGCTATCTGGACGCGTACCTGGTGCCGGTGCTGCACTCCTTCTACGCGTACGACCTGGTGTTCATGCCGCACGGCGAGAACGTCATCCTGGTCATCGAGGACGGAGTCGTCCAGCGGGCGGTCTTCAAGGACATCGCCGAGGAGATCGCGGTGATGGACCCGGACGCGGTGCTGCCGCCGGCGGTCGAGCGGATCCGCGCGGACGTGCCCGAGGACATGAAAGTCCTGTCGATCTTCACCGATGTCTTCGACTGCTTCCTCCGCTTCCTGAGCGCGGACCTCGTCTCGGACGGCACACTGCCCGACGAGGACACGTTCTGGCGTACGGTCGCCGAGTGCGTCCGGGGGTACCAGGAGTCGCTGCCGCAACTGGCCGACAGGTTCCGCCAGTACGACCTGTTCGACGAGGAGTTCGCGCTCTCCTGCCTCAACCGGCTCCAGCTCCGCAACAACGAGCAGATGGTCGACATCGCGGACCCGGCGGGCGCGCTCCAGCTCGTCGGCACCCTGACCAACCCGCTGGCCCGGTTCGCGAGATAGCGGCAGGAGAAACCGGGACCGGCCCATGCGGGCGCCGGAGGTTTGGCAGAGCCTCCGGCGCCCGTTTCCGTCTCGCCCGGGCTCCATGCCTGATGGAAGAATCCCGGCATGGCGGAAATCATCCAGAAGGACGGCACCTGGACCTTCGACGGGAACACGGTCCGTATCGTGCCCGGCAAGGACAAGGGCGTGAGCCTGCTCCGCAGGACGCTCGGCGAGATCGCGATGCCGCTGGAGGCGCTGGCGGGGATCTCCTTCGAGGAGGGGCGCAAGTCCGGACGGCTGCGGCTGCGGCTGCGGGACGGCGCCGATCCGCTGCTGCGGATCACCGGCGGCCGGCTGGACGACGGCTCCGAACCGTACCGGCTCAGCGTCGAGAAGGACCGTTTCGGCGTGGCCGAGTACCTGGTGGACGAGGTACGCCAGGCGCTGCTGCTGGACCAGGTGGACCCCGGCCCCGTCGACCGCTATCTGCTGCCCGGCCCCGCCCTGCCGATCACGGTGGGCGCGGGTGACGCGACGGTCTCCTTCGACGGGCGGCGGATCCGGCTGGAGTGGAACTGGAAGACCGAGGAGTCCAAGTCCTCCGGCGGCCCCCGTACGCTCGACCTCGACGACGTGGCGGCGGTGGAGTGGCTGCCGAGCGCCGGTCTGGAGAACGGCTACCTGCGGTTCGTGATGACGGGAAGCACCTCGGCCGCATCGGCCGCCCCGAAGTACGACCCGCACGCGGTGGACCTGTACGGGTTCCGGAAGGACCCGCTGATGGCGCTGGTGGGCGCGGCGGTGCTGGCCCGGCTGCCGCACCCGCTCGCGGCGCCGTCCCCTGCTCCGGCGCCGTCCCCGGTCGGGGAGGGATCGGGCGCCGGGCCGGTGGAGGCCTCCGTCACAGCCGCCGAGGCGGCCGGGGCCGGGGGTGGCGGCGGCGACGATCATGACGCGCTGCTGCGCCGGCTGCGGGAGCTGGGCGAGCTGCATCAGTCGGGGATACTCACCGCCGAGGAGTTCGCCACCGCCAAGCGGGCCGTCCTCGGACGCCTCTGAGGAGACGGCCGGAGCGCCCCCGCTCCCCCGGCTTCCCTCTGAGTCCTTCCCTCATTCAGCTCTCACTTTCGATGGATCCTGCCCGATTCCGGGCAGGAATGTTGCAAACACCCACGCGCGCCCGCAATATCGACGAGTGCTCGAACGCCGCCCGTCGTACGACGACCTCATCGACCATCTCGTGCGCAGCACCGCGCTCCAGCGCGGTGAGGCCGCCCGGGTGGTGCTCGACGTCCTGGCGTACTTCGACGAGACGACCGAGGAGTTCGTACGGCGCCGCCACCGGGAACTGCAGTCCGGCGGGGCCGCCAACGCCGAGATCTTCGAGCGGATCGCGGCCGAGCTGCCGCACCGCGCGGTGGCGCCCCCGGAGCTGTCGCTCCGGCAGCTGCGCCGCATCGTCTACGGCTGACACCGTGGCTGACACCTGCCACCGTGTCCGGGCACACACCGTGAGAACTTCAGGAGGGGCAGAGACCGTATGTGCGGAATCGTCGGATACATCGGCAAGCGTGATGTGGCACCACTGCTGCTGGAGGGCCTGCAGCGACTGGAGTACCGGGGATACGACTCCGCCGGCATCGTGATCACCGGCAAGCCGGCCGCGGGCAAGGCCGCCACGCTGAAGATGGTCAAGGCCAAGGGCCGCGTCCGTGAGCTGGAGTCCCGGGTCCCCAAGCGCTTCGCGGGCACCAGCGGGATCGCGCACACCCGGTGGGCCACGCACGGCGCCCCGAGCGACGAGAACGCGCATCCGCACATGGACGCCGAGGGCAAGGTCGCCCTCGTCCACAACGGCATCATCGACAACGCCTCCGAGCTGCGCGTGAAGCTGGAGGCGGACGGTGTCGTCTTCCTCTCGGAGACCGACACCGAGGTGGTCACCCATCTGGTCGCCCGCTCCCAGGCGGACACCCTGGAGGAGAAGGTCCGCCAGGCGCTCCAGCTCGTCGAGGGCACGTACGGCATCGCCGTCATGCACGCCGACTTCCCGGACCGGATCGTCGTGGCCCGCAACGGCTCCCCTGTGGTGCTGGGCATCGGCGAGAAGGAGATGTTCGTCGCCTCCGACGTGGCCGCGCTGGTCTCGCACACCCGCCAGGTCGTGACGCTGGACGACGGCGAGATGGCCACCCTCAAGGCCGACGACTTCCGTACGTACACCACCGAGGGTTCGTCCACCTCCGCCACGCCGACCACGGTGGAGTGGGAGGCCGAGTCGTACGACATGGGCGGCCACGACACGTACATGCACAAGGAGATCTCGGAGCAGGCCGACGCCGTGGACCGCGTGCTGCGCGGCCGGATCGACGACCGGTTCTCCACCGTGCACCTCGGTGGGCTGAACCTGGACGCCCGCGAGGCGCGCGGGGTCCGCCGGATCAAGATCCTCGGCTGTGGCACCTCGTACCACGCGGGCCTGATCGGGGCGCAGCTCATCGAGGAGCTGGCCCGGATCCCCGCCGACGCCGAGCCGGCCTCCGAGTTCCGCTACCGCAACCCGGTCGTGGACCCCGACACGCTGTACGTGGCGGTGTCGCAGTCCGGTGAGACGTACGACGTGCTGGCGGCGGTGCAGGAGCTGAAGCGCAAGGGCGCCCGGGTGCTGGGCGTGGTCAATGTCGTGGGTTCCGCGATCGCCCGGGAGACGGACGGCGGGGTGTACGTGCACGCCGGGCCCGAGGTCTGTGTGGTCTCCACCAAGTGCTTCACCAACACGGTGGTCTCGTTCGCGCTGCTGGCGCTGCACCTGGGCCGGATCCGCGACCTGTCCGTGGCGGACGGCAAGCGGATCATCGCGGGGCTGCGCCGGCTGCCCGAGCAGATCGCGGAGATCCTGGCGACCGAGAACGAGATCGAGAAGCTGGCCGCGGAGTACGCGGGGGCCGCCTCGATGATGTTCATCGGGCGGGTACGGGGCTACCCGGTGGCGCTGGAGGCGTCGCTGAAGCTGAAGGAGATCTCGTACATCCACGCCGAGGCGTACCCGGCGTCCGAGCTGAAGCACGGTCCGCTCGCGCTGATCGAGCCGGCGCTGCCGACGGTGGCGATCGTCCCGGACGACGATCTGCTGGAGAAGAACAGGGCGGCGCTGGAGGAGATCAAGGCGCGCAGCGGCCCGATTCTGGCGGTGGCGCACCAGGAGCAGGAGAAGGCCGACCACACCATCGTGGTGCCGAAGAACGAGACGGAGCTGGACCCGATCCTGATGGGCATCCCGCTCCAGTTGCTGGCGTACCACACGGCGCTGGCGCTGGGCCGGGACATCGACAAGCCGCGCAACCTCGCGAAGTCGGTCACGGTCGAGTAGCGGGCGGGCGGCGGCAAGGGGTGTGGGCGGCGTCCGGCGGCGGTGAGAGCGGTGAGAGCGCCCCCAGCGCGTGCCACCCGTCACACTGAGGGCGCTCTCCGAAGGGGCCGGTGCTTGCCCGGGCACCGGCCCGCGGCCACGGCGACCGTCGCGGGCCCGGTTGGCCCCCGCTCTAGACGAGTCATTCCGAAGTCCCGTCTGCGGGGAGGTGCCATGCACGCACATCCGCGGCGTTGACGGCGATGTCGGGGGAACCGACGCTCCCGCGTCGCTTCCCTCCTCCGCCTTGCGGCTGCGCTCGGCATCCGAAGGACCGTTCAATGCGCCGAGACGGAGCGAGCGCAGCGAGTGCGGTGCACCTGACACCTCCCCGCCCGCCCCAAGGGGCGGACGACGCTACTTCGGAATGACTCGTCTAGCCGGTGGCGGCCACTCCCCGGCCGGCGGCACGCCGCCGGGGGAGCGTGGTCGGCCAGTGGGCGAGCGCGGCCGTCGCTCCGTACCAGGAGGCGAGCCCGGACACGGCGGCGACCCAGCCGCCCACTTCGGCCAGGCCCGAACTGTCCGCGAACCGGGCGCCGGCGAGCAGGGTGAGTCCGAGTGCGAGATGGCCGAGAATGGAAGTGGAATTGGTGCTTCCCGCAGAGACGTCGTTGTCCACGGCGGGCTCCCTTCACGATGTGCGGGTGCTGAGTCCCAGCGGCCGTTATGTACCCTTCACGAGCGCACAACCCACCTCTACGCGTGAGTAAATTCACGCCGTGACCAAGAGAGTTGACGGCCTCTCAGGCCGAACGGACGTCCCGCGAGGGGCTGTTACGGGATGACAACGACGGGGCGCTGCGCGCGGCGGGCGAGCCGCCCGGCGACCGAGCCGAAGATCCGCCCGACGATGCCGTGGGTGGAGCCGACGACGATCGCGTCGGCGGAGTACTCCTGGCCGACCTCTTCGAGTTCGTGGCAGATGTCGCCGCCGCGCTCGACCAGGATCCACGGCACCTCGGCGAGGTAGTCCGCACAGGCCAGTTCGAGGCCGAGCACTTCGGTGCGGTGGTCGGGGACGTCCACGAAGACCGGGGGTTCGCACCCCGCCCAGACCGTGGTCGGGAGCCGGTTGGCGACATGGACGATGATCAGGCCGGAGCCGAGGCGCCGGGCCATGCCGATGGCGTAGGCGAGCGCACGCTCGCTGGACATCGAGCCGTCGAAGCCGACGACCACTCCGTGCCGGAAGGCCGGATCACAGGAGGCGCGTGTCTGTTCCGCCGCTTGCAGGTCCGACAGTGGGTCGGCTACCTGCTCGCGGTCTGCGGGTTCTGGGATTTCGTGACCGGCCATGGATGTCTCGGCGAAAGAGGTCCTCTTGAGAAGGAGCAACGAGTGGCGGGGTGGACGGAGCTGTGTCCGGGAATCGTCTTCCCAACCCCATACCCCAAAGGGTACGGCGACACTCCTCTCATGCCCAGAGCCCGCCGCGTCACACGCGGCGTTCCAGGGAGCATGCACGAGGCGGTCCCGGATCGCAATGCCGGATGGCCCCTACAGGCTTCCCGGGCGGTGCCCCGGTAGCCCCGCGGAGATCCAGGATCACCCCCACGGGTGACCGGACGGCCCGGCTCCCGTCGGCCATGCCGCCGCCCCCGGGGGCGCCCGCGCTTCCGCACCACCCGGCGCCCGCCTCTCACGGGCGCCACGCGCCACGGGGCGCGCGGGGGCCGCGGCGGGGCCCAGGACCCGCCCCCAGGCCCCTCCCGGGCCCGGAGCCCGCCCCGCCACGCGGAATAATGGGAGCGGTCCCACCGACCTCCGACAGGCCCGCCACGGGCCCTGTGCGAGGTCGCGCGGATTCGCGCCACCCGGGGCCGGCCCCCGTCGGACACGGTGGCGTCGTACGTAAGGATGTACGGAACGTACGGACCGTCCGGAAGCCGTCACTCGTGGAGGGTTCAACCAGATGGACAGGGGGCGCGGGAGGTCTCACGCGCGTACGAGGGTGGTGCGCCGGAGGATTGAGCGCATCGCACAGACGCACCCATCACTTTTCAGCCAACTTCGCACTTGGGCCCAACCTTTGATGAAATGGCCTGCCAACCCCCTTGCCACCAGGGAAGAAAGGACCGCTACGGCCCTCCGCACCCTACGGGGATGGGCCATGCATGCGACGCCCACTTCCACTCTCGGCTCGCGAGTGGAACGCTTCGTGATCGAATGCTTCGCGCCAAGTTGCCTTGTCGACATAGCGCCGGTTGGAGAACTTGTCACGCCGGCACCACGGAACACAGTAGATTCGATCATGAGGATCGACGGCTGGGGACCCGTGCAAAACCGAGGGGAATCGTGCAGGAGCGAAAGGCCCGACAAGAACGGGGAGACGAGAACACCGAGGGGGGCTTAGCGCCATGAGCCAGGACTCCACCGCCGTACCGGAGTCAGTACGGAAGCTTTCCGGGCGTCGACGCCGGGAAGTCGTCGCCGTGCTTCTTTTCAGCGGCGGCCCCATCTTCGAGAGCTCCATTCCGCTCTCGGTGTTCGGAATCGACCGCCAGGACGCCGGGGTTCCCCGCTACCGCCTGCTCGTCTGCGGTGGGGAGGACGGCCCGCTGCGCACCACCGGCGGGCTCGAACTGACCGCGCCGTACGGCCTGGAGGCGATCAGCAGGGCAGGCACCGTGGTCGTGCCGGCATGGCGGTCGATCACATCACCGCCACCACCCGAGGCACTGGACGCACTGCGCCGTGCCCATGAGGAGGGCGCCAGAATCGTCGGACTGTGCACCGGCGCGTTCGTGCTCGCGGCGGCCGGACTGCTGGACGGCCGGCCGGCCACCACGCACTGGATGTACGCCCCGACGCTCGCCAAACGCTATCCGTCCGTCCATGTGGACCCGCGGGAGCTGTTCGTCGACGACGGGGACGTGCTCACCTCCGCCGGAACAGCGGCCGGAATCGATCTGTGCCTGCATATCGTCAGGACCGACCACGGCGCGGAGGCAGCGGGGGCCCTGGCCCGCCGGCTGGTCGTACCGCCGCGCCGCAGTGGCGGGCAGGAGCGCTATCTGGACAGGTCTTTACCAGAGGAAATCGGCTCCGACCCGCTCGCCGAGGTCGTGGCCTGGGCACTGGAACATCTCCACGAGCAGTTCGACGTGGAGACGCTCGCGGCGCGCGCGTACATGAGCCGCCGCACCTTCGACCGGCGGTTCCGTTCGCTCACCGGAAGCGCGCCGCTCCAGTGGCTGATCACCCAGCGGGTGCTTCAGGCACAGCGGCTCCTGGAGACCTCCGACTACTCGGTCGACGAGGTCGCCGGCCGCTGCGGCTTCCGCTCCCCGGTGGCGCTGCGCGGGCACTTCCGGCGGCAGCTCGGCTCCTCCCCCGCGGCATACCGGTCCGCCTACCGGGCCAGGCGCCCGCAGGGCGATCCCATGCCGCCGGGGGTCATGGAGTCGATGGTGCCCGCCCAGGCGTCCGCGCACTCCAGGCGGGCGGCGGCGGCCTCCAGTCCGCCGGGCCATCCGGCGGCGTCCGCGGCGCTGCCGGACCACGGCAAGGCCGGACCCGACATGTACGCGACAGGCCCGGGCCGTCCGAGTCTGCCCGGCCAGCGGAGCGCCCCGTAGGGTAAGGCGTATGAACGATCGAATGGTGTGGATCGACTGCGAGATGACCGGGCTCTCGCTGGCGGACGACGCACTCATCGAGGTGGCCGCGCTGGTCACCGACTCGGAACTGAACGTGCTCGGTGAAGGGGTGGACATCGTGATCCGCCCGCCGGACGCGGCGCTGGAGACCATGCCCGAGGTGGTGCGGCAGATGCACACCGCCTCGGGACTCCTCGACGAGCTGGCGGGCGGCACCACGCTCGCGGCCGCCGAGGAGCAGGTCCTGGCGTACGTACGCGAGCACGTGAAGGAGCCCCGGAAGGCGCCGCTGTGCGGCAACACGGTCGGCACCGACCGCGGCTTCCTGCTCCGTGACATGGCGACGCTGGAGGGCTACCTCCACTACCGCATCGTCGATGTCTCCTCGATCAAGGAACTGGCCCGCCGCTGGTATCCGCGGGCCTATTTCAACAGCCCGGAGAAGAGCGGCAACCACCGCGCGCTGGCGGACATCCGCGAATCCATCGCGGAGCTGCGCTACTACCGGGAGGCGGTCTTCGTACCGCAGCCGGGGCCGGACTCCGACCGCGCGAAGCAGATCGCGGCGAAGCACGTCCTGCGCACGGAATAGGCCCCACGGCCCCGCTCCGCACCCCGGAACAACGCGGGTGCGAGCACCCTCGCGGACCCTGTACACTTTTTCTCGGCCGGTCAGGGAAAGAAAAAGACCGGTCGTGGTGGGTATAGCTCAGCTGGTAGAGCACCTGGTTGTGGTCCAGGATGTCGCGGGTTCAAGTCCCGTTACTCACCCTTGTCGATCAAGGCCCGATCTGTGGAAAGCAGGTCGGGCCTTCTTCGTCGCCGAACGGCGCTCGCCCTCCTTCTACGCTGTGCCACATGATTCGTGCGGTGGTGTTCGACGTCGGCGAGACACTGGTCCGCGACGACAGGTACTGGGCCTCCTGGGCGGACTGGCTGGGGGCACCGCGCCATACGGTCGCCGCCCTCGTCGGAGCCGTCGTCGCGCAGGGCCGGGACAATGCGGACGCCCTGCGGCTCATCAGGCCGGGCATCGACGTGGCAGCGGAGTACGCGGCCCGGGAGGCCGCGGGCCAGGGCGAGCGGCTCGACGAGAGCGATCTGTACTCCGACACCCGGCCCGCCCTCGCCGCCCTCCAGGGGCAGGGCGTCCGCGTCGTCGTCGCCGGCAACCAGACCGTCAAGGCAGCGGAGTTGCTGCGCGCTCTGAACCTGCCGGCCGACCTCGTCGCCACCTCGGGCGAGTGGGGTGTCGCCAAACCCTCCGCCGAGTTCTTCGCCCGCGTCCTTGCCGCGGCGGGAACGCTCGCGTACGAGACGCTCTATGTCGGCGATCACCCGGCGAACGACATCGGCCCCGCGAAGCAGGCGGGACTGCTGACCGCGCACCTGCGCCGAGGACCGTGGGGATACCTCTGGGCCGATACGCCGACGGCGGCCGAGGCGGACTTCCGGATCGACGGTCTGCACGAGCTCGTCGACATCATCCGCTGACCTCCGTACGGGTACGTCTGCCCGTGCATTGCCCCTACGCGACGGGTCCGCGTGGGTACGGTGCGACCGAGTCCCGCCCCGGAGGAGCCCGTATGGCCACCGCCCCTCAGCACATCGGTACGCGTATCGCCGCCCGCAGGCAGGCGCGCCGCATGTCGCAGACTGATCTCTCCCGCGTCTCGGGCGTCTCCCTCTCGATGATCAGAGGGATCGAGCGCGGCGTCCGGAGCCCGGGGGCGGCGACGCTCGATCGTCTCGCCACCGCGCTCGGCACCGATCCGGACCGGCTGCTCACCGCCGACCCTCCCCGGGTGTCCGAGCGCGTGCGAGCAGCATTGCCCCGGATGTCCGCGGCGATCGCCGGGTACGACATCGGCACGGACAAGGCCACAGCCACCCGTGCACTCCCCGAGCTGGCCACGGCGGTCTCCGCAGCGGAAACCCGCCGACTTGGCGCGCAGTACAGCGGCTTGGCGGCCGATGTGCCACGGCTGCTCACCGATCTGCTGGTCACCGTACATACCGTACGCATGGACCGGCAGAGGGCCGTACGACTACTTGCCCGCGCCGCGCGATCGGCGGACGCGGTGGCGTACAAGGCAGGGGCTCACGATGTGTCCGCACGGCTCATCGACGTGATGCGCTGGGCGAGCGAGCAGGCCGAGGACCCTCTGCTCGCCGCATCCGCCGCCTATGTCCGGACCGAGGTCTTCTTCGCCGCCCGTTCGTACGGGCTGGGGCTGAGGGCACTGGAGGCCGCCATCGACGACTGCGGCCCGCCTGTCGACGCACCGAACGCGGCAGCCCTGGGCGCGCTCCACATGCGGGCCGCGGTCGTGGCCGGCCGGAGCGGGGACGCCGATGCGGCAGAGACGCACCTTACGGAAGCGCGGGCGATGGCTTTACGCGTCCCCGAAGGCATCTACAGCGGAACCGCGTTCGGACCCGGTTCACTCAGGATCCATGAGGTGTCGGTGGCTGTAGCCCTGGACGGTGATCACACAGCCCGCGTCGTCGAAATCGCGCACGGCTGGAAGCCGCCGGTCGGCATGACGAGCGAGCGCCGGTCGGGCTTCTACATCGAAGTGGCCCGCGCGCAGGTGCGGAGCGGCCGCCGCGCAGATGCTTTCGCGTCGCTTCAGGTGGCCCGGTCCATCGCTCCGCAGCACACCCGCGCGCACCCCTGGGCGCGGGAGGACACGGCGACTCTGCGCCGCCTCGCGCGAGGCGAACGCTGACCTCAGCGCCTTCGCCGCATGGATCGGTGCCGCCTGAAGAAGGGTGATACACGGTGTAGCAGTTACACCCCGCCCCAGCACCCATGCTCTTTCTGCCCACACCAACCCGGCAGATGGGACAAAAGATGCAGTATGCACCAACGGCCGTGGCCCGCCGCCATGTCAGCCCTGTCCGGCTCCACGGCTACACCTGTCGGCACGACGGTCTCGTAGCCACCTCGCCGGCGAGCGCGGGGCACATCCGGTGACCGCTCACAGCGAGACCAGGCCCACCACGTCCGCCATCCAGGCCACCCTCGCCGAGGCCGCCGCACTCGGCGGAACAAGGGCCGACCTCTCCGAGCTGGCCGCCATCGGTGCGGAGCTGCGGAGGCACATCGCGGCCCTGCTGCCCGCCGCCGAGGCGCATGTCGAGGGGCTGTGGCGGGGCGGCCAGGAGTGGTACGGCCGCCGGTCCCGTCTGGACAACGTCCAGCGCCACGTCACCGAGCAGATGACGTCGTCCCCGCTGTCCGCTCAGGTGTACGTAGCCATCCTGCTCCGCGACTGCACGTGGCTTCTGGAGCACTACGGGAATCCGCCTCGGGAGGGCCGCTGATCTGCGCGCGCTGCGACAAGCCGGTCCTCCCCGGGCAGCCGTCGACCGAGACCACTGTCGAGACCGGCTCGGGTGCGGATCCACCCGTCCGGCAGCACCTGGTCTGCCGCCCGAACGCGCTCGCGAGGCCGCGCGACCACCAACTCCCTCGCGTATGACTCCCCTGGACCGCTCTGCACGGAGGGTCAGGACGAGTCGCGTACCACCAGCTCCGTCGGGAGGATGATCTGGCGCGGGCCCGGGCCCGGGCGTGCCAGGAGGGTTCCCGTGCCGTTGCCTCGTGTCCCGATCTCCGCCAGGACCAGGCGTGCCATCGCCCGGCCCATCTCCTCGATCGGCTGGCGGACGCTGGTCAGCGGCGGATCCATCAGGCGCGCGATCGCCGAGTCGTCGAAGCCGACCAGGGCCACGTCGTCCGGGGTCCGGCGGCCCGCCGTGCGCAGGGCCTGGCGGGCGCCCGCCGCCATGACGTCCGAGGCGGCGAAGACCGCGTCCAGGTCCGGGCGGCGGGCCAGCAGCTCGGTCATGGCCCGGCGGCCGCCCTCCTCGGTGAAGTCGGCCACGGCGACCAGCCCCTCGTCGGGGGCGTGGCCCGCCTCCGCCAGGGCGCGGCGGTAGCCGTCCAGGCGGCAGGCCGCGCCGTACACCGCCAGCCGGCCGGTGATCGTCGCGATGGTGCGGCGGCCCCGGGAGAGCAGATGCGTCACGGCCGTACGGGCGCCCTCCGCGTTGTCGGAGTCGACCGAGGGCAGCGGCTCGGCCTCGGACCTGCGGCCGCTGATGACGGTGGGGACGGGGATCCGGGCCAGCAGCTCGGGCAGCGGGTCGTCGGCGCGCACGGAGACCAGCAGAACGCCGTCGGCGCGGTGGGCGGCCAGGTACTGGGCGAGCCTGCGGCGCTCCCTGGCGCCGCCCGCGAAAGTGAGCAGGAGCTGCATCCCGGTCTCGGACAGCGCCTCGCCGACCCCGCTGACGATGTCCGAGAAGTACGGCTCGGCGAAGAACCGCGCCTCCGGCTCCGGTACGACCAGGGCGATCGCGTCGGCGCGGTTGGCGGCGAGCGCGCGGGCCGCCCGGTTGGGCACGTACCCCAGCTCCGCGACGGCCCGCTCGACGGCGGCCCTGGTCCGGGCGCTCACCCTGGGGGATCCGTTGATCACCCGGGAGACCGTGCCCCGGCCGACCCCGGCGCGTGCCGCCACCTCTTCGAGCGTCGGCAGCCTGCCGCCGCGCGGCCGGTACATCCGAGACGTCATCCGTGCCTCCCACCCAGTCGTCGCACCCGTACCCGCCCGGGCGCGCCCGCCCCTGCCCGCGTGCGCCCGTACCCGCCCCGGACGGGTCGTTCCGTACGCCCGGGCGGGCTGTCGCGGCCACCCGTCCGAGGAATCCGTTCCGAGTCCAGCCCTGTCCCTTGACACCCCTACGGGGACCCGCGACGCTTCAACACATCACATGTGGGAGCGCTCCCACCGTACCTGACCCATACATGCCCCGCACGTGGCCCGACCGCGCCGGATCCCCCCTCGCAACGCGGACAGCGGCACGCAGCACCGAGCACGCACGCGGTTGGCCGGAGGCCGGCGACGTCGGTGGCACTAGGAGGACGTCATGCGTACACGTACTCGTTCGTCCCGTCGGCTCGCGGCCCTCGCCGCCGCGGCGGCCCTGGCCGCGGGCGCCCTGGCCGGCTGCGCCGCCGACGACGAACCCTCCGCCTCCGCCTCCAGCGGCGGGGGCGACGGCGGCAAGGGCAAGACCACGATCACCGTGGGCGTCTTCGGCGCCTTCGGCCTCAAGGAGGCCGGGCTCTACGACCAGTACACGAAGCTCCACCCCGAGATCGTGATCAAGCAGACCTCCATCGAGCGCAACGAGAACTACTACCCGCAGCTCCTCACGCATCTGGGCTCCGGCAGCGGGCTCGCGGACATCCAGGCGGTCGAGGTCGCCAACATCGCCGAGGTCACCGCGACCCAGAGCGACAAACTGGTCGATCTCGGCAAGGCGCCCGGCGTCCGCAAGGACAGCTTCGTGCCGTGGAAGTGGGAGCAGGCCACCACCAAGGCGGGCCGGACCATAGGGCTCGGTACGGACATCGGCCCCGAGGCCATCTGCTACCGCAAGGACCTCTTCGCCCGGGCCGGGCTGCCCACCGACCGCGCGGAGGTCGGCGCGCTGTGGGCGGGCGACTGGCGGAAGTACCTGGACGCCGGGAAGAAGTTCAAGGCCAAGGCCCCCAAGGGGACCGCCTTCGTCGACTCGGCGAGCGGGGTGATGGCCGCCGTCCTCGGCAGCTCCGCCGAGCGCTTCTACGACGCGGACGGCAAGGTCGTCTACAAGACCAACCCGGCGGTGAAGGCCGCCTGGGACGAGGCCGCCTCGTTCGCCGGGAACGGGCTGACCGCCAAGCTCCAGCAGTTCACGCCCTCCTGGGACCAGGGCTTCTCCAACAACGCCTTCGCCACGGTCTCCTGCCCGCCCTGGATGCTCGGCTACATCCAGGACAAGGCCGGGGACGCGGGCAAGGACAAGTGGGACGTGGCCGCCGCGCCCAAGCCCGGCAACTGGGGCGGCTCCTTCCTCACCGTGCCCGAGGCGGGCAAGAACAAGGAGGCCGCCACCGAGCTGGCCGCCTGGCTGACCGCGCCCGAGCAGCAGGCCACCCTCTTCGAGAAGCGCGGCAGCTTCCCCAGCTCGCAGGCGGCCTACGCGCTGCCCGCGGTCTCCGGCGCGAAGCACGCGTACTTCGGCAACGCGCCGATCGGGGAGATCTTCGTCCAGGCCGCCAAGGGCGTACCGGTGCAGATCCTCGGCCCGAAGGACGGGATCATCTCGCAGAACCTGGCCGATGTCGGCATGCTCCAGGTCGACCAGAAGGGGACCTCGCCGAAGGACGGCTGGAACGCGGCCGTCAAGGCGATCGACAACGCACTGGACCAGTGACCGATGGCCAGTGACGCACCCGCCGCCGCGCCCTCCGGGGAGGAGGGCGCGGCCCCGGCCCACGGCCCCGCCGCCTCCGGCGGGACGCGCGCGCGGACCCGCCCCGGTGGGCGGCCCGGCACGGCGCGGGGCCGGAAGGACAGCACGGACCGCGAGCACGGGGAGGACGAGCGGCGCAGGGAGCGGCGCAGCCGCTGGTACCGCCGCGACGTGCGGTGGAGCCCGTACGTCTTCGTCGCACCGTTCTTCGTCTTCTTCCTCGCCTTCGGCCTCTTCCCGCTGCTCTACACCGGCTGGGCCTCGCTCCACCGGGTGGAGCTGACCGCGCCCGGCGACATGGAGTGGGTGGGGCTGCGGAACTTCTCCCGGCTGGTGAGCGACGAGTTCTTCTGGAACGCGCTGAAGAACACGCTCACCATCGGGGTGCTGTCGACCGTTCCGCAGCTCCTGATCGCGCTGGGCATCGCCCATCTCCTCAACTACCGGCTGCGCGGCTCGATGTTCTTCCGGGTCGCCGTGCTCACCCCGTACGCCACCTCGGTGGCCGCCGCGACCCTGGTCTTCGTGCTGCTCTTCGGCCGCGACTACGGGATGATCAACTGGGCGCTGGGGATGGCCGGGATCGATCCGGTCGACTGGCAGAACGGCGCGTGGACCTCGCAGCTCGCGGTCTCCACGATCGTCATCTGGCGCTGGACGGGCTACAACGCGCTGATCTATCTGGCGGCGATGCAGTCGATCCCCGACGATCTCTACGAGTCGGCGGCGCTGGACGGCGCCTCGCGCTGGCAGCAGTTCCTCCATGTGACCGTGCCGTCGCTGCGGCCGACCATTCTGTTCACGGTCGTGGTCTCGACGATAGGGGCGACCCAGCTCTTCGGTGAGCCGCTGCTCTTCAACGGCGCCGGAGGCGCGAACGGTGGGGCCGACCATCAGTTCCAGACGCTCGGGCTCTATCTGTACGAGCAGGGCTGGGTGAACCTGCATCTCGGCCGGGCCTCGGCGATCGCCTGGACGATGTTCCTGATCCTGCTGGTCGTCGGCGCGGTGAACTGGCTGATCAGCCGTCGTCTGCGCACAAGCTCGCAGGGCCGGTGAGGGAGACACATGTCCACGACGACACAGTCACAGTCAGAGTCATCGGAGTCGGAGCGGAAGTCGCCGGCGGGCGCCCGGACACCGGGACCGCCGCCGCCCAGGGGCGCCCGGGGGACGGGCGGGCGCGGCGCGGGACGGCAGCTCCACGGTGGCCGGATCACCTACGCCGTGCTGATCGTGTTCACGGTCGGCTCGCTGTTCCCGCTGGTGTGGACGGCGATCGCGGCGTCCCGTAACAACACCCGGCTCGCGCAGACCCCGCCGCCGTTCTGGTTCGGCGGGAACCTGTTCAAGAACCTGGAGATCGCCTGGACCGACGCCAACATGGGGACGGCGCTGCTCAACACGACGATCGTCGCCGGTTCGATCGCCGCCGGTACGGTGCTCTTCTCCACGCTCGCCGGATTCGCCTTCGCCAAACTCCGCTTCCGGTTCAAGAACCTGCTGCTCCTGCTGGTCATCGGCACGATGATGGTGCCGCCGCAGCTCAGCGTCGTCCCCCTGTACATGCTGATCGCCGAGCTGTCGTGGACCGACCGGCTCCAGTCGGTCATCCTGCCCACGCTGGTCAGCGCGTTCGGCGTGTTCTTCATGCGCCAGTACCTGACCGGGGCGCTGCCCACCGAGCTGATCGAGGCGGCCCGGGTGGACGGCGCGGCCAGCTGGCGGGTGGTCTGGCACGTCGTCTTCCCTGCCGCGCGGCCCGCGATGGCCGTGCTCGGGATGCTGACGTTCGTGATGGCCTGGAACGACTTCTTCTGGCCGATCATCGCGCTGACCCAGAACGGCAGCCCCACCGTGCAGGTGGCGCTGACCGGGCTCGGCCGCGGTTACATCCCCGACCAGTCGGTGATCATGGCGGGCGCGCTGCTGGGCACGCTGCCGCTGCTGATCGCCTTCGTCCTGTTCGGCAAGCACATCGTCGGCGGCATCATGCAGGGCGCGGTCAAGGGCTGACGCCGCGCCCCGCCCGCCGGGTCCCACCGCATCTCACCCCCCACCCACACCCCCCATCCCTACGGTCACCGGGAGCTGCACCATGTCCGAAACCTTCCCGCCGGGCTTTCTCTGGGGCACCGCCACCGCCGCGTACCAGATCGAGGGCGCGCCCCAGGAGAACGGCCGTACGCCCTCCATCTGGGACGTCTTCAGCCATACGCCCGGCAAGACGTGGAACGGCGACACCGGCGACGTCGCCGTCGACCACTTCCACCGCCGGGCCGAGGACGTCCGGCTGATGGCGGACCTCGGCGTGAACGCGTACCGCTTCTCGGTCTCCTGGCCGCGTGTGCAGCCCACCGGGCGCGGGCCGGCCGTCCAGCGCGGTCTGGACTTCTACCGTGAGCTGGTCGACGATCTGCTCGCCCATGGCATCGAGCCGGTCCTCACCCTCTACCACTGGGACCTCCCGCAGGAGCTGGAGGCGGCGGGCGGCTGGCCGGAGCGTGAGACGGCGTACCGGTTCGCGGAGTACGCGCGGTACGTCGGCGAGGCGCTGGGCGACCGGGTGGAGCGCTGGACGACCCTCAACGAGCCCTGGTGCAGCGCCTTCCTCGGCTACGCCTCCGGGGTGCACGCCCCGGGCCGTACGGACCCGGTGGCCGCCCTGCGCGCGGCCCACCACCTCAACCTCGGCCACGGTCTGGCCACGCAGGCGCTGCGCTCCGTGCTGCCGGCGCGGGCGCAGGTCTCGGTGAGCCTCAACCCGTCGTGCGTACGGGCCAGGACGCAGGCGCCCGAGGATCTGAACGCCCGGCGCCGGATCGACGCCCTCGCCAACCGGATCTTCACCGGGCCGATGCTCGCGGGCGCGTACCCGGACGACCTCTTCGCCGATACGGCCCGGCTCACCGACTGGTCCTTCGTCCACGCGGGCGACGCGGCGGTGGCCCGTCAGCCGCTGGACTCGCTGGGCGTCAACTACTACCAGCCCGCCGTCGTCTCGGCCGCGGCGGAGGCCGGCGCGGAGCGGCACGACGGTCACGGCGAGAGCGACCACTCCCCCTGGCCCGGCGGGGACGACATCGCCTTCCACCAGCCGCCCGGCGAACTGACCGGGATGGGCTGGACGGTGGATCCGAACGGGCTGTACGACCTGCTGATGCGCTACTCGCGCGAGGCTCCGGGGCTGCCGCTGATGGTCACGGAGAACGGCGCGGCGTACGAGGACAAGCCGGCCGCCGACGGCTCGGTCCACGACCCCGACCGGATCCGCTATCTGCACGGCCATCTGTCGGCGGTGCGGCGGGCGATCGGGGACGGGGCCGATGTACGCGGCTACTTCCTCTGGTCGCTGCTGGACAACTTCGAGTGGGCGTACGGGTACGGCAAGCGGTTCGGCGCGGTCCATGTGGACTACGAGACGCAGCGCCGTACCCCGAAGTCGAGTGCGCGGTGGTACGCGAAGGTGGCGGCGACCGGTGAGCTGCCGGAGCCACCGCTCGGCTGAGAGGGGGCCCTGGGGGGCGGGCCGGGCAGGCGGGGCGGGGGCTGTGCGCCTCTGCCCGGCCCCGGGCGGCGGACGGGGTCCGTCCGCCGGTCCCCGGGCGGCGGTTCACGCCTGCGCGCCCTCGGACGTCCGCGCTCCCCGGCCGGTCCTGCCCGGCCACCTCCCGCCGCCGCGCCACCGGCCCCGCCCGCGCAGCCGGTGGCCGCGCCGCTCGTCCGGGGAACGCCAGCCGTCGAGGCCGATCCAGATGCGTATCTCCGTACCGCCGAGCACCGAACGGCCGATCCGTACATCGCCGCCCGTCGACTCCGCGACCCGGCGCACGATGTCGAGGCCGAGGCCGGTGGAGCCCTCGCGGGCCCCGCTGTTGCCACGGGCGAGCGCGGCCTCGGGGTCGGCGATACCGGAACCGGCGTCCGAGACGAGGACGATCACCGCGTCCTCGCCGTTGTGCACGTCGACCGAGAAGGCGGTGCCCTCCGGGGTGTGCCGGAAGACATTGCCGAGCAACGCGTCGAGCGCGGCGGCCAGTTCGGTCCTGACGACCGGGGCGCGCACCGGGCGGCCGATCCCGGCGACCCGTACCGTACGGTCCTCGTCCTCCGCCAGCGCGGACCAGAAGTCCATGCGCTCCCGGACCACTTCGGAGATGTCGCATCCGCCGGCCGGTCCGGCGGCGACCGTCTGCGGCTTGGACTCACGGGCGGTGCGGATGATCGTGTCGACCTCGCGTTCCAACTGCTCGACGGCCGACCGGGTCTGGTCGGCGGCCGGGGACTCGCCGAGCGAGGCGGCGTTGAGACGGAGCACGGTGAGCGGGGTACGGAGCCGGTGCGAGAGGTCGGCGGCGAGTTCGCGTTCGTTGGCGAGGAGCTGGACGACTTGGTCGGCCATGGAGTTGAACGCGACGGCTGCGGAGTGGAGTTCGGCCGGACCCTCCTCGGGGACGCGGGCGCCGAGCTTGCCCTCGCCGAGGGCGCCGGCGGCGCCCGCGAGGCGCCGCGCGGGTTCGACCATCCGTACGCCGAGCCGGTCCGCGACGGCGACCGAGCCGACGATCAGGGCGAGGCCGACGCCCGCGAGGACCAGCCAGGCGGTGGTGACGCCGTTGGTGACCTCGTCCTCGGGGACGTAGATCTCGACGATCGCGATCCGGCCCGAGCCGAGGGCGGTCGGCTGGAGCAGTACGGAGCCGCCCGCCACCTCGGCCGTGGCGGCACGCGGGGTACGCCGTACGGTCTCCAGGTCCGCCGGGCCTGCCCGGCGGGTGCCGATCTCCACGGCCGCCTCCTCCGCCCCCGCGGCCGGGACGTGCACGGCCATCCGCCCGTCGGCGCCCGCCTGCGTGGAGGCGACGGCACGCTCCAGTTCGGCGCGGTCGGTGGTGATGGAGAGGGTGGGTCCCATGGCGGCGGCCTGCCGCTCGGCGTTGGTGAAGGCGCGGTCCCTGGCCATCTCCTTGATGACCAGGCCGAGCGGGAACGCGAAGGCGACGACGACCATCACGGTGACGGCCAGGGACACCTTGATCAGGGCCCATCTCACGGCCGTGACTCCCCGCCCCGGTCGACGCGGGACTCCACCGGCGGCTCCAGTTTCACGCCGACGCCGCGCAGGGTGTGCAGATAGCGGGGCCTGGCCGCCGTCTCACCCAGTTTCCGCCGCAGCCAGGAGAGATGGACGTCGATGGTCTGGTCGTCGCCGTAACTCTGCTGCCAGACCTCGGCGAGCAGTTCCTTGCGCGGTACGACGACCCCGGGGCGCCCGGCGAGGAAGGTCAGCAGATCGAACTCGCGGCGGGTGAGGTCCAGCAGCGTACCGTCCAACTCGGCCTGGCGGCGCAGCGGATCGATGGCGAGCCCGCCCACCCGCAGCACGTTCGGGGCGGGTGCCTCGCCCCCGGCGGCGCGGGAGCGGCGCAGGACGGCGGCGATCCTGGCCGAGAGGTGCGCCACGGAGAACGGCTTGGTGAGGTAGTCGTCGGCGCCGTCGTTGAGCAGCCGGACGATCTCGGCCTCGTCGTCCCGCGCGGTCGCGATGATCACCGGTACGTCGGTGATGCCGCGCAGCATCTTCAGCGCCTCGGAGCCGTCGAGGTCGGGCAGTCCGAGGTCGAGGATGACCACGTCGAACCGGAAATGGGCCACTTCACGCAGCGCCTCCAGGGCGGTGCCGACGCTCCGTACGGTGTGGGAAGCCTCGGTCAGGTGCCTGATGAGTGCGGAGCGTACGAACTGGTCGTCCTCGACCACGAGCACACTGGGCATGGGCGGCACCGTACGCCATCGGGGACTCGCGGGGAGACGGGTCCACGGGGCCGGGCGCCGCACCGGGACGACCCGGGGGACAGCGGTGACGTACGTGGTGCACTATGGCCCCGATGCGCAGAGGACTCGTACACACGATCGCCTGGCTCCTCGCCACCGGCGCGGCGACCACGCTGACCTGGTGGGGCGTCCACACCGTCATGGCCGGGACGGCGTACGACCCGCCGCGCGCGCTCCCGCTGCCGGTGAACGCCGCCGAGGAGGTCTCGGCCGCCTCGCGTGCGCCGCTGGACTCCTCGACGCGGCGGCCCCGCAGCCCGTCCGCGCCGGCGCCGACGTCCCCGTCCCCGGCGCCGGAGGCTCCACAGGGCGGTCCCGCCGCCTCGCCGTCCACGCCCAAGGGCCCGGGGCCCGGGGCGGTTCCGGTGCCGTCACCGTCCCCGTCGGCCCCGTCGGGGTCCGGCTCCGGTGGCCGGGTGGAGAGCTACGCGGTCGACGGTGGCCGGGTCGTCCTGGAACTGGGCTCCGCGTCGGCCGAGTTGGTCTCGGCGACGCCGGACGCGGGCTGGCAGGTGCAGGTGTGGACGGAGGAGTACTGGATCCGGGTGACGTTCACGCGGGACGGCCGGGAGGTCTCGGTCTTCTGTACGTGGCACGACAGTCCGCCGAGGGTGGAGTTCGACGACCGCTGACGGTCCTCTGACGGTCCTCTCGCGGCGAGGGCCCGGTGAGCGGCCGGTGAGGGCCCGGCGAGGGGCTTCACTCCGTGAACGTCCCCGGCGGCGGCAGCGGTGACGCCTTCGCACCCGCGTCCGTCACGACGGCCGCCCCGCCGCTGAAGTCGGCCAGCGCGCGCCCGTGTTCGACGCGTCCGGGATGCGGGTCGCTCGCGACCCTGCGGGTCAGTTCCGCCACGGGCAGTTCCCGGTCCGAGGCGAGCAGGACGGCGTTGCCGAAGCGGCGGCCGCGCAGCACGGCCGGGTCGGCGGCGAGCGCCAGCCGCTCGAACGCGCCCGCGGCGGTGGCGATCTGGCCCCGCAGATGGGTGAGCGGCGGGCCGTCCGCGATGTTCGCGGCGTACCAGCCGTCCGGCTTCAGGGCCCGCCGTACGCCGGTCAGGAACTCGGCGCTGGTGAGATGGGCGGGGGTGCGCGTCCCGCCGAACACATCGGCGATCACCAGGTCCGCCCAGCCGTCGGGCACCTTGGCGAGCGCGGCGCGGGCGTCGGTGGCGCGGACCCGGATCCGGGCGGTGGGGTCCAGCGGCAGGTGTTTCCGTACGAACTGGACGAGGGCCGCGTCCACTTCGGCGATCTGCTGGGTGGAGCGGGGCCGGGTGGCGGCGGTGTAGCGCGCGAGGGTGAAGGCGCCACCGCCGAGGTGCACGACATGCAGCGGCCGCTGGGCGGGGGCCACCAGGTCGATGATGTGGCCGAGCCTGCGCTGGTACGCGAAGGAGAGATGCGCGGGGTCGTCGAGGTCGACATGGGACTGCGGGGCACCGTCGATCAGCAGCGTCCAGGCGCGGGCGCGCTCGCGGTCGGGGGTCAGCTCGGCGACACCGGCGTCGACACTCTCGACGACGGCGTCCGCCCGGTCCCGCCTGCCGCGTGCCACGCCCCCATTGTCGCGTAGCCGGGTGCGGGGCGTTGACCCGGGCCCGCGCCGGAGCCGAAGCTCCCCGCGTCCGGGAGGGCCGCCCGGTCAGGAGCAGCGGTCAGGAGCAGCGGTCCGCGGCCTCGATCAGCCGGGCCGCCTCCCCCAGCGCCGCCCGCAGCACCACCGGGTCCGTGACGGGCCCCGTCACATCGGGCGGCAGCAGCCAGCCCGATCCGGTGACCGGCGGCTCCGAGGGGATCCGCAGGCCCCGGCCGTACGTCTGCGTACAGGCGCTGCCCGGCAGGTCCCAGCCGGCCGCCGTACCGGGCGGCACGAGGAAGCCGAGCGTGTCGCAGGCACCGTCGTGCAGCACCGGCCCGACCCGGGGGGCGCCCGCCGGGGCCGCGCCTCGCCGCAGGATGTCCACCGCCTCCAGCCCCTGGCGCGCCGGGACGGTCACCAGGTCGGGCGCCTCCCCGGTGTCGTCGGGGCGTGCGCTGGACTCCTGGTGATGTGCGTGCTGAGCAGTCGTGCGTGAGCCACCGCTGGTCTCCATACCGACCTTCCACTCCCACTCCAACAAGGCAAGCCCTCCTCGTCGAACGCAGACACGTTGAGCGTCTCCTTCAGGTTCAACGCGACGCGGTGTCAACGGCTACGGCGAAACGCCGCCGCAAAGGATGGCAGTTCATGGCGGATCGTGGGCGAGAAATCCGATTTGTAGGCAAACTCTGTGTATAAGCACCGTCACGGACGGTACGTTCGTGCTCTGCCGGGATCCCCGGCCGCACACCGGCCGGGGGCCGGTCGTATTCGGCTGTACGTGAGGCTGTGTTCCGGCTGTACATCGGCTGCACCAGGAGGGGCTCGGCCATGACGTCGTCCCGGGCAGTTCCCAATCCCGCCTTCCGCCGGCTGCGCGGACAGCGCTCGCCGGGGGAGTTCGCCGCCGCCGTGCGCAGGGCCGCACGGGAGATCGGTGAACATGTCGCGTGCGACGCACGTTATATCGGACGGGTGGAGGCCGGCGAGATCCGCTGCCCCAACTACGCGTACGAACGGGTCTTCCTGCACATGTTCCCGGGGCTGACGCTGCGGGACCTGGGCTTCTCGGCACGCGAGGACGTACGCGGCCGGGCGGCGCGGGTCACGGCCCAGCGCCGCCCGCCGGCCGTCCCCTCCCCCACCCCCACCCCGAGACCCGCACCGGCCTGGACCCCCGTGTCCACGGCCCCGACGAACCACCCCAGCGACACCAGCGAGGAGAGCGACGTGCTGCGTCGCGCATTCATGACGACCGGCCCCGCCACGGTGATGGCCGCCTCCCTCGGGCTCGGCGAGGCGCCCGCGGCCTCCGTCCCCGCCCCCCGGCGGGTCGGCGAGGCCGAGGTGCACGCCGTCGAGGAGGCCGTACGGCGGATCCGGCTGCTCGACGACCGGCACGGCGCCGACGGCCTCTACCGGAGCGCCGCCCAGCCGCTGCGCGCCGCGTACACCCTGCTCGACGCGGGCACGACGACCCGGCGCGCCACCGCCCACCGGCTCTACGCGGGCGCGGGCGAGCTGTCGATCTCGGTGGGCTGGCTCGCCCATGACTCCGGCCGCTTCGACGAGGCGCGTTCGCACTACGCGGAGGCGCTGGCCACGGCACGGATCGCGGGCGATCACGCCCTGGAGGCGCACGCCTTCTGCAACACGTCGTTCCTGGCCAGGGACGCGGGCCAGTACCGGGAGGCGGTACGCGCCGCGCAGGCGGGCCGGCGGGCGGCGGCGCGGCTCTCCTCGCGGCGGCTGCTGTCGCTGCTCGCGCTGCGGGAGGCGGGCGGCCGGGCGTGGCTCGGGGACCGTACGGGGTGCGAGCAGGCGCTGTCGCAGGCCCACGGCTACTTCGAGCGCGGGCCCTCGGACTCCGACCCGGAGTGGATGTCGTTCTTCGGCGAGCCGGAGCTGGAGGCGCAGGAGGCGCTGTGCCACGCGGCGCTGGGCGACTGGGCGCGGGCCGCGCGCCACGCGTACCGCGCGACGGTCCTTCAGCAGCCGCACTTCGCCCGCAACCTCGCCCTCTACCGCGCGGAGCTGGCCACGGACCTGGCCCGCGCGGGCGCGCCGGACGAGGCGGCGGCGGCCGGGCACCAGGTGCTCGACCTGCTGGACGACGTCCAGTCGTCGCGCATCCTGACGAAGCTGGCCGCGACGGCGCGGGTGCTGCTGCCGCACCGGCGGCTGCCCGAGGTGGGCGCGTTCCTGGAGCGCCACGCGACGCTCAAGGCGCGCGCGTAGTCCACCGCGCGAGGGGACTACGCGCGGGGCGGTGCCGGGCGGGCCCCGGTCACGCCACGAGGTGGCCCGTGTCGTTCCAGACCTGGATCGCGGGCAGGTCGTACGCCCAGCTCAGCACCGAGAGCGAGGTCGGGTCGAGCCGGATGCGGGCCGCGAACGCGATGTCCTCGCCCAGCCAGCGCGCCCCGATGGCGCGCAGGATGTGGCCGTGCGCGAAGACCAGGACGTCGCGGTCGGCCGAGCGGGCCCACTCGACGACCTCGTCCGCGCGGGCGGCGACCTGCGCCAGGGTCTCGCCGTCCGGGACTCCGTCGCGCCATATCAGCCACTCCGGGCGGTCGGCCTTGATCTGCGCCGGGGTCATCCCCTCGTACGCGCCGTAGTCGAACTCCATCAGCGCGTCCCAGGGTTCGGCGCGCTCCCCGAACCCCGCCAGCTCGCAGGTCTCGCTCGCGCGGGCCAGCGGGCTGGTGCGTATCTCCACGTCCGCCAGCCCCGACCAGGGCTCGCGGTGCAGCCGTTCGCCGAGCAGCTTGGCGCCCCTGCGGCCCTCTTCGAGCAGGGGGACGTCCGTCCGGCCCGTGTGTTGTCCGGACAGCGACCAGGCGGTCTGGCCGTGCCGGGCGAGCAGGATGCGCGGTGCCATGGAAATGCTCCCTGAGATTCACATTGGTGCCGTTCCATCATCGCGCACCTGAACGAACGGCGACTTCCAGGGGGCAACCTCCCGACGCGTACCGGCGTCCCACACTCCGTCGGAGTGCGGTTGTCGAACAGGGATTCCCGGGTACACCCGGCCGAAGGCGTCCACCGCCTACACCGTACGGTTGAACGTCGGCCGAAAGCCGCATGAAAACATGATGGAGACCGCCCGGATGCCGTACCGCGCCAGCGCCCGTGCCGCCCGTGCCGACCGTGGGGACACCGGAGCGACGCACCGCCCGCGCCCCCGGCCCCGCTGGTGGGCCGAGCCGGCCCTCCTCGCCGTGGTCTACGCCGCGTACTCGGCGGGCCGGCTGCTGGCGCGCGGCGACGTGTCGACGGCGGTCGACCACGGACTGGCGATCCTCCGGGTGGAGAAGGCGCTCCTCCTCAACGCCGAGCACCCCCTCAACCGCCTCTTCACCAGCACCCCGGCGATCGGGATACCCGCCGACTTCGCCTATGCCTCGCTGCACTACCTGGTGACCCCGGCGGTCCTCGTCTGGCTCTTCCGCCGCCGCCCGGCCCGCTACCGGGCCGCCCGCACCTGGCTGATGGTCTCCACCCTCCTCGGACTGGTCGGCTTCACGCTCCTGCCGACCTGCCCGCCCCGGCTGCTGGACGCGGGGTACGGCTTCGTCGACACCATGGCGCAGTACAGCTCGTACGGCTGGTGGGGCACGGAGGCCAGCGCGCCGCGCGGACTGGGCGGGATGACCAACCAGTACGCGGCGATGCCGAGCCTCCATGTGGGGTGGGCGCTGTGGTGCGGGGTGCTGCTGTGGAAGCACGCGCGCACGCCGCTGGTGCGGTGGCTGGGGCTCGCCTATCCGCTGGTGATCACCGTGGTGGTGATGGGCACGGCCAACCACTACTTCCTGGACGCGGTCGCGGGCGCCGCGGTGATGGGCGCGGGTGCGCTGCTGACGGGTCCTGTGACGCGCGCCGTGGAGCGCGTACGGATCCGGCTGACGCCGGGCACCGCTCCCCACCTGCCGCAACCGCCCCGGACGGCCGCCCTGTCCCAGGTGTCGCCCCCGGCCCCTTCGGCCCGCCCGGCCCCGATTGTCAGCGGTGGATGCGAGACTTCGGCGGGTGAGCGATTCCCTGGGCAGCGGACCCGCAGCAGCACCAGCACCTCCTCCGCAGACGACACTCCGGCGACGGCTCGCTGAGCTGCGCGGCCCCACCGTCGCGCCGCATCCGCTCGACGCCCGCGCGCTGGCCGCCCTCGCGGCCAACCCCGGCTGCCGGCGCCGTGCGCTGCTCGACGGCGCGGGCGTCGACAAGGCCGCGCTCGCGACGGCACTGGGCTCGCCCGCGCCGTTCGGGCAGTCGCAGTTCGCGTTCATGCGCGGCAACGCCTTCGAGGCCAAGGTCAAGGCCGACGGCGGTACGGAGCTGATGCGGCTGGTCGCGGAGCGCCTCGGCGGCTCGGCGCCGCCACCGGGCGCGGGCGAGGTCTTCGTACCTGACCTGTCGGCGGCCGGTCCCGAGGGCCGTGTGGCGCGTACGGCGCTGGCGCTGCGCGAGGCGACGGAGGCGGCGGGGTGGGCGCTGCTGGACCATCCGCTGCTGGCGCTGGAGGTCGCGGGCTCCCCCGCCTATCTGGAGCCGGACGCGGTGGTGGTGCGGCCCGACGGCCGGTGGACGGTCGTGGAGATCAAGTCCTTCCCGATGATCGACGGTTCGGCGGACGCCGCCAAGGTCGGCGCGGCGGCCCGCCAGGCGGCGGTGTACGCGCTCGCGCTGGAACGGGTCGCGCGGGTCACCGAGGGCGCCGAGGTGAGCCACCGGGTGCTGCTGGTGTGCCCGAAGGACTTCTCGAACCTGCCGACGGCGTCCGTGGTCGACGTACGCAAACAGCTCTCGGTGACGCGCCGGCAGCTCGCACGGCTCACCCGGATCGAGGAGATCGCGCGGGCGCTTCCCGAAGGCACCACCTTCGATGTGGAGCGCTGCTCGGGCGAGGAGCTGACGACCGCCGTCGAAGCGGTCTCCGCCGCGTACGCCCCCGACTGCCTGGCCGCCTGCGAGCTGGCCTTCCACTGCCGCTCGGCGGCGCGCGCGGACGGCGCGGTGGAGGCGCTGGGCCGTGGTGTACGGGGGGAGCTGGGCGGCCTGACGACGGTTCCCGCCGTGCTGGCGGCGGCGCGCGGGGAGGCGGGCGACCCGGCGGACCCGACGGTCGCGACGCTCCGGCGGGCGGCGGCGCTGCGGGCGCAGGCCCTGGCGGAGGGGCGGCGCCGCGCGGCCGGTGCCCGCACCGAGGAGGCCGTATGTCGCTGATCAGTACGCTCGCGCGGCTGGAGGCCACGGCGACCGGGCGCGCCCAGCCGCTGACGACCGTGCGGCACCGCCGGATCTCCGACCGGCCGCTCGTACTCGTCCCGCTCACCACGGCGGGCGAGGCGGGCGCGCCGCTCGGCGCGCTCGTCGGGACGGACCGGGACGCGCCCCGGCTGCTGACGGTGGCGCAGCCGCGCGACCGCGATCTGCGGTTCGCGTTCCTCGGCGAGCTGGCCGAGACGGTCCTGCCGTACCTGGACGGGTACGCCGATGTGATCGAGCCGGCCGAGCGCAACGAGACGGACCCGGAGACCGGGAAGCGGGTCAAGGTCGAGGTCGAGCTGTGCGTGGACGCGCCGCAGGTGATCGTGCCGAACCGGCCGGGTGTCGACTTCGTCCGGCTGCTGGGCCGGTCGATGCGGTTCCGGCGGACGGCGGAGGACGACCCGGACGCGCCCTACCCGGCGCCGCCGCGGGTGCCGTTGCTCGGTCGCTGGCTGACGCATTACGGCGAGCGGGCCCGTGTTCCCGGCTCCTCGCTGCTGCTCGCGACGACCGATCTGCTGAACCGCCACTGGGCGACGGGCCAGTCCAACCTGGAGGACCAGCACCTGGGCGCGCTGCTCGCCTGGCTCGATCCGCCGGACGGCACGCCGGGCGCGGAGGCGGCGCTGGGGGCGGAGCTGGCGCGGGACGGGGAGGGGCAGTTGGTGTGCCCGCCGGCCGGCCCGGCGACGGACCCGGCGTTCGACAACACGCTGCTGGCACCCGCGATCGAGGCGTACGACCGGGCGCGCGGCGCGCTCGCGGCGGCGCAGGACGGGCCGGGCGCCGAGGAGCAGTTGGCCCGGCTGACCGCGGCCGAGCGGCGGATCCGCGCACTGCTGGAGTCCGTGACGCGGCCCACGTGGGACGCGGTCTGGCACGGTCTGGACCTGCTGCGCGCGCTGCCGGAGGGCGAGCGCGTCGGCGACCGCTGGACGCGTGACCGCTGGTCCTTCACCGGCCACCGCGACCGGGTGCGCGCCGGGGAGCCGCCGCAGCCGCGCAGGGACGACGCGGTGACGGCGGCCCAGAAGCTCGCCTCGCGGGAGACGGCCCAAGGCCAACTGGAGGCGCAGGAGGCCCTGGACGACCCGCTGGTGCTGGCCGGGCGGCGGCTCGCCGGGGAGGCGTTCCTCGGGGAGGTGACGGAGGTGGTGATGGCGTACAGCGAGAGCAAGCGGCCGAGCCCGCGCCCCCTGGTCACGGTCCGCACCGAGGACCGTCCGCAGCTCGGCGCGGGGGTGAAGGTGTTCCGCTCGCTGGACGGCAAACCGCAGACGGCGGAGTTCGTACGGTACGAGGAGTTCGTGCCGTACGGGGAGGGCGACGCGGCGGAAGGCCCGGCGGAGGCCGGCGGCGGCGTGCTGGTGGTGCGGCTGACCGACCGCATGGGCCGGAGCAAGGAGCCCGCGCCGGGCTCCGTACCGGCCAAGGGCGACCGGATCGCGTGGACGCTCTTCGAGCACGACCAGCGCGGCGGGCCCAAGCTGCCGGACCCGGAGCACACGCCGTGGACGCACGGCGGCCCGCCGGCGGGCCCGGAGGCGCCCCTCGACGGCACGCTCCCCGCGCCGGTGCCGGATCCGGTGACCGAGGAGGACTTCCTGTGAGCCCCGTCCCGGCCGGGTGGCACGGGGCCCGTGGCCCCGCGGCCCGCCGCCGGCACGGCTTTCCCCTGTGGCGCCGGCCCCGGTCCCACGCCCTGTCCCGGTCCCACGCCCTGTCCCGATCCCGTAGCCGGTCCTGCGCCCGGTTCCGTACCCGATCTCCGGAGTGCCGTCGATGAACCAGCCCACCGTCCTGGACCCGGGCGCGGCCGCGACCCGGGCCACCGACGCGATTCTGCGCGACACGCTGCACGGCGCGCACCGCGGTGTCGTCGTCGACTCCCCGCCCGGCGCGGGCAAGTCGACGCTCGTGGTGCGGGCCGCGCTGGAACTGGCCGCGGCGGGGCGCCCGCTGATGGTCGTCGCGCAGACGAACGCTCAGGTGGACGATCTGGTCGTGCGGCTCGCCGAGAAGGAGCCTGAGCTGCCCGTCGGCCGGCTGCACAGCAACGACCCGGACCCGTACGACAAGACGCTGGACGGGCTGGACAACGTACGGAAGTCCGCGAAGGCCGCCGACCTGGCCGGTCTGGACATCGTCATCTCGACGGCCGCGAAGTGGGCGCATGTCCAGGGCGTCGAGCCCTGGCGGCACGCGATCGTCGACGAGGCGTACCAGATGCGTTCGGACGCGCTGCTCGCCGTCGCCGGGCTCTTCGAGCACGCACTGTTCGTCGGGGACCCCGGCCAGCTCGACCCGTTCAGCGTGGTGGGCGCGGACCAGTGGGCCGGGCTCTCGTACGACCCGTCGGCGAGCGCCGTCTCCACGCTCCTGGCGCACAATCCCGAGCTGCCCCAGCACCGGCTGCCGGTCTCGTGGCGGCTGCCTGCCTCGGCGGCGCCGCTGGTCTCGGACGCGTTCTACCCGTACACCCCGTTCCGCAGCGGTACGGACCACGGCGACCGGCGGCTCGCGTTCGGCGTCGCGTCCGACGGGTCGGGGCCCGACCGGGTGCTGGACGAGGCCGCCGCGTCCGGGTGGGGGCTGCTGGAGCTGCCCGCGCGGCGCACGCCCCGTACGGACCCCGAGGCGGTACGGGCGGTGGCGCTGGTGGTGCGCAGGCTGCTCGACCGGGGCGCGGCGGCCACCAGTGAGCGCGCTCCGGGGCCGGTGCCGGTGACGGCGGACCGGATCGCGGTCGGCACGGCCCACCGCGACCAGGCGGCGGCGATCCGCGCTGCGCTGGCGGAGCTGGGGGTGAGCGGCGTCGCCGTGGACACGGCGAACCGGCTCCAGGGGCGTGAGTTCGATGTCACGGTCGTCCTGCACCCGCTCTCGGGCCGCCCCGACGCCACCGCCTTCCATCTGGAGACGGGCCGGCTCTGTGTCCTGGCCTCCCGCCACCGGCACGCCTGCGTCGTGGTCTGCCGGGCGGGCGTGGCGGAGCTGCTGGACGAGCACCCGTCCACCGAGCCGGTCCAGCTCGGGGTGACGGTGAAATTCCCGGACGGCTGGGAAGCCATGCAGTCGACCTGGGCGCAGTGGTCGAACCACCGGGTCCCGTGGCGCCCCTGACGCCGGCGCCGAAGCGACGGTCGCCCGAGGCCCCCTTGCGGCAGGCGGGACAATGGACGGTGGCCCGAGGGCCCGGTACACGCACGAGCAGGAGGAGACACATGGCGGATCCCGAGCGGAGCGAGCGGCGGCTGCGGCCGGCGCCGTTGCTCTTCGAGCCGTCCGAGGCGGCCGCCGACCCCGAGCACTTCTTCGCGCTCGAATCGATCGAGGACCCCGCCGAGCTGCTCGCCCGGGCGACCGAGCTGGCCTTGGCGTTCCGGGCGGCGACGGACCGGGCGGTGGAGTTCCAGGCGGTCGCCGCCGCGCAGCTCGCCGACCCGCGCCGCTTCGACCGGCTGACGACGGCGGCCATCGCCGAGCGCGCGGAGTGGACCGAGGACTACGCGAAGAAGATGGTCGAGTTCGGCAGGGGCCTGCTGGCCGGGGACGTACAGCCGGGGCAGTGACCCGGCCGGGGCAGTGACCCGGCCGGGGCAGCGACGGGGCCGGGGCAGCGAGGCCCGGGCAGCGACCGGGGTCCACGGCATATGCCCGGCGGGCAGGTTACGCCCCTCTGCGGCGCCCTGTCCCGATTTCCGTGAACTCTGGGGAACCGAATCGTTACTCCCGGTAGATCTGTCTGCCATGAGTGCATGGCTACGAGATGAATCCCCGGCACGGCCCCTGAGCCCCGGAGCGAGCGACGACGAGCGACGCACCGACATCTTCGCCCTCTTCCACGACGAGGACCGCCACGAGACCGCCCAGGTGACCCCGGCCGGTGCGGACTGGCTCGCCTCCGCGGGCCTCTACCCCCGGTCCACCCTGTCCCTGTGGGCGGCCCGCCCGACCGCCCCCGGCGTGCTGCCCTGCGGCTCGGCCTTCGACGTGGTGAGCGCGCCTTCCATGTTCGGGCGGCGCATGCTCGACCGGCTGTGGTGCGACGGCCCCGGCTCGGGGCCGGTCGCCGCGCACCGGGGCCGCACGCTGCTGTTCGCGGCGCCGGGCACCGCCCAGCGGCTGCCGTCCCTGCTCGCCTGGGAGGAGTGGGGCCGCCGGGAGCCCGACGGGCGGGTCGCCGCGCCGCCGCCGCTGCTCTGCCACGGCGCGGGCGACGCCGTGACCGTACCGCCGCTCTCCCCCGGCGCCCGGTCCGGACCGCGCTGGGTGGTCGCGCCCGACACCCGCCATCCGTGGCTGCCGGGCCCCGACGTCCTGCTGTGGGCGTGCGTCCGGGCGGCCCGTACGGCGGCGCGCACGGCCCTCGGCCGCCTGGTCTGACCTCCGCGAACGCCTCCGCACGATCGATTTTTCTTCGCGCCGATCCGGGTGCTAAGGTCTACGACGTCAGCAGGCGCCGCTAGCTCAGTTGGTTAGAGCAGCTGACTCTTAATCAGCGGGTCCGGGGTTCGAGTCCCTGGCGGCGCACCGACGGGAAAGGCCCCTCGCTCCGGCGAGGGGCCTTTTCGTATGCCGTCATCCGCCCGGTATGCCGTCATCCGCCCGGTGTGATCTTGACGGTGAAGGCGCCTGAGGACGTACGGTCGGCCACCTGCACCTGGGTCCGCTCCCCCGGCACCGTGAACGTCTCGCCGACCTCCAGCGGCGCGTCCGCGAGCGGCGGGTAGACCGACCGCTCCCAGCAGGCCTCGCTGCCCGGGTGTGTGTCCACCACCTCGACCGGGCCGCCGCCCGACGCCTTCCCGCTCCGTACCCGGTAGATCAGCACCCCCTCCGTACAGGTGTGCAGGTCGTTGCCGGTGGCGGCGCGCGCCTCGATCGCCAGGGCCGAGTCCGTACCGGTCCGCACCACCGCGAGCCGGGTGCCCGCGCCGGCGCCGAAGGAGGGCTCGGCGGCGACCGGGTCGAGGGTGAGCAGGGTCGTACCGGTGGGTGAGACACAGCTCACCTGCCGCCGGTCCAGCCAGCCCAGCTTCCACTTGTGCCAGGCGAAGAAGTCCGGTGCCAGCCCGAACTGGCTGCCCATCACGTCCCAGTCACCCACATAGGTGTCCCAGTCGCCCTTGTCGTTCGTCGGCCGGTGGTAAAGGTCCGCCAGGTCGAAGACATGGCCGGTCTCGTGGGCCAGCACGTTGCGGTCGGGGGGATGCCGCTCGAAGACGGTGACGACGCGCTTGATGTCCGTGCCGTCGGCGCGCATCGGCCGGTCGAAGTTGACCACCTTCGTGGCGTCGGAGTCGACGCCCGGCGCGTCGGGGTCGGCGACGAGATAGACCACGTCGTAGCGGGAGAAGTCGACCTCCGGGTCGGCGGCTGCGAGCGCGTCCCGCAGATAGGCGGTGCGCCGCGCCGGCTCCCAGTCGCGCCGTATCCCGTACGAGGTGGAGGGGCGCGGCATGGCGAACCAGCGGAGCTGCGGGTGCGGGCGGAGCGTGAACCTGCCGTACGAGGCCCGCTCGTAGAACCGGCTGGTGGCCGGGAAGTGGTCGGCCACCAGCGCGTCGGGAGTGGCGAGCGGCCGGGAGTCCGGGAAGGAGAGAAAGATCATGACCGCGTCGAGGGAGCGGGCGGGGCGCGGATAGGCGTCGTTCCAGGTGTCCAGGCCGAGGGAGTGGTGCGCGGCGGTACGGGGCAGGGCGCACGGCCCCTGCGCGGTCGCGGTCGCGGCGGGCCCGGTCACCAGGGAGGTGGCGGCGACCGCCATGAGCGAGGTGAAGGCCGCAGCGGCCCTGCGCAGCCGGGGCCTTTCGACTGCCTCGGGTGGCTGCGGACGCTCCACATCGACCTCCGGCTGCGGATGGGGGACACGGCGGGTGGGGCAGGCGGCGACGCGGGGACACGTCGCACTCCACCTTGTGATGGTTTGCCGGGGTACGCCCTGTTGGGCTGCCCCACGCGGGTGAGCGCGGCCCGACACCCCGGGCGCGGCGGCGAAGTCACCACCCGTCACCATCGGGTGGCCCGGTGCCACAGCCGTGCAGAAACGATCGCTCGATCGTGCGGGAACGCCTCTTCGGGGCCGCCTCCGGTACGGGGGAGCTGGAATGGCCACCCGGCCTACCTCTATGATCGGCACACTTTCTCTGGCTGACCCGTCTCCACCACCCCCCTGTACAACACGACTGCACCGCGGGAGCGAGCCGTGAGCGGAACCCCCGAAGGGCCGCGCCCAGCGGCGGTCGCGGCGGCAGGCGGAGGCCATCCGCCGAACACGGAGCGTGCGGACCGTTCGGCGCGCGCGGACCCCGCGGAACGCGCGGACCCCGCAGGGCGCGCGGAACCTACGGAGCGTCAGACCATGGGCCGAGCCCTCCCGGACGACGACACCGAGCGGCACGACAGGACCACCGCCGAGCAGACCGAGCGCACCGAGCAGCGCGCGCCGCACCGGACGAGTGACGCGCGCGACTACCGGGCCGCGTTCCATGTCTCCCGGCTCGCCATGGCACTGCTCGACCGCGAGGGCACCGTCCTCGACGCCAACGACTCGTTCGGCGCGCTCCTCGGCACCGGGACCGACGCGCTGGCCGACCAGGCCGCCGCCGACCTCCTCGACCTGGCGTCGGACGCCCGTACCTGGCACGCCTACCGCGAGGCCCTCAACAGCCTGCGCGCCCGTTTCCGCTGCACCCGCCGGCTCAAGCACCCCGACGGGCGGACCCTGTGGGCCGAGGTCACGGTGGCGCCCGTACCGGACACCGAGCGCGTGCTGCTGTCCGTCACGGACATCAGCGACCGGCGCGAACTCCAGGCCCGGCTGCGCCATCTCCAGCAGCACGACCCGGTGACCCGGCTGCCCAACCGCACGCTCTTCTTCGAACGGCTGGCTGCGGCGCTGGAGGCGTCGGCCTACGGCGCCGGTCCGTTCGAGAGCGGGACGTACGGCAGCAGGACGTACACCACGGGTGCGGCGGCGTACGGCACGGGCGTCGCCTACGGCGTATCGGCCGCGTACTCCGCGCGCGGCCACGACCGGGGCGCCGGAAACGGGAGAGGGGATGGCAGAACAGGGCGGATCGGTCTCTGCTACCTCGACCTCGACGGTTTCAAGGCGGTCAACGACACCCTCGGCCACCGCACCGGCGACCGGCTGCTGGCCGCCGTCGCCGGCCGGCTCACCGAGTGCGCCGACCACGGCGGCTACACGCGCAGCGGCGGCCACCTCGTGGCCCGGCTCGGCGGCGACGAGTTCGCGATCCTCGTCGAGGACTCCACCGGTACGGAACAGCTCGCCGATCTCGCCCGTTCCGTGCTCGCCGCTCTCCAGCGCCCCTTCGACCTCGCCGGGCAGCGGCTCTCGGTGTCGGCGTCGATCGGGGTCGTGGAGCGCGCCGCGGAAGGCACCACCCCGACCGGTCTGATGCAGGCCGCCGACACCACGCTGTACTGGGCGAAGGCCGACGGCAAGGCCCGCTGGACCCTCTTCGACCCGGAGCGCAACGCCCACCGCATGACCCGGCAGGCGCTCACCTCGGCGCTGCGCCCGGCCGTCGAGCGCGAGGAGTTCGTCCTCCAGTACCAGCCGCTGGTGGGGATGGCCGACGGGATCGTCCGGGGTGTGGAGGCGCTGGTCCGCTGGAACCACCCGCAGTTCGGGACCCTGTCGCCGAATCGGTTCATCGGTATCGCCGAGGAGGACGGCTCGATCGTGCAGCTCGGCGGCTGGGTGCTCCGCACGGCCTGCCGCCAGGCGCGGCGCTGGCAGCTCGACCACCCGCACGCCCAGCCGCTGTTCGTCAGCGTCAATGTGGCCGTACGCCAGGTATGGGACTCCGATCTGGTGGGGGACGTGGCCGAGATCCTGGCGGAGACCGGGCTCTCGCCGCACCTGCTGCAACTGGAGCTGACGGAGTCCGCGGTGATGGGCTCGGCGGGCCGCCCCCTCCAGGCGCTCCAGGCGCTGAGCGACATGGGCGTGCGGATCGCGATCGACGACTTCGGCACGGGCTACTCCAATCTCGCCTATCTGAGCAGGCTGCCGGTCTCGGTCCTCAAGCTGGACGGTTCCTTCGTACGGGGGTTCCGGTACGACGAGGGCGTGCATCCGAGTCCGGCGGACGAGACGATCGTCGAGGCACTGATCCAGCTCGCACACCGGCTGGGGCTGACGGTCACGGCGGAGTGCGTGGAGACCTCGGGGCAGGCGGCGCGGCTCCAGCGGATCGGCTGCGACACGGGACAGGGGTGGCTGTTCTCCCGTCCCGTGGCGCCGGAACGGATCGCGGAGATGATCGCGGCGGTGAGCCCGAACGGCGTGTGACGGGCGTGGAGGTCCGTGCGGCGGGTCCGCGCGGGGTCCGGTCCGTGCGGCCCGGGGTGGTCCGTCCGGGTCCGTCCCGTCAGCTCGTCAGGGCCGCCGCTGTTCGCTCAGCCATCCGCCCCTGTTCGGCGTCGCGCCGTACCGGGGTGTAGGACCAGACCAGCCGCAGCCGCCGGTCCAGGGTTCCGAACGCGCCGGAGTGGCTCCCCGCCGGATCCGGGCAGCCCCTGGCCCGACCCCGAGGTTCCGCTCAGCACCCCCCAGGTGACACCCCTGAGACACCGCGCTGCCTCCGCTGCCGCCGGGCCCGTTGATGCCCCCGGGACCCGGGCAGCGGGCTCAGGCCGACCCCGGCAGGCCGTACCCGTCGGCGATCAGTTCGTAGCTGCGCAGCCGCGCCTCGCCGCCATGCGCATTGGCCGTGATCATCAACTCATCGGCGCCCGTACGCTTCTGAAGGTCGTTCAGCCCGTCCACCACGGCCTCCTTCGTGCCGTGCACGATGTTGGTGAGCCAGCCGTTGACGAACTCCTCCTCCATCGGGCTGAACCGGTACGCCTCGGCCTCCTCCGGCGTCGGGACGAGCCCCGGCCGGCCGGTCCGCAGCCGCACCATCGAGAGCGCGCCGGTCAGCACCTGGCGGCGGGCCTCGCGCTCGTCGTCGCTCGCCAGGGCCGCGACGCCGATCAGGGCGTACGGCGCGTCGAGCACGGCGGACGGCTTGAACGACTCGCGGTAGAGATCGAGCGCCGGGATGGTGTTCTGCGCCGAGAAGTGGTGGGCGAACGCGAACGGGAGGCCCAGCATCCCGGCGAGCCGGGCGCTGAAGCCCGACGATCCGAGCAGCCAGATCGGCGGGCGGCCCGACGGTCCCTGGACCGGCCCCGGCACGGCGTGGATACGGGAGTACGGGTGGCCGTCGGGGAAGTCGTCGTCCAGGAACCGGGTCAGCTCGGCGAGCTGCTGCGGGAAGTCGTCGGCGCCCTCGTTCAGCCGGTCGGAGCGGCGCAGCGCGGCGGCCGTCGCGCCGTCGGTGCCGGGCGCGCGGCCCAGGCCGAGGTCGACGCGGCCCGGGGCCAGCGCCTCCAGCGTGCCGAACTGCTCCGCGATCACCAGCGGCGCGTGGTTGGGCAGCATGACGCCGCCCGAGCCGAGCCTGACGCGCTCGGTGTGGGCGGCGAGGTGCGCGAGGATCACGGCGGGCGAGGTGGACGCGACGCCCGGCATGGAGTGGTGCTCCGCGACCCAGTGCCGGTGGAAGCCCCGGCGTTCGGCGAGCCGCGCCAGCGCCACGCTCGTACGGAGCGCTTCGGTGGCGGTGGAGCCGCTGCCCACAGTGACCAGGTCCAGCACGGAGAGCGGGACGGGTGCGGTGCCCCGTACGGCGCCCCGGACCGGATCGGTGGCGTCCCCGACCTGGTCGGTGGCGCCTCCGACCGGATCGGGGCCGGCGGTTGACCGGCCCGTCTCCGTCGTGCCGGTCTCCCGGCCCGCCCCTGTCGCGCCTCGATCCGTAACGCCTCGGCTCGCCTCGTCCACCGCTCAGACCCTCCTGCGTGTGCGTCAACGTGAAGTCACTGCTGCACGAACAACAGGAGGGTATCTCCGTTTATTCCCGCGCCGGTACGCGGCGGCGGCAGGGCGGCCCCCCGGCTACGGCCGACTCGCGAAGAGCGTGCCCAGCTTCGGCGCCCACGCCGTGCGCTCCGCCAGCCGCAGCCCTTCCCAGACGCTGACCTGGTTCGCCGTGAGCACCGGTTTGCCGAGCGCCTCCTCCAGCTCCGGCAGATACGCCGCCGTGTGCAGCGCCGTGTCCGGGAGGAGGACGACCTCCGCGTCCGGATGGTCGCCCGCGCGGGCCAGCGCCAGCACCTCGTCCCGCTCCCATGTGCCGACCTCGGCGGCCGTGATGATTCCGCTCGCACGATCGGCCACCACCTCGATGCCCGCCGATTTGAGGAAGACCCCGAAGTACTCGGTGACGTCCTGCGGATAGGTCGCCGCGACGGCGACCCGTTCCGCGCCCAGCGCCCGTACGGCGTGGGCGAACGCGAACGACGTGCTCGACGCCGGCAGCCCGGCCGCCAGGGCCAGGGCGCGCGTCTGTTCGTGCGCGCCGTCCCATCCGTAGACGAAGCTGCCGCTGGTGCAGGCCCACACCACGGACTCGGCCCCGGCCAGCCGCAGCTCCTCGACCCCGGCCGCCAGCCGCTCCCCCGCACCCATCTCCAGCAGCGCGTCGACGCGGTGGGCGTCCTCCCCGATGTCGGTGTGGACGACCGGCAGTCTGATGTCGCTCGCGAACAACATCTCGATGCGCGGGTAGTCGTCCTCGGCGGAGTGGCCGGGGTAGAGGAATCCGACGGTGGTCATGTCCATCCTTCCGTATCGTCCGGCAGGGGCGGCGGGACGGGCCCGCCGGGGCCGGCCGGTGCGCCGGGTGACGCCGGGGCGACCGATTCCACCGGAGGAACCGACTCCGCCACGGACGGGCCCTCAGCGGGCGAGCCGGGCGCGGGGACCGGCGCCGCCGGCCGGGCCGGCATCCCCGGAGAGATCGGAGTGACCGGCGCGATCGGCGGGACCGCCGGAATCGGAATCGATGTCATCGGCGTGATCGGCGTGATCGGTGCGATCGGCACGATCGTCGTCATCGGCGGAGCCGCCCGTTCCGGCGGCGGGTCGAGCAGCAGCGCCTGGTACGGGCCGACCGCGTGGGCGCCGAGCCTGCGCAGCGCGGCCCACATGGTGACCTGGTTGGCGGAGAGCACCGGCATGCCCAGTTCGGCCTCCAACTGCGGAATCACGTCGTACGTCGGCAGATTCGTGCAACTGATGAACAGCGCGTCGGCCGCTCCGACGACTGCCTGTCGCGCCATGTCCATGACCGACCGGTACGGAACCTTCCAGATGTCCCGCGTCAGCCCGAGAAAAGCGCGACCCGTAACGCCTACCCCCACCTCCGCCAGATACTCCTCCAGCGACCGCGTGACGGACTCCGTATAGGGCGTGACCAGCGCGATCCTGCCCACGCCCAGATCTTCCAGGGCCTCGACGAGGGCGCCGGTGGTGGTGAGCGACGGCACCTCCGCGGCCCTGGTCATCGCCTCGCACATGGCCCGCTCCCCGGCCGGGCCACCGACGAAACTGCCCGACGTGCAGGCGTACGCGATGACCTCGGGCTCGGAGACGCCGAGCGCCCGGACCGCCTCCCCCAGAGTCTCGTGCTCGCTGACCAGCCTGGCCAGGTCGAGGGAGACCTCGACCGGCACATAAGGCGTCCTGGTCAGACGCAACGAGATGTTGTCGGGCACCCACCGCCACAGTTCGCGATCGAGTGCGAAATCGAACGGAGCGACCACTCCCACACCACGCTGTGGCTGTGGTCCGCCCAGAAAGGAGACATCCATTGCCGGCCCCCTTGCTCACGCCCGCGCTGACGAGGTTCAGCTCTTGTTGACGACGGTAGGAGCGGGATGCGAGCGTGGTCAATCGGTACATCTCAGACGTTGCACGGAATTTTCCAGCGGGAAACTCCGCTCGGCCCCCACCCGGCACCCGCCGGGTGTATCGGCCCCGGCAGAAGGGCTGCTCCCCATGCCCCCACCCACCCTCCTCGTCCTGACGGCGGACCCGCCGCCGCGCCTCGGCCGGCTCACCGGACACGCCAGAATCGTGTCGGTCGACGCGGACGGTCTCGCCGCGCAACTCCCACTCGCCGACGCCCTGCTGGTCTGGGACTTCACCTCGGACGCGGTACGGGACTCCTGGCCCCGGACGGGCCCGCGGCCCCGCTGGGTGCACACCGCGAGCGCGGGAGTGGACCGGCTGCTCTTCCCCGGACTGGTCGCCTCCGAGACGGTCGTCACCAACGCGCGAGGCATCTTCGAGGAGCCGATCGCCGAGTACGTGGCGGGACTCGTACTGGCCATGGCCAAGGATCTGCCCGGCACGCTGGAGCTCCAGAGCCGGCGCCGCTGGCACCACCGCGAGGGGCTGCGCGTCGCCGGGAGCCGGGCCGTCGTGGTCGGCGCGGGCCCGATCGGCCGGGCCGTCGCCCACACGCTGCGGGCGCTGGGCGTGACGGTGGCCGTCACGGGCCGGACGGCGCGCCCCGGTGTGCACGGCGCCGACCAGCTCGACCGGCTGCTGACCCGGGCGGACTGGGTGATCGGCGCCGCGCCCCTGACGGACGCGACGCGCGGCATGTTCGACGCCCGGCTGTTCGGTCTGATGCAGCCGTCCGCGCGGTTCATCAATGTGGGCCGGGGGCAGCTCGTCGTCGAGGACGATCTCGTCGCCGCGGTCTCCAAGCGGTGGATCGCGGGCGCGGCGCTCGACGTCTTCCAGCGGGAGCCGCTGGACCCCGGCAGTCCGCTGTGGGACGTCCCCGGGCTGATCGTCTCCCCGCACATGAGCGGCGACACGGTCGGCTGGCGGGACCGGCTGGGCGCGCAGTTCGTCGAGCTGTACGAACTGTGGGTGGCTGGAAAGCCTCTTCCCAACGTGGTGGACAAGAAACGTGGGTACGTCCCCATGCATGACTGATCGCATCGGAGGCCACATGACGAACCGCGGCACCAGGGATCACACGGCTACGGATCACTCCGTCCTCACCGACCTCACCGCACACGCGTTGCTGGCGGGCTACGCGCGGCGCGACTTCTCCCCCGTCGACGTGACCCGCGCCGTACTGGACCGGATCGAGGCGGTGCAGCCACTGGTCAACGCGTTCGTACGGGTGGACTCCGAGGCGGCGCTCGCCCAGGCGGCGGCCTCGGCCGAGCGCTGGCGGCGGCAGGAGCCGCAGGGGCTGCTCGACGGGGTTCCGGTCTCGGTGAAGGACATGTTCCTCCAGCGCGGCGGGCCCACCCTGCGCGGCTCCCTGGCGGTGCGGCCGGGCGGCGTGTGGGACGAGGACGCCCCGGCGGTCGCTCGGCTGCGGGAGCACGGCGCGGTCCTCGTCGGGAAGACGACCACCCCCGAGTTCGGCTGGAAGGGCGTCACGGACTCCCCGCTGAACGGGGTGACCCGTAACCCGTACGACCTCTCCCGCACCTCCGGCGGGTCGAGCGGCGGCAGCGGAGCGGCGGTGGCGCTGGGCGCGGCGCCGCTCTCGCTCGGTACGGACGGCGGCGGCTCGGTCCGTATCCCGGCGTCCTTCTGCGGGATCTTCGGCCTCAAACCGACGTACGGGCGCGTACCGCTCTATCCGTCGAGCCCCTTCGGCACGCTGGCGCACGCCGGGCCCATGAGCCGGGACGCGGCGGACGCGGCCCTGCTGCTGGACGTGATCAGCGGCGCGGACTGGCGGGACTGGTCGCAGCTCGCCCCGGCGCCGGCCGCGCGCGACGCGCTGCCGGCGGGCGCCGACGGGGTGAAGGGGCTGCGCATCGCGTACTCGCCGTCCTTCGGCGGGCAGGTCGCGGTGCGTCCGGCGGTGGCGTCGGCCGTACGGGCGGCGGTGAGCAGGCTCGCGGAGCTGGGCGCGTACATCGAGGAGGCCGATCCGGACATCAGCGATCCGGTGGAGGCGTTCCACACCCTGTGGTTCACGGGGGCGGCGCGGCTGGTGGCCCCGTTCGGGAAGAAGCAGCGCGAAGGGCTCGACCCGGGGCTGCGGGAGATCGTCGCGATCGGTGAGCGACGGAGCGCGCTGGACTACCTGGCGGCGGTGGACGCGCGGATGGAGCTGGGGCGGCGGTTGGGCCGGTTCCACACCTCGTACGACCTGCTGGTCACGCCGACGCTGCCGATCACCGCGTTCGAGGCGGGAGTGGAGACCCCGAAGGGCTCGGGGCAGCGGCGCTGGACGGCGTGGACGCCGTTCACGTACCCGTTCAACCTGACGCAGCAGCCCGCGGCAACGGTGCCGTGCGGGGTGGACGCGGACGGGCTGCCGATCGGGGTGCAGATCGTCGCGGCGCGCCACGCGGACGAGCTGGTGCTGCGCGCGGCACACGCGCTGTACGCGTCGGGCGCGGCCCGGATCCCGGCGCCCGCCGGAGCCTGAGCACCACGCGGGTGCGCCCCGGCGCCTGACCACGGCGGCCGGGCGCCGGGGCGCGCACCCGGAGCCCACGCCCCCAGGGGCCCACGCCCCGCGCCCACACCCCGCGCCCCGGGGGCCCCGGCGCCCTTGACGCCCCGGCCCCCGGCCGGGGGCCTACTCGCGCCGGAAGCTGAGCGTCTCGCCGATGGCCCCCGCCCGCCAGAGGTCCTGGCAGGCGTCGGCCATCCGGTCCAAGCCGTCGACCACCGTGCCCCAGACGATGCCGGGGATCCATCCCATGTCGCCGTTGATCAGCAGGTTGTTGCGCTCGTAGAAGAGGGCGAGGTCCACGACCGTGCGGCGGCCCGCGGTGGCCTTCTCGTCGTATCCGTACGACGACGTGCCCAGCTCCGTGTCGGAGAAGGTGAAGTAGCACAGATCCCCGGGGATCGGGGTCACGGTCGGATTTTCGAGGGGTGGCTCCTCGGCGGCGAAGGCCGGAAACAGCGCGTAGATCTCGTTGCGCGCGTACTTGGCGTGGTACACGTCCGAGCCCAGCGGCAGCGCCTCCCACACCGCCGCGCAGGTGACCGGGGCCCGGTCGTCCAGCAGTTTCGCGGTGCAGTGCACGCCGCGCTTGTCCAATGACACGGTGACGAATCGATCGGTCATGCCTTCATCGTCCTCGTCCGGTCCTCCGAGTCAAGGCCACACCGGATGTCCAAGATCGGCTCAAATTGATATGCATAACCCGGATGGACCCGGGTAGCCGCGCGCCCATGGCTTCACCACCTGAGAACACCACGGAAAGAGCACCAAATCGGTCCATACGCAGACGCTCTCTGCTGCTGGGTACGGCCGTGCTGGGCGCCGCGGGGGCGCTCGGCGCCGCCGGATGCAGCCGGGTTCCGACCGGGGACACCCTCGCCCGGCTGAAATCGCAGCGTACGGTGCGGCTGGGTATCGCGGGCGAGGCACCGTACGGGTACATCAACGACCAGGGTGATTTCACGGGCGAGGCGGTGGAACTCGCGAAAATCATCTTCAAGCGGCTCGGTATCGGTTCCGTACAGCCTGTAGCGACCGACTTCTCCTCGCTGATACCCGGTCTCAACTCGCAGCAGTTCGATGTCGTCTCGGCCGGGATGTACATCAACGCGGACCGGTGCAAGCAGGTCATTTTCGCCGATCCCGAGTATCAGATGCTGGATTCCTTCATCGTGCGCAAGGGAAATCCGAAGAAGCTGCTCTCCTATCAGGACGTCGTGCGCACCAAGGCGAAACTCGCCACGGGAACCGGCTACGCGGAGATCGATTACGCGAAGGCCGCCGGGATACCCGAGAACGAGATCGTCATTCTCCAGGACCCGGTCGCCGGGCTGAACGCCGTCGAATCCGGCCGGGTCGACGTCTTCGCCGGTACGGCGCTGACCGGGCGCGAAGTGGTCAAGAACAGCCGCAAGGCCGAGGCGACCGAGCCGTTCGCCCCGCTCGTGGACGGCGAGAAGAAGGTCGACGGCGGCGGTTTCGCTTTCCGCCCCACCGATTCCGGTCTGCGGGACGCCTTCAACGTCGAGATCCACAAGATGAAGAAGAGCGGCGAACTGTTCCGGGTTCTCAAGCCGTTCGGCTTCGCCGAGTCGGAGATGACCACGCTGACGGCTAAGGAGCTGTGCGCATGACAGCCGGCCTCTGGACCCACTGGGTGCTCCCCGGTGTCTGGATCACCGTTCAGCTCACGCTGTACAGCGCGGCGCTGGCCACCTTCGTGGCATTCGCCGTGGGAACGGCCCGTACGCACCGTTCGCGCACCGTCCGTTTCCTCGCCGGCTTCTACACGGAGATCTTCCGCGGCACGTCGGCGCTGGTGCTGATGTTCTGGCTGTTCTTCGTGATGCCCGGCCTGTTCGGCTGGGCCCTCGTCCCGATGTGGGCCGCCGTGCTGGCGCTGGGCCTGTCGTACGGGGCGTACGGCGCCGAGGTCGTGCGCGGCGCCCTGAACTCCGTGGTGCCCGCGCAACGCGAGGCGGGTATCGCCCTCAACTTCACGCCGTGGCAGCGGATGCGGCTCATCCTGCTCCCCCAGGCGATACCGGAGATGATCCCGCCGTTCTGCAATCTCCTCGTCGAACTGCTGAAGGGCACGGCGCTGGTCTCACTGCTCGGGGTGGCCGATGTGTCGTTCGCCGCCTATCTGGTGCGGCTGGCCACACAGGAGAGCGCGCAGATCTACTCGGTCACCCTGGTCATCTATTTCGTGCTCGCGTTCGTCCTCACGCGCGGCATGAAGGCACTTGAGCGGAAGACGAAGGCCGGAATCGGCATCACCATGACACCGGGTACCCCGGGCACACCGGGAGGCACCCGATGAACAGTTGGGACTGGTCCGCCGTCGCGGACTTCATGCCACGATTCTGGGACGGGCTGCTCCTCACCCTTCAGGTCCTTGTCGTGGGTTCGCTCCTCTCCTTCACTCTCGGTCTGGTCTGGGCGATCGGATTCCGGGCGCCGACGCGTCTGATCCGCTGGCCCGTCCATGTCTTCACCGAATTCATCCGGAACACCCCGCTGCTCGTGCAGCTCTTTTTCTTCTTCTTCGTCCTGCCCGAGTGGGGTGTGCAGTTCTCCGGGCTGACGACCGGCACGCTCGCGATCGGGCTGCACTATTCGACGTACACCGCGCAGGTCTACCGGGCCGGAATCGACGCGGTGCCCGCCGGGCAGTGGGAGGCGGCCACCGCGCTCAGTCTGCCCGTCGGCCGGACGTGGATCGCGGTGATCCTGCCGCAGGCGATCCGGCGCATCGTGCCGGCGCTGGGCAATTACGTCATCTCGATGCTGAAGGACACCCCGCTGCTCGCCGGGATCAGTGTGCTGGAAATGCTCCAGCAGTCCCGGCTGGAGAGCGCGGCCACCTTCCAGTACACCGAACCGCTGACCGTGGTCGGTGTCGCCTTCATTCTCATCGCCTATCCGGCTTCTCTTCTCATGCGAGCCCTGGAGCGTCGTCTTGTCCGCTGACAGCATTCCCCCGAGCACCGAGAAAACCACGGCGGACACCGAGCTGATCCGCTTCGAGAACGTCACGAAGAGATTCGGGACGAACACCGTCCTGGACAACCTCTGTTTCTCCGTACAGCCGGGGAAGCACGTCACCCTGGTCGGCCCGTCAGGATCGGGCAAGACGACGATCCTGCGGCTGCTGATGACGCTGGTCGAACCCGACGAGGGCATCATCACCGTCAACGGCGACAAGCTGTTCCCCGCGGGCCGGAAGCATGTACGCGAGGTGCGGAAGAACATCGGCATGGTCTTCCAGCAGTTCAATCTCTTCCCCAACATGAACGTCCTGCGCAATGTCACCGAGGCGCCGGTCCGGGTCCTCGGGCTCGGCAAGGACGAGGCCGAGGAGCGCGGCCGTGAACTGCTCGACCTCGTCGGGCTCGGCGACCGCTGCGGAGCGAAGCCGACCCAGCTCTCGGGCGGGCAGCAGCAGCGTGTGGCGATCGCCCGCGCGCTGGCGATGCGGCCGCGGATCCTGCTGCTGGACGAGGTGACCTCGGCGCTCGACCCGGAGCTGGTCGCCGGAGTCCTGGACGTACTGCGGGACATCGCCCGCACGACGGACATCACGATGCTCTGCGTGACGCACGAGATGAACTTCGCCCGGGACATCTCCGACGACGTGATGATGTTCGACGCGGGGAAGGTCATCGAGTCCGGACCGCCGGAGAAGATCTTCACGGATCCGGAGCACGAGCGTACGCGTGAGTTCCTCGGCGCGGTGCTCTGATTGCGCCCGGCGCACGCCCGGCGCACACACGGATCGGGTCCGGACCGCCCTGACCTGCGCGGCAGCCTCACACCCTGTTGAAGAACTACGCCTCTGGCATATGCCAGAGTGGCGCGGCCCAGTACAGAGCCCTGGGCCGCGCCGAATTCGCCGGCAACCGCTGCCCTTTTCCCCATCCTTGACGGTTATCGTGGTGGTGAGCTTGCGGTAACAACCTGCCAAGGGGGGACCGTGGTGCTGAAGCCGGAGCCGACCGCCCCGTTCCATTCGGTGCGGTACGTGCTGCGTGTGCTGGAGACGGTGTCCCGGTACGGCGGCGGCGTGACCGCGGCCCGCATAGCCAGCGAGAGCGGGTTGCCGGCCGGACATCTCGCGCCGCTGCTCGCCATGTTGCGCCGCGAGGGGTACGTGGAGCAGGCAGCGGACGGCGCCTATGTGATCGGCGACTCGCTGACCCTGCTCGGCTCGGGCAGCGACCGGGCGCAGGTCCTCGAAACACGGCTCCAGGACACCCTGGCCGAGCTGCGCGACGCGATCGGCGCGGCCATCTACGTCAGCCGCTACGTCGACGGCGAAATCAAGATCACCCAAGTCTCCGAGGGCCCCCTCACCCCCGCTGTCAACGAGTACGTCGACTTCCGCACCACGGCCCACGCGAGCGCGATCGGCAAGTGCCTGATGAGCCAGCTCGACCACGGCGGCCGCAAGGAACATCTCGCCCGCCACAAGATCGCGCGATTCACGTCCCGCACGATCACCAACGAGCGGCTGCTGCTCTCCCGGCTGGACGGCCATCCACCCACCGTCCCCGTACTGGATCTCCAGGAGTACGCGGTCGGCACGGTCTGCGCGGCCGTCCCGCTGACGGCGGGCTCCGCGGTCGGGTGCCTCGCGCTCTCCCTCCCGCTCGAACACGCGCACCGGCTGCGCGCGGCGGCGGAGTCGCTGAACCGCGGGGCGGCCCCGGTGGCGCTGGCCCTGACGATCTAGAGCTTGCCGTGTGGGCCCGCCCCCCGTCGGGGCGCTGGTTCCGAGCACCCCGGAGCACCGGGTATTATTTTTGAGTCAGCAGGCGCCGCTAGCTCAGTTGGTTAGAGCAGCTGACTCTTAATCAGCGGGTCCGGGGTTCGAGTCCCTGGCGGCGCACCGGCACAGGAAGGCCCCTCGCGCGAGCGGGGGGCCTTCCTCGCGTCCTGACGTGGGGATCAGTGCGGGATCAAGGCGGGTACAGGTCGAGATCGGAGCGAGATCAGGCCGGAGGACCGGCCCGGGCCGGACCGGGATCCGGCGAGGTCAGGCCGGATCGGGGCGGGTCAGGCCGCGCCCTTCGCGCCGCCGCCCTTCTGTCCGTCCACGCCGAAGATGTCCACCGCGTGGTAGTACGTCCACGCCGTCGCGTCGCAGGACGTCTTCTGCGCGCCGGAGTACGCGGAGCACACACGCTTCAGGTCCGCGTAGAACGCGGAGTCGAGCCGGGCCTTGTTGGCTTCGAACTGACCGGCCGCCTTGTAGTTGCGGTAGCCGAAGTCATGGCGGGCACAGGAGGTCTGGAAGGGGAAGCCGAACGGGTTGTCGGGCGAGGACGAGCAGTAGTCCGTGGACCAGTCGAAGGCGTACGACGACCAGGCGCCCTGGTTGCCGCGGGCCGTGACCCAGGAGTTGTAGCTTGCCGCGCTCTCCTGGGTCCAACTGCTGAGCACCTGCGGCTTGTCGGCCGGCGCGGCGGTGGCCTGAGTGGCCGTCAGGAGAGCGGTGGGGAGGGCGAGTACTGCTGCGGCGAGAGGAAGTGCCAGACGTCTGCGCATGACGGAAAACCTCCGGGCATATGGGGGGAGACGCTCCCTGACCGAGGTGACAAGGAGCGCCCACAGCGTGAACTCCCCGGCCGTCGCACGGGTCTACGCGCGATGACCGTTACGGGAATGGTCCCCCAATTCCAGCCATCGGAAAACCCCTGCGGCGCACTCACGTGCCTTGGGAGCGACGCGTGTTGACGGTCCGTCCGGTCCGTCCGCACCTGCCCGGTTGATGCGGGTCCGGTGACGCCGTACTCCCAAGGCCGTGACGAGAGAGCCGTGCTGACTGGCCGTCAGATCAGAACTGGACGTCCGAGCAGGCGTAGAAGGCGTTCGACGTGTCCGCGATCGTCCAGACCGCCAGGATCATGTGCCGCCCCGACTTCGACGGGAGGTTACCCGAGTGCGAGAGCGTGGCGGGCGGCTGCTGGTTGTTGTACGGCACCGTCAGGAAGGGCTGGGTGTCCAGCGCCGCGCGGGTGAGCGGCTGGGAGGGGTTCCAGCCGTCCTTGGTGATGTAGTAGCGGAAGTCGGTCGTCGCGTGCCGGGCCGTGAACTGCCAGCGGAAGGTGTGGCTCTGACCGCTCGTCAGCTTGGTGGTGGGCCACCCCGTACCGCCGCGCGCGTCGTCGAGCTGCGCGAACTGGCCGTTGCCGCCCGAGCAGATCTTGCCGTCGGCGGGACCGGCCGCCGGGAAGCCCTTGGGCCCCTCGACGCTCTGCGGTTCCCACTGGATGTTGCCGCAGTTGGCGACCGTTCCGTTGGCACAGAGCTTCTGCCGGCTGATCGGTGAGTCGGTGTAGCCATGGCTGCTGGCGCTGCCGGTGGCGAGCAGGGTGACGGCGGTGACGGCGAGGCCGACGACGGCCGCGCCCATCTTCTTTCGCATGCTTCGCTCCAGAGAACGTGGGGGAGTTCGGTGAGCCGTGCCGCACGCGCGCGCAGACAGAGAACGACGGTTGGTCTGGACCAAGTCCCAGAGTATGGAGGAATTTTGATCGTGTCCATATCAACTACACAACCCGGTCCAGACCAATCGACCGGCCTCCGGGGCGCTCACAGCCGCTCCCCGACCCCCTGCCGGCCCGTGTAGAACGCGACGGTGAGGTCCTTCACCAGGGCCTTGCGCTCGTAGTCGTCCAGTTCGACCAGACCGCGCGTCGTCAGCCGGCGCACCGTGTCGTCCACCGCGTCCACCACCGACGTCAGTACGGAGTCCCGGTGTCTGGCGTCGATCGCGGCGATCCGGCTGCGCTGCATCGCCGCGGCGATCTCCGGCGCGTACTCGATCCGCGTCGGCTGCGCCGAGAAGACCTCGACGCCGACGGGCCGCCCCTCCGCCGACAGCATCCGGGTCAGCGCGTCCCCGACCGCCTCCGCGTTGCGCAGGGTCGGCGCCTCCCCGTGGAACGCGTCGGCGGGAAGCTGCGAGAGCACCCGCGCCATCGCGGCCTCGACCTGCTCCCGCAGATACTCCTCATGGTCCTGGACGCCGAGGGCCGCCCGTACGGTGTCCCGCACCCGCCAGACGACGAGGACGACGACGCGCAGCGCCGTACCGTTCGAGTCGACGGCGGGCATCGGCTCGCTGCGCCAGTGCCGCAGCCGTACGTCCACCCGGCGGCGCAGCAGCAACGGGCTCACCCACAGCAGTCCGGTACGGCGCACGCTCCCCCGGTAGTCACCGAAGAGCGTCAGCACCCACGCCTGGCCGGCCCGGCCACGGCCGAGCCCGCCGAAGGCGAAGAGCGCGACCGTCACGCCGAGCCCGAGCAGCGCCCATTCCCTGGCCCTGACGCCGTCGTACGGGAACGAGGGCAGCCGCAGCGCCTCGGTCACCTGGGCCGGCAGCATCCCGGCCCACCAGGCCACGGCCGCGCAGCCGAGCAGCGCGGCGAGGCCGACGACGACGGCGGACCAGCCGGGCAGGGCGGGGCCCGGCCGCTCGGTGAGGTGCGGGTCGCAGGACGGCGCGGCGCGCGCGGGGACGACGGGCACCGGGACAGGCGCCGGCACCCGCCGGATCCGGGGCTGCTCACCCGTACCGAGCCGGCGCCCGACGACGGTGGGCCTGGCCGGTCCTCCGGGAGCAGGTGGCGCCTCGGCCTCGTCGCGGAAGAGCAGATGAACGGGGATCTCGTGGGTGGCCTCGCCGACGATGAGCGGGCTCCAGCGGGGACGCTCACCGGACCGCGCGGGACGCGCCGACCGTACGGAGACCCCGCTGCCCCGCCCGAAGGCACCGGGCTCCAGGTCGAGCACGGGGCGCGGGTCCGGCGCGGCGACGTCCACCGGGCCGGACCAGGACGGACCGGCGGCGGGGGGCGGGGTCGTGGAGGCCACGGTCATGGAGGTCACGGGGGGCGCGGGGGACGTTGGGGCTGGTGGGTTCGATGGGGATGCCGGAACCACTGAGGCGCCCAGTACCTCCGGTGGCACTGGGGTCTCCGGTGGCACTGGGATCTCCAGGGTTGCCGGGGTGTCTGGGGTGTAAGGGGTTGTCGGGGCCTCCGGTGCCGCCGAGGTGTCCGGGCCTGCCGGTTCCTCCGAGGCCACCGGGGCGGATGGGGTCACCAAAGTCTCTGGAGCCTCCGGAGCCACGGCGTTCCCCGGAGCCACGGCGGCGACCTGCACGCCCCCGAAGCCGGCGGCCCCCTCGGGCCCCTCGGGCAACTCGGCCCTCTCCAGCAGCTCAAGCCTCTCGATCTCCCCAGCCACCCCCGGACCCTCAGCCCTCTCAGCCCTCTCAGCCCCCTCAGCCCCCTCAGCCCCCTCAGCCCTCTCAGTCCCCCCTGTCCCCTCTGTCCCTTCAGGCGTCGGCTCGGGCTCGGGTGCGGGCTCGGGGCGTACCGTGAACAGCCCTCGCAGGCCGTCCTCGTCGTCGTTCGGTTGCGGGGTGGTCGTCGTCGTCATCGTCACCGTCATCCTCGTGTCCGTCATGCGAAGAGTCGCCGCCAGGTCGCCGGGCCCGGGTAGCCGTCCGCCTCGGCGCCGCGCCAGCCCTGGGCCCGCTGGAACGCCTCGACGTTGCGCCGGTCGGCCTCCGTCCACCGCGTCCCCGGCCCCGTGGTGTAGTGCCGGCCGAAGCCCCGCTTCACGAGCTGCCTGCCGAGCTGGAGCACGTACGGGTTGGTCGCGCCGGGCCGGAAGTACGCGGTCCCGGGGAACGCCGGGGTCTTCGGCGCCTGCGGCTTCGCGCTGCCGCCGGCCGGGATGTTCTTCCCCAGGCCCTTCACCAGATACCGCCAGGTCCCCGGCCCCGGCAGCCCGTCCGCCGCCCCGCCGCGCCAGCCCTGCGCGAGCTGGAACGCCTGGGTGGCCCGCCGGTCCGCCTCGCCCCACCGGGACCCCGGCCCCCGGGCGTAGAAGCGCTTGCCGCCGCGCTCCACCAGCATCCGGCCGAGCTGGGTGACGTACTTGTTGTCGGCACCGGGCCCGAAGGCGTGCGTCCCGGGGTACGTGGCGGACGCGCCGCCCGTGGTCCCCTTGTCGTCGGCGCTCTCGATCACGCCCTTGTAGCGGTACGGGATGTAGCGGGTGGAGTTGTCCCAGTACGCCATGGGCGTGGACTGGACGCGGGTGTGCGGTTTGGTCTGTTCGTACGCCATGTAGTGGGTGTGCGTGTAGTCGGTCCAGCCGCCGAAGAGCGTGACGTGCGACCCCTTGTTCGGGTCGGCCGGGTTGTGGAAGAGGAGCATGTCGCCGGGTTGCAGCTCCTCGCGCTCGATCCGTACGCCGAACTCCGCGAGGCTGCCCGTCCATTCGTTGCCCGCGAGGTTCCAGGCCATCGACACATAGCCGGAGCAGTCCTGGCGGTACCCGTCCGACCAGTACTTCTCCATGCTGTACGGCACCTTCGCGTTCACCCACAGCTTGGCGCGGTTGATGATCGCGGCGCGGGTGGACATACGGGGCTCCGCCGTCGGCCGGTCCGCGCCGGGGCCCGGCAGGGGCCGTCCGTGGAGGGGCCCGCTGCTTCCCTGCGGGGTCTCCGGGCCGGGGTCGAAGGCCGTCCGGGCCGCCGCGCCCGCGGCGCGCGCCGGCTCCGCCCCCGCCACGCCGAGCGCGACCCCGGCGGCGGTCATCAGGACCAGCGCCCGCCGGGCGCCGTGCGCCGCCGGGTGGCCGCCGGACCGTACGGGCAGACCTTTGGCCAGATCACGCCGCCGCTCGGCGCACCCGGCGCAGGGACAGTCGAGAGCGGGTTCGTACTCCTCGAAGACCGGAACGGTCATGCGATCCCCTCCACACTCATCCTCATCAAGAAATCCCGTCGGACACTTCAGATTCTTCAGACTCTTCAGACACTTCGGACGCCGCGAGCACCCGTGAACGCCGCGAGTGCCGCGAACTCTTCTTTCCAGATGTTTCAGCCCCGCCGCACGGGCGTCAGAGTGTTAACTGTCTGGACAAATCGCATTTTGACGGATCGAAGGTAAGAAAAGACAATCCGACAGGCCGCAACAGCCATCAAATGGTCGGAGCCACTCCTTCCCGTCCGGTAGAGTTCTCCAGGTCAGCAGGCGCCGCTAGCTCAGTTGGTTAGAGCAGCTGACTCTTAATCAGCGGGTCCGGGGTTCGAGTCCCTGGCGGCGCACGCACAGTGAAGCCCCCTCACTCCAAGTGAGGGGGCTTCACTCATTCCCACGCCGGCCGACGACTCACGGAAACCCGCCAATCCTGGCGGCTGCTCGCCATCGCATCCATCACACCGAGCACACAAATCGCCTGGATGAGCAGCTATCAGCTCTTCTCTCCCTTGCGATCCGGACGATGGTCGGACAACCTATCCTCAACTCATCGCCATCAAAGGAACACGTGATCCGCACAGTTGTGTGCGGCGCGCCGGACAGTTCCCGCGACGGCGATGCGGCGGGGCGGGGGCCCGTGCGGACACGGACACGGCTTGCGCGGTGCCGCCGGCGACATCACGCAACCGGGTCGGCCGTGTTTCCGGACAGAAGGAGACACGGGCCGCGAGGCACACGCCCGGAGCGACGGCCAGGGGCCACTCCGGACAGAACATCCGGGCATCCGGACGAAAACTCGATCCATCACGCAGTACGTGTGCGTGCGGGGGGGGATGACTCATGACGTCGACGCCAGACGGCCCGGCCGGTGACCGGCAGGAGACCGACGCGTCCCGGACCACCCAGCTCCGCATACCCTCGCACCTCAGAAGGGCCGGACAGCAGCGGTCCCGGCCGGCGAGGAACGTCCTGCCGAAGTACGACTACGAGCACTACAGCCGCCTCGCCGGGCCGCTGACCAGGCCCGACGCGGACAAACCGTACACGGTGCAGTACCGCTCGCTGCTCTCCCAGGAGACGCACCGCATCCGGGCCGCCCTGCTGCTCGGCGCGGCGCCGCTGCTCTCGCTCGGCCTCTTCGTCTGGCTGATGCAGCCACAGCACTGGACCGAGCGCGACCCCAACCTGAAGAACGACACGCTTCTCGTTCTCGACATCGTGATGCTGGTCTCGATCGGACTGATCGAGCTGTTCCGCACGATGAATGTCCTCTCGAACGCGCACGCGACGCTGGTGGCGCGCGACCCGATACCCGTCGTGCCCGAGGGCGGTACGCGCGTGGCCTTCCTCACCTCCTTCGTGCCGGGCAAGGAGCCCCTGGAGATGGTGACGAAGACCCTGGAGGCCGCGGTCCGGATCCGGCACCGCGGCGTGATGCACGTCTGGCTGCTCGACGAGGGCGACGACCCGGCGGTCAAGGAGGTCTGTGCCCGGCTCGGCGTGCGCCACTTCTCCCGCAAGGGCATCGCGAAGTGGAACCAGCCCAAGGGCGCGCACCGCGCCAAGACGAAGCACGGCAACTACAACGCCTGGCTGGACGCGCACGGCGACGACTACGACTACTTCGCCTCCGTCGACACCGATCACGTACCGATGCCCAACTACCTGGAGCGGATGCTCGGTTACTTCCGCGACCCGGACGTGGGCTTCGTCATCGGCCCGCAGGTGTACGGAAACTACGACTCGTTCGTCACGAAGGCCGCCGAGTCGCAGCAGTTCCTCTTCCACGCGCTGATCCAGCGCGCGGGCAACCGCTACGGCGCCCCCATGTTCGTCGGTACGAGCAACGCCGTCCGGATCAGGGCGCTCAAGCAGATCGGCGGGCTGTACGACTCCATCACGGAGGACATGGCGACCGGCTTCGAGATGCACCGCCACCGCAACCCCGAGTCGGGCAACAAGTGGCGCTCCGTCTACACGCCCGACGTGCTGGCCGTGGGCGAGGGCCCGTCCGCCTGGACGGACTTCTTCACCCAGCAGCTCCGCTGGTCGCGCGGTACGTACGAGACGATCCTCAAGCAGTACTGGAAGGGCTTCTCCTCGCTGCCCCCGGGCAAGCTCTTCAACTACACGATGATGATCATCTTCTACCCGATGTCGGCCCTCAACTGGATCCTGGCCGCGCTGAGCTGCGCGCTCTTCCTGGGCATGGGCGCCTCGGGTGTGCAGATCGACCCGGCGATCTGGATGATGCTGTACGGGAACGCCTCGGCCCTCCAGATCGGCCTCTACATCTGGAACCGCCGCCACAACGTCTCGCCGCACGAGCCGGAGGGCTCCGGCGGGCTGGCGGGGATGGCGATGTCGGCCATGTCGGCGCCGCTGTACGCCCGTTCGCTGATGGACGCCGTACTGCGCCGTAAGAGCAGCTTCGTGGTCACCCCGAAGGGCGACTCGTCCAGCCCGGACACGCTCTTCGGCACGTTCCGGGTGCACTTCTTCTTCATCCTGGTCTTCGGCGGTTCGATGATCGCGTCGTTCGTCTTCGGGCACGACCATCCGGCGATGCTGACGTGGGCGACACTGGCGATGCTGATCACGGCGGCGCCGGTCTTCATCTGGTGGTGGTCCCTGCGCCAGGAGAAGCGCGCGAGGCGCAGGCGCGGCTCACATCGCGGCAGGCGCGGTTCCGGAGGCCCGGGGGCGCCCGCGCCCGCGACGGCAGGCGCGAACGCGCACCACCAGGCCGTACCCCCGCTCGGCCGTACGGCGCCTCTCGACCGTACGGCGCCACTCCCGCAGATCCCGCACCAGGCGGCACCCACACCCACACCGGCACCGGCACCCGCAGAACCCACCGCACAGACAGCACGGATTTCCCTTGGGGGACGTAAGAAATGAGCGCGATTCCCGTCCGGCAGAACCACCGCAGGAACCGGGCCAGGCGTATCGCGATCGGCGCCGCGGTCGTCGTCGCCGTGGCCGGGTTCAACGGGCCCGCGCTCTACCGCTTCGGCTCGGCGCAGTACCACGAGTACAAGATCAACCGCCCGGACTACAAGGCGGCGAACGGCCATTGGGACTTCCTGGACGTCCCGGCCAAGTTCCGGATCAACTCCATCCACGCCTCGCTGCTGCACACCGGCAAGGTGCTGCTGATCGCCGGCTCGGGGAACAACCAGAAGAACTTCGACGCGGGCACGTTCGAGTCGATCCTCTGGGACCCGGTGACCGACGCGTACAAGAAGATCCCCACCCCCAAGGACCTGTTCTGCTCCGGGCACTCCCAGTTGCCCGACGGGAAGCTGCTCATAGCCGGCGGTACGAAGCGGTACGAGAAGCTGAAGGGCGACGTCACCAAGGCGGGCGGCCTGATGGTCGTCCACAACGAGGACCCGGACAAGCCGATCACCCTGCCCGCGGGCACGGTGTTCACCGGCAAGGAGAACGGCAAGACCTTCGTCTCCAAGGACCCGATCCTGGTGGAGAAGGCCACGAAGGTCTTCGACGAGACCACCGGCGCGTATCTGCGCAACGATCCCGGTCTGGGCCGTGTCTACGTCGAGGCCCGCGAGTCCGGCGCGAAGTACGAGACCGGCGCCGAGGACAACTACCGGGTGCACGGCATGAAGGGCTCCGATGCCCGCAACGTGTACGGCATCGGACAGAAGCTCGCGCTCGACAAGAAGGACTTCCAGGGGATCAAGGAAGCGTACGAGTTCGACCCTGTCGCGGAGAAGTACATCAGCGTCGACCCGATGAACGAGGCCCGCTGGTACCCCACGCTGACCACGCTCCAGGACGGCAAGGTCCTGGCGCTCTCGGGGCTCGACGAGATCGGCCAGCTCGTCCCCGGCAAGAACGAGATCTACGACCCGAAGACGCGGACCTGGAAGTACACCGGGGACATCCAGAAGTTCCCCACCTACCCCGCGGTCTTCCTGATGGACAACGGGAAGCTCTTCTACAGCGGCTCCAACTCCGGGTACGGGCCCGCCGATGTCGGCCGTGACCCGGGGATCTGGGACCTGAAGACCAACAAGTTCGACAAGATCCCCGGACTGAGCGACCCGGACCGGATGGAGACCTCGGCGACGGTGATGCTGCCGCCCGCCCAGGACCAGAAGTTCATGGTGATCGGCGGCGGCGGGGTCGGCGAGTCGGAGGAGTCCAGCGACAAGTCCCGGCTGGTCGACCTGAAGGAGGCCGACCCGCGCTTCAAGGACGGCCCGACCCTGGAGCGGGGCACCCGCTACCCGAGCGCGTCCCTGCTCCCCGACGACAGCGTGCTGGTCACGGGCGGCTCCGAGGACTACCGGGGGCGCGGCGGCTCGAACGTACTCCAGGCACGGAGGTACGACCCGGCCTCCGACACGTACACGCGGATGGCCGACCCGAAGGTGGGCCGCAACTACCACTCCGGCTCCCTGCTGCTGCCGGACGGCCGCGTCATGATCTTCGGTTCGGACTCGCTCTACGCGGACAAGGCCAACACCAAGCCGGGCGTCTTCGAGCAGCGCATCGAGATCTACACGCCGCCGTACCTCTACCGGGACGCGAACGCCCGGCCGGAGGTCACGGACGGGCCGAAGGCGGTGAAGCGCGGCGGCTCCGCGGCCTTCAAGGTGAAGGACCCGGGCGCGGTCACGACGGCGAAGCTGATGCGGCCGAGCGCGGTCACCCACGTCACCGACGTCGAACAGCGCACGGTGGCACTGGACTTCAAGAAGACGGCGGACGGCGTCGAGGTCACGGTGCCGAAGAACAGCGCGCTGGTGCCGTCGGGGTGGTACATGCTCTTCGTGACGGACGGGGAGGGCACGCCGTCGAAGGCGGTGTGGGTGGAGGTCGAGTAGCGGCTCCCGTGGCCAGGGCGGGGGCGTGGTGCGCGCCCGGCGTCAGCGGTCCGGGAGGTGTACGACGAGGTCGGCGTGGCGGCGCGTGGCCGTGATGAGGGTGGCGTTCCGCTGGTCGGTGCCGTGGGCCCAGGCGTGGGCCTCCTCCGGGCTCTTGCCGAACTCCACGTGCCGGTCGACCAGTCGGCGCAGCCGTAGTGCCTCGTCCGGCTCGACGTACCAGGACTCGTCCAGCAGTGGCCGTACGCCGGCCCAGGGGCCTTCCGGCAGCAGCAGGTAGTTGCCCTCGGTGACGACGAGCCGGGCCTCGGGGGCGATGACGGTCTCCCCGGCGACGGACTCCTCGATCTCCCGGTGGAAGCGGGGCGCGTAGACGGCCCCCGTTCCGGTGCCGTCCGGACCGGCCACGTCCCGCAGGCGGCGTAGGAGGGCGACGTATCCCTCGGCGTCGAAGGTGTCGGGGGCGCCCTTGCGGTCCCGGCGGCCGAGGGCGTGGAGTACGGAGTTGGCCAGGTGGTAGCCGTCCATCGGCACCAGGCAGGCGCCCGGCCCCAGTTCGCGGACGAGCAGTTCGGCCAGGGTGCTCTTGCCGGCGGCCGGGGCGCCGACGATGCCGAGGACGGCACGGCCGGGGCGCTCCAGGAGCCCGCGGGCCCGGTCGAGGAGGGCGGCGAGGCCGGTCACCACGGGGGGCTCCGACCGGGGCTCCACGGGACGTGCGGGACGTACGGCGGACCCGGGAGGCGCGGGGTCGGTGGTCGGACGGTGCACCGGGGTTCTCCAGGAGGGGTGGGAGCGGGGCGGCCGCGTACCGAAGGCCCGGAACGCTGCCGGGCAGGGCCTTCCGTACCTGTCTACTTCGCGTTGCGCGCCAGGTCCAGGGCGTACTTCGCGTACCACTCCCCCGCCTTGGGGCCGCCCTTGCAGTCGCCGTCCGACTCCCCGGGGCGCTTGACCCACAGATACGCCTTGACCAGCGGGTCACCGGTGCGGACGGTCGGCCGCTCGCCGAGGGCGCGGCCCGGGGGGTTGCACCATTTCTCGCTGGAATCGCCGTCCGTGTACGGGCCGTTGCCGTTGCGGCTGGTGTCGACGACGAAGGGCTTGCCGCCGACCTTCGCGGAGAGCCGCTTGCCGAAGTCCACGCTCGCGTCGGTCGCGTAGAAGTTGGACACATTGACCGAGAAGCCGTCGGCGGCGCCGATGCCCGCCCACTGGAGCGGTTCGAAGAGCGCGTCGGGGCTCTGCCAGCCCGCGTTGCCCGCGTCCAGGTAGACGGTCGTGGCGGGCTGCTGCTTGAGCCGTTCGATCGCGCCCTTGAGCAGGTGGTACCGCTCCTCGTGGAACTCCTCCGGCGTGCAGCCGTCCACCAGGTGCAGTACGGCGTCGGGCTCCAGGATCACCGTCGCCCCGCGGTCCCCGATGCCCCGCGCGACCTGGTCGACCCAGGTCCGGTAGGAGTCGCCGTCCGCGGCGCCGCCCTTGGAGAACTGGCCGCAGTCGCGGTGCGGGATGTTGTAGAGGACGAGCAGGGCTTCCCGGTCGGCCTTCGCCGCCGCTTCTGTGAACCCCTTGGTCTGCGCCTCCGCGTTGTCCGGGACGATCCACTCGGCGGCCGGCTGCTCCGCGATCTTCCTGATCAGGGCCGCGCTCTGGCTGTCGCCCTTCTCCGTGTACGCGGCCGCCTGGCGGGCCGCACCGCCGTCGGGGTTGACCCAGTAGGGGTCCTCCGCCTTGGGGCGCTGGCTCACCGGCGGCCCCTTCGTGTCGCCGTCGCCACCGCCGCCGGACGTGCAGCCCGCCAGCAGCAGCGCCGTCACCCCCGCGACGGCGACCGCGACAGCCGCTCCGCCCTTCCGGGTCACCGGCCCCGTACGGGCCACCGGCCCCGTCCGGGCCACCGGCCCCGTACGGGATTCCGGTCCCGTCCGGACGCCCCCCGTGCCCCGGTGTCCGCGACGGGAATAACTGCCGTACATCCACTCCCCCTTGGTGCGCTGCCCCGGTGATCGCCGCTTCGCGGGCCCCCTCCCCGGTTCCTCGTCCGGGGCCGCCAATCCTGGCATACCGGGTCCCGGCGCCGGCGCGTTACGCCGGTGGCGCACACCGCCGTACGCCCCCTGTCGGCTCATCCCGGTCAGCTCACCCCGGTCAGATAGGCGGAGACCACCACGTTCGCCGTATAGGCCTGTGCCGCGCGGTCGAAGGTGCCGCCGCAGGTGATGAGGCGCAGCTCGGCGCGGGACTTCTCGTGGGCGCCGTAGACCTTCTTCGCGTCGAACCGGTCCCGGTCGACGACCTGGACGTCGTCGATGGTGAACTCGGCGATCTTTCCGTCGGCCCGGGTGACGCGGACCTTCCCGCCCGGCTTGGCCGAGCTGAGCCCGTAGAAGACGGCCGGTTCTGTCTTGGTGTCGACGTGGCCGACGAGGATCGCCGCCCCCTCCGCACCCGGCCGGGCGCCGCCGCCGTACCAGCCGACCGTGTCCGGCGTCGTGTACGGCGGCGGGTCGACCGCCCCGGCGGCGTCGAGGCCGCGGGCGACGACGGGCGCCTCGATACCGAGGGACGGGATCTCGATCCGCTGCGGGGTGCCCGCCCCTGCCGTGGCGGGCAGCGGGGTACGGGACGGCGGCAGCGGCGCGCCCAGCGGGCGGCCGACCGCGGCCACGTCGCCGGTGGTGGGGGCCGAGACGGCGCCGGGTACCTGACCGTCCCGCCCCCAGATCCACAGGCTGAGCAGCAGGACGGCCCAGGCCACGCCGGTCAGCAGCCGGCCCGACCCGTAGTACCCGTAGTGGCCGCGGTGCCAGCGGCGCCCCCACGAGCAGTGGTCCACGGAACAGTGCCCTGGCGAACAGTGCCCGGGGGAGCAGTGCCCTATGAGACGTCGCTCTGACAAACGGTGCGCTGAGAACATGTCAGTCCGTGTCCCGCCCTGCCGCCGTACGCTGCCTGCGTACGCTCCTGAAGGCCACGGCGACCGCCGCGACCCCGGCCAGAACCAGGCCGATCACCGCGTGCGGGGTGCCGGGGCCGGCCGTTCCTGCGGACTTGTGCTCCTCCGCCCGGCCCGCGGGCCGGGATTCCGCGGCGAGTTGTGCCGTACCGCCGCCGCCCGCCCTGACCGGGCTCCAGGGGTCCCGGTGGTGGCCGGGCCGCTCGTGGTCCCAGCGGCCGTCGCCCCGGCGGTCGTTGTCCCGGCGGTCGTTGTCCCAGCGGTCGTGGTCCCCACGGCCCTGGTCGGGACGGTCGTGGTCGGGGCGGTCGTGGTCGGGGCGGTCGTGGTCGGGGCGGTCGTGGTCGGGACGGTCGTGCCTGGGCGGGTCGGGGCGGCCCTTGCCGACGACGTCGAAGCTGCCCGAGCCGGCGTGGCTGTGACCGTCGCACCTGATGTCGATCTCGTACCGCCCCCCGGTGACGGACGCCTTCACCCGCGCGTGGCCGGTGAGCGGCACGGGCTTCTCCGGGTTCCTGGCCGCCTCGGCCTGGTCCCGGTTCCAGTCCTCCCCGAAGGCGCTGGGGATCAGCTTCGCGTCGTTGGCGAAGACCCGGGACACGGCCACGGCCTCGCGGCTCCTGCATCCCTCGGCGCGGATCTCCACCTGGTCGCCGGGGGCGGCGGTGGACGGGATGACGGTGACCCGGACGGCGTCATGGGCCTGGGCGGTGGTGGCGGTGCCGAGAACGGGTGCGGTCACCAGGACGGTGACCACACCCGTGGCACGGAGAGCGAGCAGAGCAGTACGCATCGTGAACCTCCTGGTGCTGCCCAGGCTCACCCGTGCGCGGGGTTTTCGCATCCCCAACGGCGCGTCGTCACCCCGTACACCGCTCTGACGTGCTCAGACGCGATCGACGAGATCGGCGATCGAGTCAACGACCGTCGAGGGGCGGAACGGGTAGCGGTCGACGTCCGCCGGAGTGGTCACCCCGGTCAGCACGAGGAAGGTCTCCATCCCCGCCTCCAGACCGGCCAGGACGTCGGTGTCCATCCGGTCGCCGATCATCGCGCTGGTCTCGGAGTGCGCGCCGATGGCGTTGAGCCCGGTCCGCATCATCAGCGGGTTCGGCTTGCCCGCGAAGTACGGGTCCTTGCCGGTGGCCTTGGTGATCAGCGCGGCGACGGCGCCGGTGGCGGGGAGCGGGCCCTCGGTCGACGGGCCGGTCTCGTCGGGGTTGGTGCAGATGAACCGGGCGCCGCCGTTGATCAGCCGGATCGCCCTGGTCAGGGCCTCGAAGCTGTACGTACGGGTCTCGCCGAGGACGACGTAGTCCGGCTCGTGGTCGGTGAGGATGTAGCCGATGTCGTGCAGCGCGGTGGTGAGTCCGGCCTCACCGATGACGTACGCCGTACCGCCGGGCCGCTGGTCCTCCAGGAACTTGGCGGTGGCGAGCGCCGACGTCCAGATGTTCTCCACCGGCACGTCGAGCCCCATCCGGGCGAGCCGGGCCTGGAGGTCGCGCGGGGTGTAGATCGAGTTGTTGGTGAGGACGAGGAACGGCCTGCCCGAGTCCCGCAGCCGCTTGATGAACTCGGCGGCGCCGGGGATCGGAACGCCCTCGTGGATGAGGACGCCATCCATGTCGGTGAGCCAGGACTCGATCGGCTTGCGCTCTGCCACTGGACTGTTCTCCGCTCTGCGGGGCCGAATATCTGTGGGCCGGATGGCCGGATACGTGCCGTCGACGCATCCCAGCCTAACCAGGGCGCTCCGGGGACGGTACGGGGCTGGGCCTTCGCAGGTCGGAGGCGGCCGGGGCGGTCAAGGCCGTCAGTGCGGTCAGGGCGGTCGAGGACGTCCAGGCGGTCAGGTCCGGTGGTCGCGCAGGCGGCGGACGCCGAGGGCGAGGACGGCGGCGGCGGCGAGCAGGGCCAGGGCGGCGACGACACGGCCGACGAGGTCGCCGCGGGGTGCGGTGGCTCCGGTCGCTGCGGCGGCCCGGTTCGCTGCGGTGGCGGCGGTTCCGGCTCCGGCGGTGGCGCCCTCGGGGCGTGGCACCGGCGCGCTGTCACCGGTCGGCGCGCCCGCCTCCGTACCGGCCGGAACGCCGCTCGCCGTACCGGCCGACGTACCGCCCGAAGTCCCGTTCGCCGCCGGGGTGGAGACGGAGACCGGGGACGCGGAGGCGGCGCCGCGGGCGGCGTCCCGTCCCCGGTCGCCGGGGGCGGCGACGGCGAAGCGGTAGGTGTTGGACGCGCCGACCCAGTCGCCACCGTCCCCCCGGCGCTGCACCGTCGCGGCGGTGGCCGAGATCTCGTTCGGGCGGGCCGTCGCCGTGAAGGCCAGCCGGATCCGGACGGTGACGGTCCGGTGCGGCTCCACGGTGAAGCCGGGCGCCCTGTCGTCCGGTACACCGACGATCTCGTCCAGGTCGGTCCGCTCCAGCGGCAGGGCGCGCATCCGCCCCTGGTCGTCGGCCATCTCCAGCTTCACATGCGCGACGTCGAGCGCCCGGTCACGGTCGTAGAGGACCACGACGGGGTGGAGGTTCCGGCACTCGGCGCCGGTGGTGTTGGTCAGGTCGAGCGACCATTCCCCGGCGGCGCCGCCGGCCCGGTACGCACCGGGGCCGCCGCGCAGCTCGGTCGTGATCGGGAACTCGGGATCGGCCACCCTGCCGCAGCTCCGCCCGGGCCCGTCGGCGGCCGTCGGGGCCAGGGGGAGCGTGACGAACGCCGTGACGAGGGCGACGACCACGGCGACCACGGTGGCCGCGGCGGCGAGGAGAGGGAGCGGTCGCACGGGACGCATGGCAGACACGGCCTTCGCTGGTCGCTGGGCGGTCGGAGCGCCCGACGCTGCCATGGGCCCCCGTTCCGCGAGGCCCGCCACACCCCAGGAAAGTCAGAAAGTCGCACAAGCGCACCTCATTGGCCCACCGCTCCCGCCCCGACCACCGATCCCGCCGGTCACCGATCCCGCCCGGTCACCGAGGCCCACCTCACCCCCGCCACACCCCGGCCACCCCGGTACCCGCCCCCCGCCTGCGGCCGAACACCGGCGCGAGCACCAACTGCGCCGCGCCCTCCGCGACCGCGTGCGCGCCTCCCCCGGCCGACTCCACCAGGACCCCCGCGCCCCCTGCGCGCCGGGCGATCTCGGCGCGTACGCCTCGTACGAAACACTCCTCGTGCGCGGCGATCGTCCGGCCGCCGAGCAGGACGCGGTCGATGTCGAGGAGCGCGACCAGGTTCGCCGCGCCCGCGCCGAGGATCCGCGCCGCCTCCGCCAGGTCGCCGCGCGCGACGGCGGCCAGGCAGAGCACTTCGACGCAGCCCCGGTTGCCGCAGTCGCAGCGGGGCCCGTCGAGTTGGATGACCTGGTGCCCGAACTCGCCCGCGCCGGTGCGCGCGCCCCGGTGCAGTACGCCGTCGAGTACGAGCCCCGAGCCCAGCCCCGTACCGAGATGGAGATACGCGAACGAGTTTCCGCCGCCGGCGGCGCCCGTGACTCCTCCGACGCCTCCGGCACCCCCGGCACCCCCCGGCCCGCGCAGGGCGAGTCCGAGCGCGGCGGCGTTGGTGTCCTTGTCGAGGACGACGGGCAGCCCGAGCCGGTCGGCGAGGGCGTCGCGCAGCGGGAACCCCTCCCAGCGCGGGAAGCCGGTGACGCGGCCGGGCACGCCGGTCAGGTGGTCGAGCGGCCCCGGCATCGCGACCCCGACGCCCAGCGGTTCCGGCTGCCCGTCGCCCCCGGATCCGCCCGCACCGGATCCGCCCACGTCGGCCGCGCACGCGTCCGCCCGTACCGCGTCGACCCGTACCGCACCCGCCCCCACCGTGTCGGCCCGTACCGCACCCGCCCGTACCGCGTCGGCGCGTACCGCCTCGATCTGCGCCGCCGCCGTCGCGACGACCCGTTCCGCGCCCGCGCCCAGGTCGAACGGGACCTTCCGTACGGCGACGGGCGCGCCCGCCAGGTCCACCAGCACCGCCGTCAGCTCGTCCCGGTCGAGATGCAGCCCCACGGCGTACGCGGCCGAGGGCACCAGCCGCAGTACGGTCCTGGGCTTGCCGCCCGTGGAGGCGCGGCGCCCGGCCTCGGCCGCGAGGCCCTCCGTACGGAGCCTGGCCGTGATCTTGCTGACCGCCTGCGGGGTGAGCCCGGTGCGCTCGGCCAGCTCCAGCCGGCTGATGCCGCCCGCGCCCGCCGTACGGAGCAGGTCGAGCACGAGCGCGGCGTTGTACCCGCGCAGCACCGGCAGATTCGCCCCGGAGCCGCCCGCGCCCGCCCTCGCGCTCATACCCGCACCTCTTCCGTTTCCGTTCCTGTCCCCGCCCGTTCCCTTACCTGTTCCGTGCCCGTACCTGTCTCGCCGCCCTTGCCCGCGCCGGTCCCCGTCGTTCCTCTGCTCACACCGCTATTGTCCACCGGTCTTGCACTTTGGAAACACCGTTGCTTAAGTGGATGCATGACTGGTACCGGCACCCCTCCCCGCGTCGGGCTCGTGGGCTACGGCCTCGCGGGCTCCGTCTTCCACGCCCCGCTGATCGCCGCCACCGAAGGACTCGTCCTCGACACGGTCGTCACCGCCGCCCAGGAGCGCCGGGCACAGGCACGCGCCGAGTTCCCGGACGTGCGGTTCGCGGCGACGCCGGAAGAGCTGTGGCAGCGGGCGGACGAGCTGGACCTGATCGTCATCGCCTCCCCGAACCGCACCCATGTCCCGATCGCGACGGCCGCGCTCACGGCCGGTCTCCCCGTCGTCGTGGACAAGCCGCTCGCGGGCACCGCCGCCGAGGCGCGCGGACTGGCGGCGCTGGCCGAGGAGCGCGGGCTGCTGCTCTCCGTCTTCCAGAACCGCCGCTGGGACAACGACTTCCTCACCCTCACCCGCCTCCTCGGCACCGGCCGGCTCGGCGACGTACAGCGCTTCGAGTCCCGCTTCGAGCGGTGGCGCCCCCAGCTCAAGGGCGGCTGGCGCGAGTCGGGCGCACCGGAGGAGATCGGCGGGCTGCTGTACGACCTGGGCAGCCATGTGGTCGACCAGGCGCTGGTGCTCTTCGGCCCGGCGGTACGGGTCTACGCGGAGGCGGACGTACGGCGTCCTGGCGCCGAGACGGACGACGACACGTTCATCGCGCTCACGCACGCGAACGGCGTCCGCTCGCATCTGTACGCCAGCGCCACCACGGCCCAACTCGGCCCGCGCTACCGGGTGCTGGGCTCGAAGGCGGGCTATGTGAAGTACGGCCTCGACCCGCAGGAGGCCGATCTGCGCGACGGCCGGCGGCCGGGCGGGGGCCGGGCGGCGGGCTGGGGCCTGGAGCCGGAGTCGCTGTGGGGCCGGCTCGGCGCGGGCGATTCGCCGCTGACCGGCGGCGGCCACCCGGTGGAGACCGAACCGGGCGACTACCCGGCGTACTACGCGGCGATCGCCGCCGCGCTGCGCGACGGCACACCGCCGCCGGTGTCGGCGTACGAGGCGGCGGCGACGCTCGATGTCCTGGAAGCGGCGGTGCGTTCGGCGCACGAGGGCACCGCCATCACTCTGGAGGCCCCGCACGCATGAACACCCCCGCGCACGCCCTCTCACCCTCGGTCGCCGAACTGGAGGACCAGCAAGCCCGCCTGACGCTCCCTCACTTCACCCACGAGGACGCCTGGACGCTCGGCACCCTGCTGGTCGAGCTGGCGCGCGCCCGGAGCGCGCCGGTGGCGATCGACATCCGGCGGGGCGCGCAGCAGCTCTTCCACTGCGCCCTGCCGGGCTCGACGGCGGACAACGCCGCGTGGATCGACCGCAAGCGCCGGGTCGTGGAGCGGTACGGGGCCGCCTCGCTCCTGGTCGGCGCCCGCTTCCGCGCCAAGGGCACCACGTTCGAGGAGTCCTCGCGCCTGGACCCGGACCGGTACGCGGCGCACGGCGGCTCGTTCCCGATCGCGGTGGAGGGCGCGGGCGTCATCGGCACGGTGACGGTCTCGGGCCTGCCCCAGGTCGAAGACCACGCGCTGGTGGTGGAGGCGCTGGAGAAGCTGCGCGGCTGAGGCGGCGCCGGTACGGGTACGGGGCCGGGGCGCGGGGCAGGGGTACGGCGCAGGGGCCGGGGCGCGGGACCGGGCCGGGGCGCGGGGCCTGGGTACGGGACCGGGCCGGGGCCAGGGTGCGGGACCGGGCCGGGGCCAGGGTGCGGGACCGGGCGCGGGGCCGGGGTTGCGGGACCGGCCCCCGAATCAAGACTCCCGCCCCCAGCCCTCAGGCCCCAGCCCCGTCCCCAGCCCGCGCCCCCACCCTCACCCCGTCCCCGGTCAGGCGTCCTTGAGCTCCTGCCGCTGCCGCCCCAGCCCGTCGATCTCCAGCTCCACCACGTCACCGGCCCGCAGATACGGCTTCGGCTCCGGCCGGCCCATCGCCACACCCGCCGGCGTCCCGGTGTTGATCACGTCGCCGGGATACAGGGTCATGAACTGGCTGACGTACCGTACGACCTCCCCCACGCCGAAGATCTGCTCGGCGGTCGTCCCGTCCTGCTTCAGCTCCCCGTTGACCCAGAGCCTGAGCCCCAGCGTCTGCGGGTCCGCCACCTCGTCGGAGGTCACCAGCCAGGGCCCGAGCGGGTTGAACGTCTCGCAGTTCTTGCCCTTGTCCCATGTACCGCCGCGCTCGATCTGGAACGCGCGCTCGGACACGTCGTGCGCGACGGCGTACCCGCCGACGTGCGCGAGCCCGTCCTCCGCCGAGTCCAGATAGCGCGCGGTGCGCCCGATGACGACGGCGAGTTCGACCTCCCAGTCGGTCTTCAGACTGCCCCGGGGCACAAGAACCGTGTCGTCAGGTCCGATCACTGTGTCCGGTGCCTTGAAGAAGATGATCGGTTCCGCGGGGATCTCGGCGCCGGTCTCGGCGGCGTGGTCGTGGTAGTTCAGCCCGATGCACACGATCTTGCCGATCCGCCCCAGCGGCGGTCCGACGCGCGTCCCGGCGCCGTCGAGCACGGGCAGCTCGCCGGCGGCTGCGGCCCGCCGGATCCCTTCCAGCGCGGCCTCGTCGGCGAGGAGCGCCCCGTCGATGTCCTGGACAAGACCGGACAGGTCCCGGAGGGTCGTCCCGTCCTCGTCGAGCAGCGCCGGGCGCTCGGCCCCCGGCGTACCGACACGCAGCAGCTTCATGGTCCCTGGTCTCCCTCTGGTCGGCCGGATCTGCGATACATCCGATCATTACGCGGAAGCCGGGGCAAGACCCCGATCACTCCGTGGACGCCTGGCCGCCCCCCTCACATCGCCGTGCCGGGGGCGAGGGCGCCCGCGACCGGCGCGTCCCGGTAGAGGAAGTACCGCTCGGCCGCTGTCCAGGTCGTACTGGTCACCACGTACAGCGCGGCGGCCAGCGGTACGACGGCGACGGTGAAGAGCGTCGCGAAGGACATCAGCGGCATCATCTTCGTCATCGCGGACATCGCGCCGGCTCCGGGAACCTGCGCTCCGTCCGGGCCCGCCGGCATCGCGGGCGCGTTCGCCATCTGGATCTTCGTACGCCGGTAGTTGAAGGTGGCGACACCGGCGACGATCGCGAAGAGCCCCAGGTAGACGAGTCCGGCGCCGCCGAGGACACCACCGTCGGCGAGCGCGTGCGTCCAGCGGTCGCCGAGGGGCGCGGCGAAGAGGGAGTGGCCGAGGAGTTCATTGGCCTCGCCGCCGATCTCACGGCTGGAGAAGAGGTGGTACATCAGGAAGAACGCGGGCATCTGCGCCAGGCTCGGCAGACAGCCGGAGAGCGGCGAGACCTTCTCCTTGGTGTGCAGTTCCATGAGCGCCTTCTGCATGCGCTCGGGGTTCTTGCCGTGCTTCTCGCGCAACTCGGCGATCTGCGGCGCCAGCTTCGTACGCGCCTTCTGCCCCCGGGCGGCGGCCCGCGACAGGGGGTGGATCGCGAGCCGTACGCACGCGGTGAACAGGATGATCGCCGCGGCGGCGGCGCCCGTGTGGAAGAGCGGCTGGAGCAGATCGGCTAGCTGCCCGACCAGGTGGGCGAATACGGACATGAACGCGGACAAGGTGAGCCCTCCGGGGGTCTCGTCGTGCCGGACGAATGGCGCTGCGGCTCGGCGTGGAGGCAGCGGGGCATGACGACCGGCGCGGAGCGCCCGGGAGTGGTCCGGTGGTGGGGCTCGCCCCTACGCGAAGGCCGTCGGCAGCGGCCGACCGGGGGCTCGGGGCCTGGTGCGACCGGAGGCGTCGGGATCGCGCTGGGGCAGGAAGGCGGTGCGCTGCTCGCGGTCGCGGATGGCCGTCCGTACCCGGTGCGGAGGGTGGACGGGCACGGAGCGCGCGGTGATCACGGCGCAGACGACGAGGGCGGAGCCCGCGGCGGCGGTGGCGGTCGCGGCGAGCGCGACGGCGGCGGAGAGGCTGCTCGCGTCAAGGAGCAGGAACTCGGCGAGGAGGAAGACCAGGAGCACGGCGGGACGCAGCAGGCGCAGCGCACTGCGGACCATGGCCCGGCCTCCTCCGCTTTCCGTTCCGTCCCTCACTTCCCCTTCGTTATACACGATGGGCCGCGGGCGCCGGATCGTACAGAAGAACGACAGAGCCGGGCGGACGCTGACGATGACGCCGATGCCCGGCTCCCGGCGCGTTCAGTCCGCAGCCGTACCAGCGTCCGGCGGGGTCAGCCCGTACCGGCGGAGGAACGCGTCGACGAGCCCGTCGGTGCAGGCCGGGCCGACCGGCTCACCGGTCACCGGCACGCGGTAGTGGAGCGGGCCCACGAGCAGGTCCGTCTCGGCCGTCGGATCGAGGCCGGCGGGAAGCTGTCCCTGGTGTACGGCGCGCTCCAGCGGCAGGCGGTCGCGGCGGCGCTGGGCGTCGAGGCAGCGGGCGCGGAAGTCCCGGGCGAACGCCGAGTCGTGCCGCCCCTGGGCGAACAGTGCCCGGGAAGACGGCGCCGGGATCGGGCTCGTCGAGGAACCATCCCGCGCCCTCCCACCGGGCCGTTCCCGCGCCCCCGTCCTTCCCCGCCCCTTCCCCTCCACCCCCGCGCGGTACGGCAGTACGGTGTGGACCATGCGCCCCGACATGCTGCCTGCCGACCACACCGCGGAAGCCGAGCGCCTGCTGCGCACCGCGGACCGGTACCCCGAGGACCACGAGCCCCTGCTCCTGCGGGCCGCGGCCCACCTGGAGCTGGCCGGCGACCGCGACCGCGCCACCGGCCTCTACGACTCCGTCCTCGCCGCGTCCCCCGACCACCCCCACCTGGTGAAGGCGCTCCAGGCCGCCAACCTCTGGGAGTACGGCCACGAGGCGGAGGCCCGCGCGATCATCGACGGACTGCGCACCGCGGCCCCGCTGGACCCGGCGCCGTGGGAGATCGTCGCGGAGACCCTGGAGTCGCACGACGAACTGGAAGCGGCCCACGACTCGTTCACCACGGCCCTGGAACTCCTCCTCGCCCCGGACGAGGAGGTCCCGTACGCCACCCAGTCCCTCCTGATCGGCCGCCACCGCGTCCGCCGCCTGCTGGGCCTGGACCATGACACCTGGGACGCCCTGGCCGACCGCGTCAACCCGGCCACCGTCCCCCTGGACGAGCTCCACGACCCGAAGCGCCTCTGGGCCCTGGGCTCCGACAACCCGGACGAACTCCAGGCCGAGATCACCCGCCTCCGCGCCGAACTGGGCTCCTACCGCACCGCCCTGTCCCGCCCGTTCCCGGTGGCGCTCCTGCACTGGCCGGCCGGAGAACTGACCGAACTCCTGGCGGCGTACCCCTCCCTGGCCGCCGAGTACCCCTCGCACGAGGCCCACCTGACCCAGGTCGAATCCGCCCTCCGCGACCTCGCCGCCACGGGCACCCCCAACCTGGGCATCGTCACGGCCACGGTCCCCTCGTACGAAGCCTTCGCAGCCTCGGAACAGTCCTCCCCCACCCACCTCCCCCTGCTCCCCCTCTACGCCACCACCCTGGCCGCCCGAGGCCGAGCCACCCCCTGGCCACCGCCCCGCAACGCGGCCTGCTGGTGCGGCTCGACGAAGGCTTACCGGGAGTGCCACGGGGCGGGGTAGGCGGCGGGGTTTAGCCCTTCAGCCGCGAGGACCGGCGACAACTGTAGATTCGAAAGTAGACGCCAGCCTGTCAGGCATACGTGGCTGCTGAGTGCATCGTCAAAACCCGAAGGGGGCTCCAGAGCACGCACAGGAGTCTCGTACATAACATCTCAAAGTACGAACTCCAGCGGGTTTGGAGCCGCACACAACCAAAGGGACTTAAACAAGGACAGAAACTGACCACAATGCTATTATCTTAGGATGCTGCAGCAGGGTGCCGAAAACGCTTCGAGCGTTGAGATAACGATGCTCAAGCTTCATCAATCATGCAGAGATCACATTGAGCAAGCAACGAGACCGAACGAGTCTGAAATAAACCGGGTCCTACACCTTGAGGCCGACCTCGCCGCCTGGCTAGGAGCTTTGGAGTTGCAACCAGAAGCCCAACAGCTCCAATCGGCACATCGCGACTTCGGACTTGCCTTCTATGCCGCAATGAGTGGCCTTTACCGTCAAGCTTTCTCTAGCCTGAGATCCTTCCTTGAGGTCATGGTCGGCGCGACCTACCTAAGCTCCCTCGAATTCAGACGACGCCAGTGGGTCAGCGGAGAGCTCGACATTAGCTGGAAGTTGATCACATCTCCCGAGGAGGGGCTATATTCCCCTGAATTTCTAAAAGAGTTTTGCCCGGAAGCAATAGATGAACGTGCGGCGATGCTCGCCAGCCTGAAACAGGCATATAGAAGATGTTCCGAGTATATCCACGGAAACGTCTCAACTTCTCAATTGCTACCAACCGAGATCTCTTACCGCGAGGACATTGCCAAGGAATGGCTGTCGGTCGCAGACTCTACCCTCACAGCAATAATCCACTGCCTCATGGTCAGGTACTATAAAGACCTTCCTCAGACCCATAGAGCGACTGTCGAAGGTTCCCTTGAGGACCATTTTTCCCATCTAGTATCCGTCAGGCAATTGCTCGACCTTCCACTGGAGGAGAAGCACTCGTGAGCACCAACGAACTGCACTTCCGGACGGAAGACCTCACACTGGAGGATGTCGGTAAATATTTCGTCGAGACAGATTTTGACCGCCAGACAATAAATGTCCTAAAAGGCAAAAAAACAGTCATCCTGCAAGGTGCGCGAGGCGTCGGGAAATCATTCCTCCTGAAAGTAGCCCAGAAGGAATCGGACGAGCAATTCGCGAATTCCAAGGTGCTCGCCGTTTACGTCACGTTCAATAAAGCCGGGCTTCTTCAAACTTCAGACTCAGAGCGATTCAAGCATTGGATGCTTGCCAAGATTTGCAATAAGATCATTCGCGAGGCGCGAAGGAAGGGCGTACTACAGAGCCAGAGCAGCGTCTTCGCGACTCTCTCCAATGGAGAGAGTGATGAAGCTACTGCGTCCAGGCTTGAGACCTTGTGGAATAGCCTGGAGGACGCCTGGAAGAACGACTCATCGCCGACAGAGGCAGACTCCGGGATTGACCCGGAAATGATTAAAGATGCAGTCGAAGACCTATGTGACCAAACAGGTGTTCGTAGAATCATTTTGCTCATCGATGAAGCAGCCCATGTATTCATCCCTGAGCAACAACGACAGTTCTTCACAGTAATGCGCGACCTGCGAAGCCCACACATTTCCGTCAAGGCTGCGGTATACCCGGGTGTCACCTACTTTGGCGACTCATTTCAAATGAGTCACGACGCGGAACTCATCAATGTCAACCGTAATATCATGGATCCAAGTTACCTCAGTTCCATGCGAGAAATCGTAATTCGGCAAGACCCGGAGCTAGAAAAATCGATAAACCGCAACGGAGCGGTCTTTGACGCTCTCGCCTTTGCTGCTAGCGGAAACCCGCGAACTCTACTCAAGACGGTATCGTCCGCGTCACCGCTAAATACGAGTAACGCTCAGCGTGTCATGAGGGAATATTATCGCGACACCATCTGGAGCGAACATTCGGCTCTAGGCGACCGCTACATCGGCCACCGCGCTGTGATCGATTGGGGGCGTGAATTCCTTCAGCAAGATGTCATTCCAATGCTACGCGGGAAGCAGCGGCAAACAAAAAATCAGGATAAGCGCATATATTTGTGGATCCACCGTGATGCCCCGGCTGCGGTGAAAGAAGCCCTGCGTCTTCTTTGTTACAGCGGAATTCTGCACGAAGCCGGGAGCGGACTGGTCGCAACTCGCGGTATAACCGGAAACCGATATATGCTGAATATCGGAACGCGAACCGGCCCAGAAGCCGACCCAGTCACCTCGACAAATTGGCTGAGAGGGTCTATTTCGATAAAGCGCATGGTGGAATTCGGAGCTAACCACGAACTCTATGAGAGTATCTCAAAGCTCGACGTCGAAAAGATGGATGAGGAGCGGCAAGAATTCATCAAGTCACAACTCGGTCAAAGCGTGGACAAGTTGGACATGACTACTTTCGCTCGTGAAAAGCTCAAAGAGCTTGGATTCGACACAGTGGGAAAAATTCTAGCGGCCTCCGAGACCGACTTTCAAAAAGCCAAATGGGTTGGCACCGTGCGGTCACGTAAAATGATGAATATCGCAACCACTGCCGTGATGGAGCACCTCTCAGGATGACGCATGGATTAACAAGCGGACGCTCCGAGATTTCAATCACAGTAATACCTGACCAGACGGCAAAGCTACTACCGTCTCGCGAATTTTTGGTTTGAGAGACGGTTCGGGTGATAGTTCCAGCAAATTCGGGGCGCACTGTGCAAAAACTTCAGTGCGCCCCAGCCGTGCTCGCCGGCCACTTCGCCGACGGTTATTTAACGAGTGGACGTTATCCGATCATTCCCCAATCGGTGGCCAACGAAGATCCACCCCAACCATCACCGTCTCTCCAGATTGAGCCAATTCCACGATTTTCCAAATATTCCGAGTAGACGCCAACATTTTCGGTGAAGAGACCCAAAAGGTGCGGCTCGGCACGCTTCTTTTGACGGTAAAGGAAGTAACTGTATTCGTAGAGTTGGCCCACGGCTTGCCGAACAGCCTCTGTAGGATTCCCACCACGAACTACCTTAGCCTCGACTAGCCATTCATCTCCGAGCGTCGCGTCATCATTCTCGCGATGAAGCACAATATCCTTAGGATGCATCAACCTTGTAGTCGGTATGTAACCTCGCGACACAATGTGACGACCAAAGGAATCAATAAGCGACTCGTGATGGCGCTTCTTCACTTGCTGATGAGCAGCGATGTTGGCAACGTAGTCAGAGCTGTCCTTTGGATGAAACCCGAAAAGTGGATCATCTTCGCGCACCCGATGACCATCTGGAGCGTAGTTCACATCAGCAAAACTGGGGCCATCCTCGAATTGCCACAAACGATCGGCGATATCCACACGCTTGAGCAACCTTGACGCATACGCAAGATCTTCCTGGATGGTGTCCTCATTCGGGAGGTGATACGTGTCGTAACGGCGAGAAATCACACTCGCCGCTTCATACGCCTTCGGTCGATCTGCATGGTGGCGCAGCTCAGGTTCATCAAACCACCCACTACGCCTTTGGGTGGCAATCGCACGACGAAGTCGCGACGCTTGACGTCGAAGGTGTTCCTGTCGGGCTCGCCCCCTGCCTAGCCGATCTTCCAAATGCGTGATGCCTTGCTGAAGTGTCAGCGAAACGGTTTGAAGATCAGCACTGAAGATATAGGCCAGGTATAGCCCCTTGCCCGCATGACTGTTGACTTCAGGGTCGAATACGCCAATCCACGGCGTCGCAGCAGGAGTTGTCTGGCCTCCGTACCCCTTAGCGAAGAGCCCTGGCGGGAGCAACAAGTCTGATCGCTGTGCGACCCCCCTCAGCACCCGCTGCCCCACAACGTGCTTCTTCGACCCCGCGCTCGCGTCGTACGTGTCAGCAACTTCGCGCAGCAGCCCATGTATGCCCATGACGCAAACTTAGGACAGGGCGGCACGTTTTTCGCTCAGATTCGACCAACGCCGCCCCACGCACTCACCCCGGCGACTGGACCCGGCTGATGGAGGGCTCCGGAGAGTCTGCCCTCTGGGTTCTTCCACTACCTGCTGGTGAGCAGAAATGGCTCAACCCGCCTTGTCCAGCTCCGCCTCGTAGTGCGCCTGGGCGTGGTCCAGGATCGTGTCCGGGTCGCCGCCGTGGGCTGCCAGCCAGTGGAGGAGGTCCGCGATCAGGTGGGTCGCGGATTCTTCTCCCGTGGGCGGTCGGGAGACGTTGAGCCCGCTGAGGGTGCCAGGGAGGTCCTGGTAGGTGTCCAGCACCGTTGACGCTCGGTGGACACGTAGGCGGGGGCCGTCCTGGGGCAGGGGGAGTTCGCACCACACCGTTTTTCCGGTCGCGGTGACCACCGCGCCCCAGTCCATGGACATCGCGGCCAAGAGGTGCAGGCCCCTGCCGCACTCCTGACCACAGTTCTGCGGCTGCCGCGTCGGCGCCTTCTGGCTCGTGTCGTGCATCTCGATGCGGAGTCGGTCCTCCGTCGGCTCCAGGACGAGCGTGGCCGGGGCGCCGGAGCCCACGTGCTTGATCACGTTCGTCGCGAGTTCCGTGACGGCGAGCTGCGCCTCATCCGCGAGCGCGGAGGCGTTCCATCCCCTGAGCTGTTCCCTGACGGTTCGCCGCAGCACGTGCAGTTGGATCGGGGCCGCAACAAAGGGCAGGACGTAACGGGTCCGGAGGGGGGGTTCTCCGTAGCTGCACATGGGTCGTGCTCCCTTCTGCGGCATGCAAGCGCGCACTCAACGAGTCCGCATGGTTGCATTACGTAGCCGCTCGATGGCTAGTATCGCATCGAGAAGTCCCGCTGTGTAACTTCTCACGAAACTCTCCCGGGTGAATCTGTCGACTCGTCAACGTCGGCTCATCACCCTTCGTTGGCTTGCGGTGCCGGTGACCGGCACTGAATGGAAGGCTGTTCCCATGTCAGTGAGGACTACAACGCGGCGTCGTCAGCTCGGCGCGATGATGCGGAAGCTCCGTGCGCGAAAGGGCATGACGTTGGAGGAGGCAGGCCGGCTCGTCGGCGTGTCCAAGGCCACCGTCAGTCGGTACGAAACCCAGGAGGGCCCGGTGAAGTGGCCCATCGTGGACGCCCTCTGCCGGGAGTACGGCGCAAGCGAGGCCGAACGGAACGCCGTGGTCAAGCTCGCCAAGGACGCCAAGCAGCAGGGCTGGTGGGCGCCGTTCAGCGATTCCATTCCCGCGGAGATGAACCTGCTGCTGACGCTTGAGGACGAGGCCACGAGGGAGGACCACTTCTCCTGCCTCTATGTCCCCGGGCTCCTCCAGACCCGCAGCTACAACACGGCTGTTCAACAGGCCAACGAGATGCGCCTCGCCGCTGTCGAGATTGAGCGACTGGTCGACATCCGCATGAAGCGTCAGGAAATCCTGAGCCGCGACAAGCCGCCTCATCTTTGGGCGATCCTTGACGAGTCGGTGATCCGGCGCATGGTCGGGTCACCGGAGGTCATGCGTGAGCAGCTTGGCCGGTTGCTGGAGGCCAATGAGTCGCCGCACATCACGCTCCAGATCCTTCCGTTCACGAAGGGGGCCCACTCGGCAGCCTTGGGAAGTTTCGTGATTCTGGGCGGCGCCGAAGCGTCACTCGACGTGGTCTACGTCGATCTACATGTCGGCTCTGTCTTCATGGAGAAAGACGCGGAACTGGACCGATACCGACTTGCGTTCGACTACCTTCGCGCACAAGCGTTTGACATGGCCGCCTCTTCGGCCATGATCCAGCGAGTTCGCGAGGAGATGTGATGGTTGCGGTGGTCCGGTCCACAGACACTCTTGAGTGGTTCAAGTCGTCCTACAGCGGTGCCAACACCACAGAATGCGTCGAAGCCGCGCACCTGCCCGACTCGACGGCCATACGTGACTCGAAGAACGTCGACGGACCCCGACTCGTCTTCCCGCAGGGCGCGTGGGCCGGGTTCGTCGGTGCGCTGCGGTGCCAAGGAGTCGGCGGGCGGCTCGGGGCTTGAGCTTCGGGGGGCGGGGTGACCGTGAAGCGGGATGGCCGGGCTGGGGCTTTGGGGTTGTTGGTGGGGTCGGGGGTCGAGCTTCGGGGGTCGAGCTCTGCTTGTGAGGATCGGTTGGTTCTTGTTACCCACCCACCCTCCCTGCCCCCGGGTGTTGACTTTTTGTGATCGGGTTGCCACTCGGGGTGAGCAGCGTCTAGCGTGCCCCTGGACGTAAAACAGCCTCCGCCTGGTGTTCGCAGCACCGGACGGAGGCCTGACCGACGAGATCGAAAGAGGCGATCCCCTTGGCTGCTCCGCAGTCTAGTAATGCGTCGACGCGCTTGCACACCGCTTCCCATCCGATGGCGAGTCCTGGGTACGGCAAGCGTTCGGTTGCCGGGCAACCGGGGCCCTCCGCCGATGACTTCGCGCTGCTTCCCGGGCGTGAGGCGGCCATCGCCGGGTTCATCGACCGGCTGCCGGACGGTGCGGACATCTCGGTGAAAGCCCTGGCCAAGGTGATGGACTACGGGCAGTGCGCCCTGCGTACCGCCCTGAACCTCCTGGAGCGGGCCGGGCATCTCCTTCGGCGGCGGGAGTTGGTGGTCGGTCCGGGCGGGGCGCGATGGGTCACCCGTACGTGGTTCTCCCGGGCCGCCCGGGAGGGCGAAGCCTGGACGGCACAGCCTTCCGGTGGTGCCTCCGAGACGGCGGCGGAGACGGAGACGGCGGCGTCAACAGGCCCGGGCGCGGCACCGTCCGGCCCGGCCCCGGCCCCGGCACAGGCACCGGGCGCGGCACCGTCCGGCCCGGAAGCGGCACCGTCCGGCCCGGCCCCGGCCCCGGCCCCGGGCGCTGCCCAGGCGCCGGGTGCGCCGACGAGCCCGGCCCCGGCGCCGGGCGCGGCGCCCGTGCGGCGTGCCGTGCGGTCGCGGGGGTATCTGTTGCTCGCCTCCGTCGGGCGCCGGTGCCCTGCCCTGTCGTTGTCCGCCGCCGAGTGCGCGGAGCTGGAGCCGCTGGCCGCCGAGTGGTTCGTACGAGGGGCCGGTGAGGAGGAGTTGCTGCGGGCCCTCACCGGTGGGCTGCCCGTGCCCGTGCATCATCCGGCCGGGCTCGTACGGTCGCGGCTCACCGCCAAACTGCCGCCCGAGCCGGTGGACGTGCCGGTGGCGCCGGGGCCGGTGGTGGGTGTGGTGGGCATCGTGGAGTGTGCCAACTGCCGGGCGCCGGGGCGGCCGGGGGCTCTGGTCGACGGGGAGTGCGGGGCCTGCCGGGGCGCGCCTGTGACCGTACGGCATCCCGCCGCGCTGCCGCCGGAGCGGGTACGGGTCCGCGTCGCCGAGCTGCGGAGCGCCGCCGCGGGCGGGTAGGCGCGCCACGTCAACGCGAGGGCCTGTGGGTCAGGCGGACCAGCGGTGCGGACGGGGCCGTCCTGGCCAGGGCCGCCCGGAGTGCGGCCAGGAGTTCTTCGGGGTCGTCCCTGAGCTGGGCCGGGGACACCGAGAGGACCGTCAGTCCGTACCGGGTCATGAGGTTGCGGCGGGCCATCGTACGCTCCCAGCCGGCCGGGCTCAGATGCCATTCCCGCGAGTCGATTTCGAGGACGACGGCCGCGTACGGCCAGTAGGCGTCGGGGCGCGCCAAGAAGGTGCCGTCCGGCAGGTACAGGTCCTGGTTCCACAGCGGGTCCGCGATGAGCGCCTCGCGCAGCACACGGCGGGCGTCGGCCTCCGCGACCGAGCGGATCCCCGCGCTCAGGCCCTCCAGCGCCCCTGCGACCCGGGGGTCCCGGTCGCGTCGGCCGGCGCGCAGCGCGGTCGTGAGGTCAGGGAGGGTGCAGCGGGCCCGCTGGACCACTTCGGCCAGCAGGGCCGTCACCTCCGCCTGGCCGGTCAGATACGGGACCGCGTCGGCAACCGCCCTGGTGAGCGTCGCGCAGGGCAGGCGGTGGACCGGCAGCGAGCGGCAGGTCCTGGGCGGGCGGTGGACGCGGACGGCGGAGCGGGCGCGGGGGCTGCGCGGGCGGCGGCCGGGTGGCACGAGTACGTCGACCACCCGCGACCCCGTCGGCGGGCCCACCGCCCGGACCCCGTACAGGGAGAGCGCCGCCGCGCCCGTGAGCAGCGCGCCCTCCCCGGCGTAGAGGAGTGCGGCGCGCAGGCGTTGGCGTGGGCTCGGGGCGCCGGTCTGGAGCAGGACCACCCGGGGGAGGACCCGCTGCCAGGGCCCGCCGGGGGCGCAGCGCCGGGAGATCGTGGAGCTGGACCAGCCCAGGCGGACGAGTTGGGCCGAGGTGGCGAGGCCGTCCTGGGCCGCGAAGTGTGAAGCGGTGTGGATACGCATGAGACAGAGCTGCCCCGCGACACGCGTTGGTCACCCTCTGTGACGAAGGGTGGCGAGAATACGCCAGGAAGGGGCCCCCTGATGGACCGTTGACCGCGCCTCGGGGGACTTTCCGTACCTCCCCCGGCGTGGCGGCCGGTGCGCGCCGCCGCCCACGCCGCCGCCCCGCCCACGCCGCCGCCCCCGCCGCCGCCCCGCCCACGCCGCCGCCCGCGCCGCCGCCGCCCCGCGCCCCGCCGGTCAGGGCGCCTCGGCCTCCCGGGCCCCCGGGGCCCCCGGCGCGGCGTCCGGCCATACCTGGATGTGGTCCTGTTCCAGCTCCAGCAGCACCCGCTGCTCCATGCCCAGCGCCGCCGTGTACTCGGTGGGCAACTGGAGCCTCCCGGCCCGGTCCAGCATCGCGTACTCCCTGGCCACCACCGATTCCTGGCCCTCCGCGTCGATCTCCGTACGGCGCAGGACCTCGGAGGAGGTGCGGCCGTCGCGGATCGCGACCGTACGGCGGACCTCGTTCTCGACCGCCTGGTCGTGCGTGACGATGACGATCGTCGTGCCCAGTTCCTCGTTGGCCCGGCGGAACGCCGCGAAGACCTCCTCGCCCGTCGCCGAGTCCAGTTCGCCGGTCGGTTCGTCGGCGAGGAGTACGGAGGGGGAGTTGGCGAGGGCGACGGCGATCGCGACGCGCTGCTGCTGGCCTCCTGAGAGCTGGTGCGGGCGGCGGGCGGCGCAGTCGGTGACGCCGAGCATCGCCAGCAGTTCCCCGGTCCGCTCGGCCCTCGCCCTCGACGTCCTTGTGGCGCGGGGGGCGCCTCGGCCCCGCAGTTGCATGGGGAGGGCGATGTTCTGGGCGGCCGTCAGATACGGGAGGAGGTTGCGGGCCGTCTGCTGCCAGACGAAGCCGACCACCTCACGGCGGTACTCCAGCCGGACCTTGGCGTTCATCGTGAGCAGGTCGCGGCCCGCGACCCTGGCCGCGCCCGCCGTGGGCACGTCGAGGCCCGCGAGAACGTTCATCAGCGTCGACTTGCCGCTGCCGGACGCGCCGACCAGGGCCATCAACTCGCCTTCCTGGACCGTGAGGTCGAGCCCCTGGAGGGCCTGCACCTCGACCCCGTCCGTGGTGAAGACACGGACCAGCCGGTCGCAGGTGATCAGCGCGTCGTGCCCGTACGAGGGGCGGTCGCGGTGCGCCGTCGCCTGCTGTTCCAGGTCGGTGAGGGTGGGGGGCAGGGCCGGTTCCTTCATCGTGTGTCTCCCGCTCTCAGCTCCGTGTTCGGTCCGCGTCGCTCCGCCCACCACGCCTGCCCGGCGGCCACCGCCCCCGCGAGGACGAGTACCGCGCCCGCCGGGAGCAGCAGGGACCAGCCGTCCGTACTCAGCGACACGCCGCCCGCCGGGGACGCCGAGGACGCCGACGCCACCGCGAGCTGGGCCAGGTCGATACCCGGGGCCAGCAGCCGGATCGTGGCCCAGCCGACGAGGATGCCGCCCCCGGCGGCGAGCAGCGCCTGCGGCAGCGCCTCCAGGCCCAGCAGCAGACGGCCCTGGCGGCCGGTGAGGCCCATGGTGCGCAACCGGGCCAGCAGGGCGGTCCGTTCCCGCGCGGCGTGCAGGAAGGAGAGGAGCAGCGCGATGACCGCGTAGACCGCGCCGGCCAGGACGGCGACGGTGTAGATCCGCTCGGCGCCCGACTGGAGCGGCGACGGGGTGAACGCCGCCCGTTCCTCGGCCAGCAGGGTCACCTCGGCGGCCCGCGCCGCCGCCCGCAGGTCCTTTCCGTTCAGCCGCTCCCCCGTGACCAGCAGCGTGGTCGGTTCGGGCGCCGCCAGCGCCGCCCGGTCCACCAGCAGGAATTCGGTGCGGGGAGCGGCCGGGGTGTCCGGCCGGACCGCGGTGATCCGTACGGTGATCTCGCCCGCCGACGACACGATCCGGCGCGGCCCGGTGCCCAGCCGTTCCGCGGTGGCGGGGGACGCCACCGCGTTCACCGCCCCGCCGGGGCCGCGCGCCGTCAACTCCCCGGCCGGGAACGCCCCGAGGCCCTGGAGCCGGGCGAGGCGGGTGTACGGTCCCGGCTCGACGCCGATCAGGGTGACGGGCTGCCGCGACGAGGCGCCGGCTTCGCCCCCGGCCGCCGGGGCCGGTTCCGCCACCGTGTCGATGCGTACCGGCGTCACCTCCCGTACGCCGTCCATCCGCCGCACCGACCGTTCGGTGCCCGTCGGCAGCGGCACGGCGTCGCCCGGCGTGGAGATCCGGGCGTCCGCCCCGACCGCCAGCACCGCGGCCCGGTCGCGCGCGTCCGTGATGCCCGTCAGGACGGAGCCGCCGAACGCCGCCGTCGTCAGCGCGATGAGCAGCGCCAGCAGCGGCGCCGCCGTCGCCGTGGCGGACGACCGGCCCGCGCGCGCCAGGGCCAGGAACCCGACGATCCCGCGCAGCCGCGCCGCCGGGCGGGCCGCGTACCGCAGGGGCAGCGGGTACAGCCGTACGAGGACGAGCGCGGCGATCAGCGCCACCAGGACGGGGGCCGCGCTCACCAGCAGGTCGCCCGCCCCGCCGGAGGAAGCGGACGAGGTGCCCCGGCGGCGCAGCGCCGCCACCGAGGCGACGGCCAGCAGGAGCAGGGTCAGTTCGGCGACGGTACGGCGGCGGCTCGGCCGGGCCGCCGCGAGGTCGTCGCGCTCCCCGGACGCGCGCGCCCCGCGCAGCGGCAGAACGGCCCGGAGCGGCATCGTCACACAGGCGATCAGTGCGACGGCGCACGCCCCGTACACCGCGGGCAGCAGGCGCACCCCGCTCCCGTCGATCAGGGCCACCGCCGGCAGCAGGGCCGCCCCGGCGGCGGGCAGCGCGATCACGGCGGTCTCGGCGAGCAGCCGGCCGCCGATGCCGGCCAGGGAGCCGCCGCGTGAGCGCAGCAGGGCGAGTTCGGCGGCGCGGCCCGCGGCGATCAGTCCGCCGGCCATCGCCAGGACGACGGCGGCGACGGCGGCCATCCCGAACGCCGCGACGACGACGATGCGCGAGATCGCCTCGCGGGTCGCGAGGTGGTGGCCGGCGATCGCGCCGAGGCGGGTCTCCACGACCGCGTTGCCGCCCGCGACCTCCCGCATCCGCAGCAGGCCGGGACCGTCCTCCAGGGCAGCGGTCCGGCGTACCAGCTCCGGGGCGTCCGCCGCGGTCAACGTGCCGATGGCGGGGGCGAAGTGCCAGTACTTGTGGGCCTCGGTGCGGGTGCCGAGGAGCGCGGGCGCCGCCTCGGGCGCCAGCAGGAGCCCCGCCTCCCAGCGGAACTGCGGCGGCTTGGAGGAGGTGGCGGTCAGCCCCGGGGTGCGCAGGAGCGGTTCGGCGGACCAGTAACCGCCCTTCGGCGCGCGGGGTTCGACCACCCCGGTGATCCGTACGGTGAGCGCCGGGGTCCCGTAGGAATCGCTCAGGGCGAGTACGGTGCCCACGCGCAGCCGCAGTTCACGGGCGGTCGCCGAGGTCACGGCGGCCTCCACCTCCGTCGTGTGCGCGTCCGCGCCCTCCCCGCCCACGGCCGGCAGCCGTCCGCTCCGCACGGTGGCGTGCGCGGCCAGCTCCGACTGCGTGGCGAGGGTGAAGCGGGGCGGGACGGCGTCGGGGCGCGGGAGCCAGCGGTCGGTGCCGGTCAGGGCCTCGCCGGTGCGTACCCCGTACGCCGACTCGGTGAGGTCGGCCCGCAGCGGGTCGGGCAGCCGCGCCGCCGCCTCCCGGTACACGGCTTCGAGCGCCCGGGGACGCATCGCCGCGACCCGGGCGGGCTCCGGCAGTTCCAGGCCCGCCTGGGGAGCGGTCACCCGCAGCACGGTGTCGGTCAGGGGCGCGGCGGCGATCTCGCGGCGCAGCCCCGCGCTCTCGTAGGCGTCGACGGCCCGGGGGAACGCGGCGGCGAGGAAGGCCGTGAGCAGCACGAGCGCCCCGAAGGCGGCGGCCGCCCCGGGGGCGGTGCGCAGCCGTGTCCGAACCCAGGGGGCGACGGCGCGCGCGGTCTTGGCCGTGGCCGTGTCCGGTCGGTGCGTACGCGTCATGTCAGTGGTCCCCCTGGTGGCGGAGCGCGACCGCGGGGTCGGCGCCGCGCCGGACGGCGAGGGCCGCGGTGATCAGCAGGGGCACGGCGGCGACGCCCGCGAGGAACAGGGCCGCCTGGGGCAGCGGGAGTTCGACCAGTACCTGGGGCACCGGGCGGCCGGCGCGGGTGGTCAGCACGGTCAGCGGGACGAGCGCCCAGGTCAGCAGCGCGCCGAGCGCCGTACCGACGGCCAGGCCGATGGCGATCAGCGCGCCTTGTTCCGTCACGACCAGCGTGGCGAGGCCGCGGCGGGGCGCGCCGAGGGCGCGCAGGACGGCGAGTTCGGCGGTCCGTTCGCGCAAGGACGCGGCGGCGGCGACCGCGAACCCCACGGCGGCCAGCGCGGCCGCCGCCAGCGCGACGGCGATCAGCGCGGCACGCGGCCCCTCGCCGAGCGGATCGCCGAGCAGCCCGGCCGCCGTCTCGTCGCGTACGAGCACCTGGCCGGGGCCGGAGCCGCCGTCGTCGCGGTCGCGCAGCGCGGACGCGACGCGCGCGGTGGCGCCTGGGTCGGTGCTCAGCCACCACTCGTTGGGGGTGAGGGCACGGTCGGTGCGGGCGGCGATGACGGCGTTGACGGCCCGCAGGTCGAGGAGGAGCCCGCCGGCGCTCTGCGCGTCCTGCGACGTACTCGCGTCGGCGCCGGCGCCGACGCCGGTATCCGCGTCCGCGTCCGTCTTCCGGTCCTCCGCCGTTCCCGTCGTCGGCAGCTCTCGTACGGCCTTCACGATGGTCACCCGCACCTGCTCCCCCGCCAGCGTCAGATCGACGCTGTCCCCGCGCCGGGCCCCGGTGGCGCGCAGGAAGCCGTCGGTGGCGACGGCCGCGATCCGCTCCGGGGCGGCGGCGCCCACGACATCGAGCCGGACGGCGAAGGAGCCGGCGGCGTAGGGCTCAGAACGCCCGGTCGGGTACGTGACGGTCAGCGGCGCCGTCGTTCCCGGGGCGGTCGCGGAGGAGGCGGAGGCGGAGGCGGTTGGTTTCAGGGCTTTCGGCGCGCTCTCCTCGGCGTCCTCCGTCACCGTGGCGCTGCCGCGCCAGCGCGTCCCGTCCGGTACGGCGACGGGTGCCGGGCGCGCGCCGTCGCCGGCGCCGGTGGCGAGCAACCGCTCGACGGTCAGCCGGTGTTGACCGGCCCCCTGCTCCGGGGCGGTCCCGCCGAGCCGCAGCCCGGTCACGCGCAGCGGCCCGGCTGGGGCGGCGCGGGTGCCCGCCGCGGTCAGGTCGAGGGCGAGGGTGGCGTGGTGGAGCCGGCCGTCGGCGGGCACTTTCCCGGCGCTGAGCCGGTACGGGATGCCGTAGCGGTCCTCGACCACCACCAGGAGGGTGGCGGCGGGGGCGCCCGGCGCGCCCTTCCCTGCCGTGATCCGTACGTCGAGGGTGAGGTGGCGGGTGTCGTCGGGCAGCGCGATCCCGGTACGGTCCCGGTCCCGGCCCCGGTCCCGGCCCTCGGGCTCCGGTAGGGCCTTCGGTACGTGCGCCACCGCCTCCAGCAGGCTCCGCGCGGGCTCGTCCGCGAGGTCCGGGCGCAGCAGCATTCCCTCCTCGGCGTGGGCGGTGTCCAGCGCGAGTACGGTCGCCGTCCGGCCGCCGGACAGGCCCGCGTCCGTACGGTGGGCGGGGGCGGCCTGCCGTACCCCCGGCAGCGCGGCGTAGAGACCGGCCTGGCCGGGGTCGGCGGGCCTGCCGTCCAGGACCCGTACCGAGGCGCCGGTCGCGAAGTCCGCCTGGTCGCGCTGGGACCGGTCCCACGACGCGCTCTGGCCGAGGGCCGGCAGACCGGTCGCCACGGCGAGAACCAGCAGCAGTACGGGCCCGGCGCCGCGCAGCGACCGGCGGCCGAGGCGGTGGGCCGCCAGCGCGCCGGGCAGACCGCGGCCCCGCGCGGCACGGCGCTCCGCGAGCAGCGCCAGCGGAGGCAGCAGCCGCAGCGTGAGCACCGTACCGGCGAGCAGCGCCAGCGCGGGCGCGGCGACCAGCACCGGATCGATACCGAGGCGGCCCTCCCGGTCGCCGCCGAGCACCCCGGTGCCCGTGCCGGCTCCGGTCCTTCGGTCCAACTGCCAGTAGGCCAGGGCCGCGACGAGCAGCAGGGCGAGATCCGCGCCCGCGCGTACCGGTGCGGGCAGGGCGGCGGCCCGGCCGGGCGCCCCGGCCGAGTCGCCCGCCCCCGCCTTCCCGGCCAGGGCGGGCAGCACGACCAGCGCCGCGCAGCAGAGGGCGACCGCCGCCGAGACCGCCCACACCGGCCAGGCCGGGAGGTCACCGAGGCCGGCCCCAGCTCCCGGCCCGTCGCCGCCGGACGCCGGCCCGCGAGCGAGCAGTCCGGTCAGCGGGGCCGCCAGCAGCGGGGCGCACAGGGCCGCCGGGAGGGCCAGCAGCAGCGCCTCCGTCGCGGCGAGGGCGGCGAGCCGGCCGCGCGAGGCGCCGCGCGCCCGCAACAGGCCCGTCTCGCCCGCCCGTTCACCGGCCAGCGACCGGGCCACCAGCAGCAGGGTGTACCCGGCCAGGAGGAGCAGTTGCAGCGCGACGATCACCAGCGTGGACCGGGAGACCAGCAGCGCCCGCTCGGTCCGGTCGAGCAGCGACGGCAGCGAGGTGGAGACCGCGGCGGCGCCGCCGAGCGCCGGTTCCGTACGCAGCCGCTCGGGGACCCGGGTGGACGCGGTGCGCAGGGCGTCGAGCCGGTCGGTGGTGACGCCCCGGTAGTCGGCGGCGGCCAGCCAGCCGGTGGTGAGGGAGGCGAAGCGGCCGGTGGTGAGGAAGGACGCGTCGGTGAGGAGCGGGCCGTAGGTGGTGAAGTCGACCTCGCGGACACCACGCCCGCCGAGGGTGTCGAGCCGCCAGTACGGCTCGGCGGGGTCGGTGGCCTCGTACACGCCGGTGATCCGGACGGTCAGCCGGTCGTCGGTCAGCCGGTCGGTGAGCACGATCCGCTCGCCCGGCGCCAGTTCCAGCCGTCGGGCGGCCGCTTCGGGCAGCGCCACGGGCACGGCCGCTGCGGGGCCGTCGGCGCCGGCCGCCGCGGACGGCCCCGGCAGTTCGCCCGCCACCAGCGTGATCCGGGAGCGGTCCAGGGCGGCGAAGTGCGTCAGGTCCGGCTTGGTCCCGTCGAGCGGCGCCGTGGCCCCCCGGAGCGAGGCGGGCAGCGCGTACGGTCCCGAGCGCTCCAGCTTCCGTACGGTCACGGGCAGCCCGTCGAACGCCTCCCGGGCGCCCCGGGCCACGGCCCGCTGCGCCGCGTCGCGCCCCTTCACCGGGATGTCCGCGCCGACGACGAGCGCGGCGGAGGCGGCGTCCCGGCCGCGCAGCGTCTCGCGCAGCGCCGTGTCCCCGACGGAGCCCGAGAACGCGGTGAGGGAGGCGAGCACACAGGTGGTCAGCACCACCGCGAGCAGCGCGGCGGCCAGCAGCAGCCGATGCCCCGCCGCACGCAGAAGAACGAACCCCGTCACGCATCCCCCGACAACCCGCACGCCCGTCCGGCCGGACCGGCCGCGGCTCGCTTCCCAGGTCTCCCCCGTTGATCCGCGCCCAGCCAAACACAAATCGGGCTCATCTCCTACCCCGTGCCCGCACATACTGTGGCCGGGCCGACAATTCAGAGGCGACGACGTTCGGGGGATGCGCCCATGACGGAACACACCAGCACGCGCGGGACCACCGCGGGGCCGGCCACCGCCGAGCCGGACGGCGGGTCCGGGGGGTCCAGCGGGTCCGGCGGACCGATGGTCAGCGCGGAGGACCTGCACCGTTCGTACGGCACGGGGCCCGCGGCCGTCCACGCGCTGCGCGGCACCTCGCTCACCGTCGCACGGGCCGAACTGGTCGCGCTCAAAGGGCGGTCAGGGGCCGGGAAGACCACCCTGCTCAACCTGGTCGGCGGCCTGGACGCGCCGGACCGGGGCCGGATCGTCGTGGACGGCGCCGACCTGTCGCGGCTCGGTGAGGACGGGCTCCTGGAACTCCGCCGCGACCGTGTCGGCTTCGTCTTCCAGTCCTTCGGTCTGATCCCCCTGCTCACGGCGGCGGAGAACGTGGGGGTGCCGCTGCGGCTGCGCGGGGCCGATCCGCGCGAGCGCGAGGAGCGGGTGGCGCTGCTGCTGGCCCTCGTCGGCCTCACCGACCACGCGGCGCAGCGCCCCGGCGAACTCTCCGGCGGCCAGCAGCAGCGCGTCGCCCTCGCCCGCGCCCTGGCCAACCGGCCGGCCCTGCTGATCGCGGACGAACCGACCGCGCAACTGGACGCCCACACCGGGCTCATGGTGATGGAGCTGCTGCGTACGGTGGTACGGAGCGAGGGCGTGACGGCCCTCGTCGCCACGCACGACCCGCAGTTGCTCGATCTGGCGGACCGGGTGGTGGAGCTGAGCGACGGCCGGATCGTCGAGGGCTGACAGACCGGGGCTCGACTCGGCTCCGGCTTCGGGTCCGTCGCCCGTCTCGTTACGCTCGGTCGTGTCCGCGGGACCCCCGTCCCGGCGGACAGTGACGACGAAAGGTGGCGGCCATGGCGGCGACAACAGCGAGGATCCCGGCGGCGGCCGTGGCGGCGGGCGGGCTCGTCGGCGGGTACGGGATCGCCCGGTGGACGAAGAAGCGTCCCCTCGGCGGGGTCGCGCTCGCCGCCGCCGGGGCCGTCGCCGCGCGCGAGTGGCACCGTACCGGCGGAACGGTGGCCGCGGCGGGGCTGACCACGCTGTACGTCGCCGCCTTCGCCGGATCGCACCCCCTGGCCAAGAAGGTCGGGGCCTGGCCCGCCGTCTTCACCGTGGCGGGCGCGGTGGCCGCCACGTCCTGGGCGGTCACACGGCGCGGCGGCGCGTGACCCGGGTCCGGACGCGGCCAGGGGATCGGTCCCGGGATCGGCTCCAGGGCCGGCTCCGGGATCGGCTCCAGGATCGGCAGAAAAGTTTTTTCGGAGCCGTTGAACACCCCGGTGCCGGGCCGCGTACTTAACGGCAACTCCCCCATGGTGGCTGGGCGCGTGAACGGACGACATGGTCCGGTACACGCGCCCAGCACTTTTTTCTCAGCCGCCCAGCGCGTGCGACACCGTGTAGATCAGCAGGCCGGCCAGCGCGCCGACCACCGTGCCGTTGATCCGGATGAACTGAAGGTCCCGGCCGATGTTCGCCTCGATCTTCTTCGAGGTGTCGGCGGCGTCCCAGCTCGCGACCGTGTCCGAGATCAGCGAGGTGATCTCGCCCCGGTACGTGGAGACGACATACGCCGCCGCGTCCTCGATCCACCCGTCGACCTTCCCCTGGAGCCGGTCGTCCGTCACCAGCCGGCCGCCCAGCGAGAGCAGCGAGGCGCGGGCCCGCAGCCGCAGCTCGCTGCGGTCGTCCTCGGCCGCCGAGATGATCATTCCGCGTACGGAGGACCAGGCCGAGGCGATGATGTCCTGCACCTCGGGGCGTGCCAGCAGCTCCGACTTCAGCCGCTCGACGCGCGCCCGGGTCTCCGTGTCGGACTGGAGGTCGGCGGCGAAGTCCCGCAGGAAGCGGTCGATCGCGCCACGCGCCGGATGCGTCGGCATGTCGCGCATCTCGGTGACGAAGCGCACCAGCTCCTTGTAGACGCGGTCCCCGATCCTGCGGTCCACGAACCGGGGCGTCCACCCCGGCGCCCCGCCCTGGACCGCGTCCATGACCGAGTCCCCGTGCTCCGCCAGCCAGTCGTGCGCCCGCGCGCAGATCAGGTCGACGGCCCGGTGGTGGGCGCCGTCCGCGACGATCTTGTCCAGGGTCTTCCCGATGCCGGGCGCGATCTCCGCCGCGTCCGCGCGCCGGGTGATCGCCTCGCCGACCACGGCCTGGACGTCCGAGTCCCGCAGGACGGTCAGGGCGCCGCGCAGCGCCGTGGACAGCTCGGCGGTGACCCGGTCGGCGTGGTCGGGCCGGGAGAGCCAGCCGCCGAGCCGGCCGCCGATGCCCAGGGCGCGCAGCCGGGCGCGTACGACATCGGCGGAGAGGAAGTTCTCGCCGACGAAGGAGCCCAGCGAGGCGCCGAGCTGGTCCTTCTTGTTCGGGATGATCGCGGTGTGCGGGATGGGCAGGCCGAGGGGGTGCCGGAAGAGGGCCGTCACCGCGAACCAGTCGGCCAGCGCGCCGACCATGCCTGCCTCGGCCGCGGCGGCGACATATCCGGCCCAGGGGCCCGCGCCGGAGTTCTTCGCCCAGGTGGCGAGGACGAAGACCAGGGCGACGAAGAGGAGGAGGCCGGTGGCGGTGGTCTTCATACGGCGCACGCCGCGCCGCTTCTCCTCGTCGGCGGCCGTGTACGAGAAGCCGGGCAGCCCGGAACGGCGACCGGCCGCGCCCCGGGGAGCCCCGCCGGCGGACGTACCGGAGGCCCCGGACGTACCGGAGGCCCCTGAGGCCCCAGTGGTCCCGGAGGTCCCCGCCGTCAGCCCATTGCCCGGGGCCCCGGCCGGAGTCCGGCCCGGAGTCCGCTCCGCCCCCTGCCCCGGGTCCGTATTATCCGGATCCGCACGTTCCATCCGCTCCACCCGTCCCCGTACGCCTCATGACTGACCCGCTCGTACACATTGTCCCTTCCTCTCGTACTCCCGGGGCGCACGTCGAGTTCCCGGCGCGATGCCGGATGATTGTTCTGTACAGAGGGGCGAGGGGATACGGGGCCATGAACAGACATCGCGGATTTGCCCTGCTCGGGGGGCTTGTGGGGGTGGTCGCGCTGGTGTGCGCCGCCATATTCGGCGCGTACGGCCTGCTGGACGCCGGCTCGTCCGCCGGTGCCGGTCGCGACAGCGTGAACGGTACGGCCGCCACGAGCGGTACGGGCGGGCCGCGCGGCCAGAACCCGCCGCCCGGCCGGGCCGCGCCCGCCTCCGCCGACGCCTGGACCGGCACCTGGGCCACGGCTCCGGCCGGGGTCGAGACCCGCGCGCCCTACGGCCACCCCGGGCGTTCCATCCGTAACGTCGTGCACACCAGCATCGGCGGCAACAGCGCCCGGGTCACCTTCTCCAACCTCTACAGCCCCCGCGCCCTCATGATCGGCCATGCCTCCGTCGCGGTCGGCGCGGGCGGGCCCCGCGCGGTCGACGGGACGCTGCGGCAGCTCTCCTTCGGCGGCCGGCCGGCCGTGACCATACCGGCCGGCGGGCAGATCATCAGCGACCCGGTGGCGCTGCGCGTGCCGTACGACGGTGATCTGCTGGTCACGCTCTACACGCCGGTCGCGGGCGGGCCCGTCACGTACCACCCGTCCGCGCTCCAGACCTCGTACCTCGCCGACGGCGACCGTACGCAGGACTCCTCCGGGGCCCCGTACACCGAACCGAGCAGGGTCTGGCGCTATCTGACCGCCGTCGACGTCCAGAACCGCGAGTCGCGCGGGGCCGTGGTCGCCTTCGGCGACTCGATCACCGACGGCGTGGGCTCGCGCACCGACGCGAACAGCCGCTGGCCGGACATCCTCGCCGACCGGCTGCGCGGCCGGAACATCGGTGTCCTCAACGAGGGCATCGGCGGCAACACGGTCCTCCAGGACTCCGTACGGGACCGCAAGGGCGCGAGCGGCATCTCCCGCTTCCGGCGCGATGTCCTCGACCGCGCGGGGGTGCGGACCGTCGTCATCGACCTCGGCGTCAACGACATCCTGCGCGGCCAGGAGCGCGACCCGGCCAGGATCACCGCCGGCCTCAGGGAGCTGACCCGGCAGGCGCACGCGCGCGGGCTGCGCGTCATCGGCTCGACGCTGACGCCGTTCGGCGCGCACCGCGGCTACAACGCGGACACCGAGTCCGTACGGGAGCGGGTCAACGCGGAGATCCGCGCGGGCCGGGTCTTCGACGACGTCGTGGACTTCGACCGGGTGGTGCGCGACCCGTACGCCCCCCACCGGATCCGGCCGCTGTACGACGCGGGCGACGGCCTGCACCCGAGCGACGCCGGGTACCGGGCGATGGGCCGCGCGCTCAGCCTGGACCTGCTGGAGAACAAGGCGCCCGCCGCGCTGTAGCGGGGAGGGGAGGGGCGGGTCGGGAGGACGCTCGAAGGGCCCCGAAGGGCTCCGCCCCCGCGGCGACGGGCGTCCCAGCGGCCTGCGGGCACTCCTGCGCCTTGCGACTACGGGGCGCCCCAGCCGCTTACGGGCGCCCCGGTGCCCCTGCGACTACGGGCGCCCGCGCGGCTACGGCCGCCCCCGCCTCACTCCAGCTCTCCGCGGTCCGTCTTCTTCTCCAGCCGCAGGCGCTTGCGCTCCTCCTTGAGCCTGCGCTTCTCCGCCTCCCGGACCTTCCGCTCCACCCCGACCCCGCCCATCAGCGCGAACCCGGTGACGATCACGCGCGGCGAGCCGGGGCTCACCGCCGCGTCGTCGCGCCCCGCCTCGCCGAAGCCGCCCATCAGGCCGAAGCCCCTGACCTCGACGTCCAGTTCGGGCGGGACGGTGACATGGACCCCGCCCATGATCGTGAAGCAGCGGATCACCACATCGCGATCCGCGAACCGCGCCTCGCGCAGATCGATCTCGCCGCCCGCCTGGAAGACGACCGCCGTGAACTTCCGGCCCACCGTCCACGTCCCCTTGCGGCCGAAGCCGCCCCAGAACGCGAACGCGCCCTTGGACGTGGCCGGTTCGCGGCCGACGCGGTCGACCCAGATGCCCGGGGCGGCGTCCCGGTCGGCGGCGCGCACGACGTCCGTCGTCGTCCCCGGCTCGGGCAGATCCCGGACCAGTGGCACCAACTCGCCGTGCGTACGCGCCTGGTAGGCCACGCCGAGGCGCTCGTCGAACTCCTCCAGCGTGAGCCGGCCCTCGGCCATCGCCTCCCGCAGCCGCTCAGCCACCTGCTCACGCTCGGCGTCGGAGGCACGCGTCTCAGGCCGTTCACTCGTCATGGGAGCAGAGTAGCCACCCCCTGAGGTCCACGTCACACGGCTGATCGGTCCGCGTACATCTTGGCGATCACCGACTCGATGTCGGGCTCCCGTACGGAGAGATCCACCAGCGGATACTCCGCCGCGATCCGCGCCACCAGCGGCGCCGCGGACTCCGCCGCCGGGAACGCCAGCCACTGCCGCGGCCCCTCCACCTTCACCACCCGCGCGCCCGCCGCCACCGCGTCGATCGGCGGCAGCTCACGCTCCAGGTCGACGACGAGGATCCGTTCGCTCCTGCCCACCTCGTGCAGCCCGCCGAGCGCCCCGTCGTACAGCAGCCGCCCGTGGTCGATGACCATCACCCGCCGGCAGAGCTGCTCGATGTCGGTCAGGTCGTGGGTCGTCAGCAGCACCGTCGTGCCGCGCTCCTCGTTGAGATCGCGCAGGAACTGCCGCACCTTCGCCTTGGAGACCACGTCGAGCCCGATCGTCGGCTCGTCCAGGTACAGCACCTCCGGGTCGTGCAGCAGCGCCGCCGCGATGTCACCGCGCATCCGCTGGCCGAGCGAGAGCTGCCGTACGGGTACGTCCAGCAGCTCCCCCAGGTCCAGCAGGTCCACGCACCGCTCCAGATTGGTACGGAAACGCTCGTCGGGGACCCGGTACATCCGGTGCATCAGCCGGTACGAGTCGATCAGCGGCAGATCCCACCAGAGCGTGGTGCGCTGCCCGAAGACGACCCCGATCCGGTGCGCCAGCCGCGTACGCTCGCGCGACGGGTCGATGCCCGCGACCCGCAGCCGGCCGCCGCTCGGGGTGAGGATGCCCGTGAGCATCTTGATGGTGGTGGACTTCCCGGCGCCGTTCGGGCCGATGTAGCCGACCATCTCCCCGCGCTCCACCCGGAAGGTGATCCCGTCGACCGCCCGCACCTGCTGCTTCTCGCGGCGCAGCAGACCCGTTCTGCGGCGGACGTCGAAGACCTTCTCCACGCCGTCCAGCTCGATGAAACCCGACGCGTCACCGCCGCCCGTCACCATCCGTACTCCCTCTTCCGCGTTGTCGTTGCCGTCGTCATCGTCATCGTCATCTTCCAAGTCACCGACATGGCTGTGCCGCTCCCCAGCCGGACGCACCCGGATCAGCTCCCCGTACTGCGGTACGCCCGCAGCCCCGCCCGCCACGCCAGCCCCGCCAGCGCGCAGCAGCCACAGGCGACGACCGGCGACAGGAACGCCGCCGCGTCCGGCAGCCCCAACGGGTCCTCGCGGCCCAGCACGTACAGCGCCGGGAGCCAGTTGACGAAGGCCAGCGGCACCACGAACGTCACCCCGCGCACCAGGTCCTTCGCGAAGACGGTCGGCGGGTACTGGAGCAGCGTCGTCCCGCCGTACGTGAACGAGTTCTGCACCTGCGCGGCGTCCTGCGCCCAGAACTGGAACGCCGCGCCCGCCACGAACACCGAAGCGAAGATCGCCGCGCCGCTGACCAGCATCAGCGGCACCATCAGCACCCGTACGACCGTCCAGTCGATGTCCACCGCGAGCAGCGCGTACCCCAGCACCAGCAGGCCCTGAGCGATCCGGCCGAGCCGGCGCAGCGCGAACCGGTCGGCCGCGACCTGCGCCAGTACGGGGACGGGCCGCACCAGCAGCGTGTCGAGCGTGCCGTCCCGCACCCTGCGGCCCACCCGCTCCATCGAGCCGAGCAGCAGATCGGCGAGGCCGAAGGCGGTGCCGGCCGTCCCGTACAGAAAGGCCACCTCGGGCAGCGTGTAGCCGCCCAGGGCGTCCACATGGGTGAACATCAGCAGGATCGCCACGAAGTCGAAGGCGGTCGCCGCGAAGTTGCCGAACGCCGTCATCACGAAGGACGCGCGGTACGTCATCGTGGAGCGCACCCACATGGCGACGATCAAGCCGTACGCCCGCAGCCCGTCCCACAGCGCCGCCCCGCGCGAGGCCCGCGGAATCCACAGCTCCGCCGCCCGGTCCTGCGCGTCCCCGGCGCCCGTCACGGGCCCCTCGGTGAACGTCTCGTCAGCCACCCTGGACCACCACCCTCCTCGTCGCCACGGTCTGGAGCAGCCGCCCAGCCGTCAGCAGCCCCGCCGCCCAGCACGCCTGGAACGCGTACGCCCCCACCAGGTCCCACCCGGTGTGCCGGCCGAGGAAGACGTCCGCCGGGATCTGGAGCAGCGAGGACCAGGGCAGCGCCCGCGCGATCTCCCCCAGCGCCCCCGGGAAGAGGGTGAGCGGCAGCGTCAGCCCGGAGAAGAACGTCCCCGCGAGGAACGAGATCTGCGCCACGCCCGCCCCGTCCATCAGCCAGAACGCGGAGAGCGCCACGAGATAGCGGAGCGCGAAGCTGACGACCACCCCGAGCGCCACCGCCACCAGGAAGGCCACCCAGACCAGCGGCGAGCCCGGCATCGCCAGGTCGAAGGCGAGCGAGCCGATCACCATCGGCACGATGCCGCGCCCCAGCAGATGGAAGAGCGCGCGGCCCAGATCCCCGGCCAGCCACCAGAGCTGGAGGTCGGCGGGACGGTAGAGGTCGACGGCGATGTCGCCGTTACGGATGCGCTCCATCAGCTCGTCCTCGAAGCCCCCTCCCAGCATGGCGCAGGTCATCAGCAGCGCCTGGCCGAGCCATACGTAGGTGACGGCCTGGGAGAGGTCGTAACCGCCGAGTTGCGGCCGTTCGTCCCAGAGCGCGGTGTAGGTGTACGCGACGATGAAGCCGAAGACCGTGTTGGTGAACGTCCCGGCCACGGTGGCCACCCGGTACGTCGCGTGACGCCGGAACCCTCCCGCGGCCACCGTCAAGTAGAGCCGCACGAGGGCCCCTTTCTCTCTGGTCGTTTCTCTCCGGGCGTTCTCTCGCTCGCCAAAGCGCATGACCCTAGACGAGTCATTCCGAAGTCCCGTCTGCGGGGAGGTGCCATGCACGCACATCCGCGGCGTTGTCGTCACTCAACGACGCTCCGCGTCGCTTCCCTCCTCCGCCTTGCGGCTGCACGCACCTGACACCTCCCCGCCCGCCCCAAGGGGCGGACGACGCTACTTCGGAATGACTCGTCTAGTACCGCGCGGCCGGCCGCCGCGACCGAATATCCGGTGCCGTCCCAACCGGCTGTCCGGTGCCGCCGCGCCGTGGCGCCGCGCCCGCCGTCGCGCCTGTAGCCGTTCTGGCCGTGTTTCATAGGGCTGCGCAGCGTTTCTTATGCCTGCGTTACGAATGGCCTGATACGACACCGTTATGCCGGAGAGTCATCCTTCGGCCACGGCCGAGGAGTCCCACGCACATGAACGACGAGCCACAGCGGCCGCCGCAGCCGGCCGAGGAGCAGGCCGGGAAGCAGGCCAAGCGGCTGAGGCGCCGCCGTACCGGCCCGCGCAGGCTCCTCCCGACCTGGCGTATGACGCTCTGCGCGCTCCTGTTCTGCGCGCTCGCCCTCATCGGCGGCTTCGCCCTCGGCTACAAACTCGTCGACATCCCGGCCGCCAACGCCGCGGCCACCGCCCAGTCGAACGTGTACCTGTACGCGGACGGCACGCAGATCGCCCGCGACGGCGACATCAACCGCGAGAACGTCCGGCTCGCCCAGGTGCCCAGGACCGTCCAGCGGACCGTGCTCGCCGCCGAGGACCGCGGCTTCTACAACGAGCCCGCCGTCGACCCGCAGGGCATGATCCGCGCCGCCTGGAACACCGCCACCGGCAAGGGCACCCAGGGCGGCTCCACCATCACGCAGCAGTACGTCAAGAACTACTACCTCGGCCAGGAACAGACGATCACCCGCAAGGCCAAGGAGTTCTTCATCGCGATCAAGCTCAACCGCGAGCAGACCAAGGAGCAGATCCTCCAGGGCTATCTGAACACCAGCTTCTTCGGCCGGAACGCGTACGGCATCCAGGCCGCCGCACAGGCCTACTACGGCAAGGACGTCGAGGACCTCACCACCGCCGAAGGCGCCTATCTGGCCTCGCTCCTCAACGCGCCCAGCGAGTTCGACGTCGTCCTCCACCCGGACAACAGGCCCGCCGCCGTCGCCCGCTGGAACTACGTCCTCGACGGCATGGTCAAGGAGAAGTGGCTCACTCCCCGCGCCCGCGCCACGCTGAAGTTCCCCACGCCCCGCGCCATCAGGCCCGCCGCCGGCGGCCTCTCCGGACAGCGCGGCTACCTCGTCCAGGCCGTCGGCGACTACCTCACCGGCCACCGGATCATCGGCGCCGACACCCTGGCAACCGGCGGCTACCGAATCACCACCACCCTGGAACGCAAAAAGCAGAACGCCCTGGTCAAGGCCGTCGACCACCAGGTCACCTCGCAGCTCGACAGCTCCCGCCCGGCCGACCGCAACGTCCGCGTCGGCGGCGCCTCCATCGCCCCGGGGACCGGCCACGTCGTCGCCATGTACGGCGGCGTCGACTACACCGAGCAGTACGTCAACAACGCGACCCGCCGCGACTACCAGGTCGGCTCCACCTTCAAACCGTTCGTCTTCGCCGCCGCCGTCCAGCACGGCTCCCGTACCCAGGACGGCCGCCGCATCACCCCCAACACCGTCTACGACGGCGACACCGGACGCATGGTCGAGGGCCCCGGCGGACCCACCGGCTACGCCCCCGACAACGAGGACGACACCGACTACGGCCCCATCACCGTCAGGACCGCCACCGACAAGTCCGTCAACGCGGTCTACGCCCAGCTCGCCGAGGACGTCGGCCCCGCCACCGTCAGGAACACCGCCGTCGCGCTCGGCATCCCCGCCGACACCCCCGACCTCACCGCCTCCCCCTCCATCGCCCTCGGCCCGGCCACCGCCAGCGTCCTCGACCTGACCCAGGCGTACGCGACCCTCGCCCACCACGGCGAGCGCACCCCGTACACCCTGGTCGCCAAGGTCACCAAGAACGGCGCGGACATCGCCCTGCCCGCGCGGACCACCACCCGGGCCGTCAGCCGCGAGGCCGCCGACACCACCACCGCCATGCTGCGCGGTGTCGTCAACGGCGGGACCGGCACCGCCGCCCGGACCGCGGGCCGCCCGGCGGCCGGCAAGACCGGTACGGCGGAGGAGGACCGGGCGGCCTGGTTCGCCGGATACACCCCGAATCTGGCCACGGTCGTCGCCGTCCTGGGCGCCGACCCGAAGACGGCCCGGCAGAAACCGCTGTACGGGGCGCTCGGCCAGGCCCGGATCAACGGCGGGGGCGCGCCCGCCCAGATCTGGGGCGAGTACACCGCCACCGCCCTGCGGTCCACGCCCGTACAGGGCTTCGACCTCCAGGTGGAGCCCGGCTCGTCCGAGACGGCGCCCCCGGACCAGCAGGGGTCGCGGGAACCTGGCACGGGGGACAGCGCCTCGCCGCGCCCCAGCGGCCGGGGACAGAACCAGGGGCAGACCCAGGGACAGACCCAGGGGCAGACTCAGGGGCAGTCACAGGGGCAGTCACAGGGCCGAACGGGTGGCGCCACCACCACCGGCTCCACCGGCGGAGGCCAGAGCCGGCCCCCGGGCCAGGGCCGGCCGACCGGCGGTACGGACGGGGCCGGCGGCGGTACGGCGGCCACCGGCGGCGCGACGACGACCGGCACCACCGCCGAGGGACCGCCCGCCGGCGGCGCCGGGGACACCGCGGGCGGGGAAGGCACCGGCGGTACGGGCGGCGCCGGCGCCCCGGACGGCATGAACACCACCGGCGGCGCGGCGGGCCAGGGCCCGCCGCCCACCCCGCACCAGGCCCCGGGCAACCTCTAGACGAGTCAGTGCCCGGAGGTCGCCTTCAGCCCCACCACGGCCACCACCAGCAGCACCACGAAGAAGATCCGGGCGGCGGACGCCGGCTCCCCCAGCACCACCATGCCGAGCACCGCCGCACCCGCCGCGCCGATGCCGACCCACACGCCGTACGCCGTACCGATCGGCAGCGTCTTCGCCGCCTGCGCCAGCAGCACCATGCTGACCACGATCCCGGCACCCGTGAACACGCTCGGCCACAGCCGCGTGAACCCCTCGGTGTACTTCATCCCGATCGACCAGGCGACCTCGACCAGACCCGCGACGACCAACAGAACCCACGCCATGACGGCACCTCCGGCACAGAAAGCACGGACAACAGGTGCGTCGTCTTTCGATTAACCCGGTACGGCGCGTCTCGTCGGGCTCCCCCAACGTAGCAAACAGAGGGGAGCCCTACGGACAAAGCCCTTACAGATAGAGCCCGGTGGAGTCCTGGGACCCTTCGAACCGGTCGGCGGCGACCGCGTGCAGATCGCGCTCCCGCATCAGGACGTACGCCACCCCGCGCACCTCGACCTCGGCACGGTCCTCGGGGTCGTACAGCACCCGGTCCCCCGGTGTCACCGTACGGACGTTCTGGCCCACGGCGACCACCTCGGCCCAGGCCAGCCGCCGGCCGACCTCCGCCGTCGCCGGGATGAGGATGCCGCCGGACGAGCGCCGCTCGCCCTCCGGGATGTCGGTCCTGACCAGCACGCGGTCGTGCAGCATCCGGATGGGCAGTTTGTCGTGTTGGCTGGGGGAGTTCTCGCTCACGTCCCAGAACCTACCTGCCCGCGGCGCTCCCGTACGCCGGAGGGGTGACACGGGCCCGCGGCGGGAACCACCACGGATCCCGCCGCGGGCACGGTCACTTCTTGCGCCGCTTCACCGTCCCGGACGCCCTGGCCGGCCGGCCCGCCATCACGAGCAGCCCCACGACGCCCACCGCGAGCAGCGCCACCGGCACCACCCGCTCCAGCCGGGGCCCGCCGTCGTCACCCACGAACGACGCGCGGACGCCCGCGACCGTCCTGTTCACGGCGACGAACGCCCGTCCCGCCGTCTGGTCCACCGTGGAAGCCACCCTGGCCTTCGCGTCGCCGACGATCGTCCGCGGGTGCACCCGCACCCCGATCTCGTCCAGCGTCTCGGCGAGCTGCCCGCGCCTGCGGACGATGTCCGCCTCGATCTGCGCCGGGGTCCTGGAATCCGACACCGCGCTGCCTCCGTCGTCGTGTCCGGTAGTCCTTGAACGACAGTCTGTCAGCTCCGCTCCCACCTCACCCGACGGCACCCCCGATTACCCTCGGGCCCGTACCGCCCCGCCCGACCTCGGAGGAGAACCATGAGCGAGCGACTGACCCCCGGCGACACCGCCCCCGCCTTCACCCTGCCCGACGCGGACGGCAAGGACGTCTCGCTCGCCGGCCACCGGGGCCGCAAGGTCATCGTCTACTTCTACCCCGCCGCGCTCACTCCCGGCTGCACCAAGCAGGCATGCGACTTCACGGACAACCTCGACCTGCTCGCCGGGGCCGGGTACGACGTCATCGGTGTCTCACCGGACAAGCCGGAGAAGCTGGCGAGGTTCCGCGACCAGGAGAACCTGAAGGTCACGCTGGTCGGCGACCCGTCCAAGGAGGTCCTGGAGCGCTACGGCGCCTTCGGTGAGAAGAAGATGTACGGCAAGACCGTGACGGGCGTGATCCGCTCCACGATCGTCGTCGACGAACAGGGCAAGGTCGAGCAGGCGTTCTACAACGTGCGGGCGACGGGCCACGTGGCGAAGATCATCAAAGACCTCGGTATCTGACGGATCCCGGCCCTGACGAACACGGATCGGGGCCCGAACGAACTCTGTGACCGAAGTCCCACTTCCGTGGGGCTTCGGTTTGCATCCGGCGCCACCGTGCAGAAGGTTCCCCTGGACTGTTCCACTCCGAGGAAAGGACCCGCGCCATGGCCGGCCAGGAGCACGAAGAGGCGGCCGACCCCGCAGCGGTCAAACGCCACCCCGCCCTTTTCCGCACCATCAAGCAGCGGAAGAACCCCAAACTCCGCCGGTCGGACATCACCGTCACCGACGAACAGGCGGTCAAGCGGGCCGTGAAAGCCGCCTCCCTGGGTAACGCCATGGAGTGGTTCGACTTCGGTATCTACAGCTATCTCGCCGTCACCATCGGCCATGTCTTCTTCCCGTCCGGGAACCCCACGATCGAACTGCTCTCCTCCTTCGCGACCTTCGCCGTCGCCTTTCTCGTACGGCCACTCGGGGGAATGTTCTTCGGCCCTCTGGGTGACCGGCTCGGCCGCAAGAAAATCCTGGCGCTGACCATGATGCTGATGGCGGTCGGCACCTTCGCCATCGGCCTGATCCCCTCGTACGGCACGATCGGCCTCTGGGCCCCGGCGCTGCTGATCCTCTTCCGGCTGGTCCAGGGCTTCTCCACGGGCGGCGAGTACGGCGGCGCGTCCACCTTCATCGCCGAGTACGCCCCCGACAAGCGCCGCGGCTACTTCGGCAGCTTCCTCGAATTCGGCACCCTCGCCGGGTACGTCGGCGCCGCCGGGCTGGTCACCGCGCTCACCGCGGCCCTCGGCTCCGACACGATGGAGGCGTGGGGCTGGCGCGTACCGTTCCTGGTCGGCGGCCCGCTCGGACTCGTCGGCCTCTATCTGCGGCTGCGCCTCGACGAGACGCCCGCCTTCCAGAAGCTGGAGGCGGAGAGCGCACACGCCTCGGAGGCGGCGGACACGGTGGAGGCCACGACGAAGGACGACCTCGCCAAGATCTTCCGCCAGTACTGGCCCTCGCTGATCCTGTGCATCGCGCTCGTCGGCGCGTACAACATCACGGACTACATGCTGCTGTCGTACATGCCGACCTATCTCTCGGACCAGCTCGGCTACAGCGAGACGCACGGCCTGCTGATCCTGCTGGGCGTGATGGTCGCACTGATGCTGATCATCAACCAGGTCGGCAAGCTGAGCGACCACTACGGCCGCAAGCCGCTGCTGATGAGCGGCATGCTCGGCTTCTTCTTCCTCTCCCTGCCGGCCTTCCTGCTGATCAAACAGGGCAGCATCCCGGCGATCGTGGGGGGCATGCTGATGCTCGGCCTCTCCCTGGTCTGCCTCCTGGGCACCATGTCGGCCGCGCTCCCGGCGCTCTTCCCGACGCACGTCCGGTACGGCTCGCTCTCGGTCGGCTACAACCTCTCCGCCTCCCTCTTCGGCGGCACGACCCCCTTGGTGATCACCGGCCTGATCAGCCTGACGGGCGACGACCTGATGCCCGCGTACTACGCGATGGCGGCGGCGCTGGTGGGCGTGATCGCGGTGGCCTGCATGAAGGAAACGGCCCAGAAGCCCCTGACGGGCTCCCCGCCCTCGGTGGAGACACCGGAGGAAGCCGTGGAACTGGTCCAGTCCCAGACCCCGGAACCCAGGTTCTGACCCCTCCACCACCTCGCCCGCACCTCGGACGGCTGCGCCGGATGGCGTAACCGTCCGATATCCGGTTCGTTACTCAGTGCGATGCCGCGAACGCGCGGCCGGACCGAGGAGGACGAGCGATGCCGGTGAAGTACACCCGCACACTGCTGGAAGAGGCGGCGCGGGAAACGACCAACTTCGATGACGCGGTGCGATGGTGCGGTGGCGAACCGACGCCCGGAAGCCGCCGGTATATCCGGGTCCGGATGGCCGAGGCGGGCGTCGACACCTCGCACTTCGTCACCACGTGGGTGCGCCACAGCGAGGAGACGCTTCGCCAACTGGTCGCCCGCTCCCGGAGCGTCGCCGAGGTCGTACGCAGGCTGGGGATCAGCCCGGTGGGAGGCAACGAGGCCCATATCGGTCGCCGGATAGCGTCTTCCGGCATCGACACCTCGCACTTCCTGCGCACCCCTCGGGGGCGCAGGAAACCCCCTCCGGCCGACCGCATGGTCCTCGGCTCCCCGTCGGACGGCAGGGTCCCGGTGGAGCGCCTGCGTCGCGAATTGGCCCGCTCGGGTGTCGAGGAATCCTGCGCGATGTGCGGCAACGGCCGTGAATGGAACGGCAAACCGTTACGGCTCGAAGTGGATCACATCAGTGGGGACTGGTGGGACAACCGGCTGGAGAATCTACGGCTGCTGTGCCCGAACTGCCACGCCGTCACGGACACTTATCGCGGCCGAAAGCGCAGGGCGTCGATATGACCACGTACCGCCGATACCCCCGCGATCTCCTGGTACGCGCGGCCGCCGAAGCCACCAGCGAGGTCGACCTGCTGCGGATACTGGGAACTCCCCTGGGAAGCGCTCCCCTTCGCTACGTACGCCAACGCCTTGAGCATTACGGTATCGATACCTCCCATTTCCGCGAGGAACGCCTCCCCGAGCGGGAACGCCGTTCCTACACGAAGGAGTTGCTGGCGGAAGCCGCCGCCCACACGCACAGTATCCGGGAAATGCTGGAGTACCTGGGCTTCCCGCCGTGCGACAGCCCGTACGGGTACATCCGAAAAAGGCTGGACCAATTCGGTATCGACACCTCCCACTTCACCCGGAGGTACGGACGGGGCACGGGCATTGTTCCCCTGAGTGAGCTGGCTCCGGCTGTCGCCGCTTCCGCGAGTATCGCCGGTGTCATCGACCTCCTCGGGCTGCGTCGGGGCGGGGCGGCCCGTGCGCGGGTGAAGCGCAGTATCGCGGCCCACGGTCTGTCCGATGCCCACTTCACCGGTCAGGGCCACACTCGTAACGTGCCCTCCCCGCGACGGAAATCCGCGGCCGAGACTCTGCGGCGTCTTCCTCCCGGATCGCCGCGCGCCAAGACCGTGATACTGAGGCGCGCGCTCGACGAGACCGAGATACCGCGCGTGTGCGCCGAGTGCGGTCTCGGCGATATCTGGCAGGGCAAACGGCTGGTGCTGGAGATCGATCACATCAACGGCGACCGGCTGGACAACCGGGCGGAGAACCTGCGCTACCTCTGTCCCTCGTGCCACAGCCAGACGCGCACCTTCTCGAAGCGTTCGCCGCGCGTCGCCGCCCCTCCCCAAGCCGTTGGAGAGACCCGGTAAAGTGAGGGCGGGGCCGTAGCCCAACTTGGCAGGAGGCACCACTTTTAGGTAGTGGACAGTGCGAGTTCGAGTCTCGTCGGCCCCACTGCGAAGGGGCGTGGCACCTGATGTGCCACGCCCCGCTCTCAGCCCAGCAGCTCCCGTACCGCCGGCACCAGCGCCCGGAACGCCTTGCCGCGATGGCTGATCGCGTTCTTCTCCGACGCCGTCAGTTCCGCGCAGGTTCGCGTCTCGCCGTCCGGCTGGAGGATCGGGTCGTAGCCGAAGCCGCCGGTGCCCGCCGGGGCGGTGCGGAGTGCGCCGGGGAGGCGGCCTTCCACCACGCGTTCCGTGCCGTCCGGGAGGGCCAGGGCCGCCGCGCAGGCGAAGTGGGCGGTGCGGTGGGGTGGGGCGATGTCGGCGAGTTGGGCCAGGAGGAGGTCCAGGTTGGCGCGGTCGTCGCCGTGGGTGCCCGACCAGCGGGCGGAGAAGATGCCGGGGGCGCCGCCCAGGACGTCGACGCAGAGGCCGGAGTCGTCGGCCACGGCCGGGAGGCCGGTGGCGGTGGCGAGGGCGTGGGCCTTGAGGAGGGCGTTCTCCGCGAAGGTGACGCCGGTCTCCTTGACGTCGGGGATGTCGGGGTACTCCTGCGCCCCGACCAGCTCGTGCGGCAGGCCGGCGTCCGCGAGGATGGCCTTGAGTTCGGTGATTTTCCCGGCGTTGCGGGTGGCGAGGATCAGGCGGGTCATGCCGACCAGTATCCGTACCGTACGAGCGTGCCGGACGGCCGCCCGTACGGTACGGGGGTTGTCAGGCCGTGCGGGCCAGCGCCGCGTTCTGGAGGGCCGCGAGGTCGACGCAGCCGGCCGTCGCGAGGTCCAGGAGGGCGTTCAGTTCCTTGCGGTCGAAGGGCTCGGCCTCGGCCGTGCCCTGGACCTCGACGAAGCGGCCGTCGCCGGTGCAGACGACGTTCATGTCGGTCTCGGCGCGGACGTCCTCCTCGTAGCGGAGGTCGAGGAGCGGCAGGCCGTCGACGATGCCGACGCTGACGGCGGCGACGGTGCCGGTGAGCGGGCGGCGGCCGGCCTTGACGATCTTCTTGCCCTGGGCCCAGGTGATGGCGTCGGCGAGGGCGACGTACGCGCCGGTGATGGCGGCGGTGCGGGTGCCGCCGTCGGCCTGGAGGACGTCGCAGTCGAGGACGACGGTGTTCTCGCCGAGCGCCTTGTAGTCGATGACGGCGCGCAGGGAGCGGCCGATGAGGCGGCTGATCTCGTGGGTGCGTCCGCCGATCTTGCCGCGTACGGATTCGCGGTCGCCGCGGGTGTTGGTGGCGCGGGGCAGCATGGAGTATTCGGCGGTGACCCAGCCTTCGCCGCTGCCCTTGCGCCAGCGGGGGACGCCTTCGCTGACGGAGGCGGTGCAGAAGACCTTGGTGTCACCGAAGGAGATGAGGACGGAGCCCTCGGCGTGCTTGCTCCAGCCACGTTCGATGGTGACGGGGCGGAGCTGTTCGGGGGTGCGGCCGTCGATTCGAGACATGGCCGTGAGCCTATCGGGACGTGGGGAGGGGCCTGATCCGGCGGTGGTGGCCGTGGTCGGATTCAGGCCCCGTGCCCGCGCCCGCGCCCGTGCCCGCGCCCCGTGCCTCTTCGTCTTTGACTTCGTCTTTGTCGCGTCGCTTTACATCATGTCTTCGATGTCGGCCGCGATGGGGTCGGCGTCCGTTCCGATGACCACCTGGACCGCGGTGCCCATCTTGACCACGCCATGGGCTCCGGCCGCCTTGAGCGCGGCCTCGTCGACGAGGTCGGGGTCGACGACTTCGGTGCGGAGGCGGGTGATGCAGCCCTCGATCTCCTCGATGTTGTCGAGCCCGCCGAGCCCGGCGACGATCTTCTCAGCCTTGGTGGCCATGTCTTTCTCCCTGACGTTCGAACACGGACCGTTTTGTCACCGTAACGCACGGTTGGCTCATCTTCGCGGGCGAGCGGTCACGCCGTACCGAATGATGGCGGGAGAAGCCTAACTCAACTGGTCTACACCAGTCATGGAGGGATGGGAGAGGAATGGGGGAACGCCGATGAGCGCCGACGGCGCCGCCGTGCCGCGGCAGCCGGCGGGGCGGCGGAAGGGGCCGTGGAGCGGTCGGTGGAACGGTCTGTTCCAGGGGCTCCAGAAGGTGGGCCGGAGCCTCCAGCTCCCGGTGGCCGTACTGCCCGCCGCCGGTCTGCTGGTCAGTCTGGGCAATCTCTTCTCGGCGTATCTGCACGGGCCGTTCTGGGACCGTACGGCGAAGGTGTTCACCCAGGGCGGCACGGCGATCCTCGACGGGGCGTTCGGGCTGCCGCTGCTCTTCTGCATCGGCGTGGCGATCGGTTTCGCGAAGAAGGCGGACGGGTCGACGGCGCTCGCCGCGGTGGCCGGCTTTCTCGTCTACCACAACGTACTGGCCGCGTTCCCGGTCGACGGCACGGTGACGAAGGCGGTGCCGGAGGGGGTGCCGCAGAATCCGGGGGTGCTCGGGGGCATTCTGATCGGGCTGCTGACGGCGGTGGTGTGGCAGCGGTTCCACCGGACGCGGCTGGTGGACTGGCTGGGGTTCTTCAACGGGCGGCGGCTGGTGCCGATCCTGATGGCGTTCCTCTGCGTGGTGCTGGGCGTGGCCTTCGGGCTGCTGTGGCAGCCGGTGGGGGACGCGCTGACGGCGTTCGCGAAGCAGCTCATCGGGCTGGGTGCCTGGGGTGCGGGGATCTTCGGGGTGGCGAACCGGCTGCTCATCCCGATCGGGATGCATCAGTTCCTGAATACGTTCTTCTGGTTCCAGGCGGGTTCGTTCACGAAGCCGGACGGCACGGTCGTGCAGGGCGATCTGACGCGGTTCTTCGCCGGGGATCCTTCGGCGGGGCAGTTCATGTCGGGGTTCTTCCCGATCATGATGTTCGGGCTGCCGGCCGCGGCGCTGGCCATCACGCACTGCGCGCGCCCGGAGCACCGTAAGCGGATCGCGGGGCTGATGCTCTCCGTCGCGCTGACGTCGTTCGTCACGGGGGTGACGGAGCCGCTGGAGTTCTCGTTCATGTTCGCGGCGCCGTTGCTGTACGGGGCGCACGCGCTGCTGACGGGCGCTTCGATGGCGATCACCTGGGCGCTGGGGGTGCACGCGGGGTTCAGCTTCTCGGCGGGGCTGATCGACTATGTGGTGAACTGGCATCTGGACACGAAGCCCTGGCTGATCATTCCGATCGGCCTCTGTTTCGCGGTGGTCTACTACGTGGTCTTCCGGGTGGCGATCACCGTGTTCGACATTCCGACGCCGGGGCGGGAGCCCGAGGAGCTGGAGACGGCGGTCGAGGAGCAGAACACGAGGTAGCCCGACCGGTCCGCGCGCCCCCGGGGCCACCGGAGCGATCCGCCCGAGCCGCCCGAGTCGTCCGCCTGCACGATCCGTCTGGGCGATCGAGTAACCCAGGTCACATTCTTCGCCGAATTAGGGCGGTTCCTTATCCGTTCCTCACCGTGTACAACTGGTCTAAACCATTGAGTGGTGTAGACCACGCGGCCTCGTGCCGCGTTCCCCCTGGAGGAAGTTGATGTCCACGGCCAGCGCCGCGCCCGCGGCGGAGAACAAGCCCGCTGCGGAGAAGCCGAAAAGGGGCAGCGGCCTGATGTCCGTGATGCAGCGTATCGGGCGCAGCCTGATGCTGCCCGTCGCGGTCCTGCCCGCCGGGGCGCTGCTCGTCCGGCTCGGGAACGGGGACATGCTCGGCCGTGACTCGTTCCCCGCGTTCGTCACGAAGATCGCGGGCTTCATGGCCGCGGGCGGCAACGCGATCCTGGACAACATGCCACTGCTGTTCGCCGTCGGTATCGCGATCGGTTTCGCGAAGAAGGCGGACGGCTCGACCGCGCTCGCCGCCGTCACCGGCTATCTGGTCTTCAAGAACGTGCTGGCCACCTTCACCGACTCGAACCTGCCCAAGGTGGCGCAGGTGGTGGACGGCAAGATCGTGATGACGGACGCGCCCGTCGACGCGAAGGTCCTGGGCGGTGTGGTGATGGGCGTCGTGGTGGCCCTGCTGTACCAGAAGTTCTACCGGACGAAGCTGCCGGACTGGGCGGGCTTCTTCGGCGGCCGCCGTCTCGTACCGATCCTCTCCGCGTTCGCCGGGCTCGCGATCGGCATCGTCTTCGGCTACATATGGCCGGTTCTGGGCGCCGGGCTGCACAACCTCGGTGAGTGGCTGGTGGGTTCGGGCGCGGTCGGCGCGGGCATCTTCGGTGTCGTCAACCGTGCGCTGATCCCGGTCGGGATGCACCATCTCCTCAACTCGTTCCCGTGGTTCCAGGCCGGTACGTTCGAGGGCAAGAGCGGTGACATCAACCGCTTCCTGGCGGGCGACCCGACGGCCGGGCAGTTCATGACCGGCTTCTTCCCCATCATGATGTTCGCGCTCCCGGCGGCCTGTCTGGCCATCACGCACTGCGCGCGCCCCGAGCGCCGCAAGGCCGTCGGCGGCATGATGCTCTCGCTCGCGCTGACCGCGTTCGTGACCGGGGTCACCGAGCCGATCGAGTTCACGTTCATGTTCATCGCGCCGGTGCTGTACGCGATCCACGCCGTGCTGACCGGGGTGTCCATGGCGCTGACCTGGGCCCTGGGCATGAAGGACGGCTTCGGCTTCTCGGCGGGCGCGGTCGACTACTTCCTCAACCTGGGGATCGCGACCAACCCGTGGGGCCTCGCGCTGGTCGGGCTCTGTTTCGCGGCCCTCTACTACGCGATCTTCCGCTTCGCGATCATCCGGTTCAACATCCCGACGCCGGGGCGGGAGTCGGACGAGGAACTGGCCGAACTCCTCAAGGCCGAGGCCAAGTAGCCGGCTCCCCGAGAGGGTTCTCCCCAGGCCCCGTGGGCCCGGCCGATGTCAGGACGGCCGGGGCCCACGGTCGCGTACGGGTACGGGTACGGGTACGTGCGCGGCGTACGTCCCGTACGCCGCGTCAGATCTCGTAGACCGCGCCGGGAACCGCCAGCTCGGCCGGGCCCGCGTACACGTCGCGCGCGTCGGTCAGGTTCCGGTCCCCGTCGGTCCACGGCGGCACATGCGTGAGGACGAGCCTGCGGGCCCGGGCCCGGGCCGCGTGCGCGCCGGCCTCGCGGCCGTTGAGGTGCAGGCCCACGACGTCCTCCTTGCCGTATGTGAAGGCCGCCTCGCAGAGGAAGAGGTCCGTCTCCTCGGCCAGCTCGACCAGCGGTTCGCAGACGCCGGTGTCACCGGAGTACGTGAGGGATCTGCCGCCGTGCTCGACGCGGATCGCGAAGGTGTCGACCGGGTGCGCGACCTTCTCCGTACGGACGGAGAACGGGCCGATGTCGAAGGAGCCCGAGCCGGGTTTGAGCGTGTGGAAGTCGAAGACCTCGCTCATGGACTTGTCCGTGGGGGTGTCCGCGTACGCCGTGGTGAGTCGCTGTTCGGTGCCCTCGGGCCCGTAGACGGGGATCGGGTCGCAGCGTCCGCCGTCGAAGCGGTAGTAGCGCGCGACGAAGTAGGCGCACATGTCGATGCAGTGGTCGGCGTGGAGATGGCTGAGGAAGATGGCGTCGAGGTCGTAGAGACCAACATGGCGCTGCAACTCGCCAAGGGCGCCATTACCCATGTCGAGGAGCAGCCGGAAGCCGTCGGCCTCTACGAGGTAACTGGAGCAGGCCGATCCCGCGGCGGGGAACGAGCCCGAACAGCCGACGACGGTGAGCTTCATGGAGCGGGAACCTCCGTGGCGTGGACGGCGGGGCGACGGGGGTCGTGCGGTGCGGAGGCCGCGCCGCCAGGCGCCGCCCGTCGCCCCGCGACGCCGCCCCGCCTGTCCGCTCGACCTCTTACCGAGCGTAAAGCGCGAAACGGCCGGTCGCTCCTCCACAGTGGTCCGTTGTGGGGGAACTCACCCAGGACGTCACTGGTTCGGATGGTCCGTACGGGCGGGCCCCGCTCCACGCCGCGGGGCCCGCGCCGTCCCGTACTCAGCCTGTGCTCCGTCCGTGGGCCGTCCGTACTCCCCCGGCCGGCCGCCGCGGACCGCTACGCCCAGAGCTGGCCGTGCAGCGTCTCGATCGCCTCTTCCGTCGTCGCCGCCGTGTAGACGCCGGTCGACAGGTACTTCCAGCCGCCGTCCGCCACGACGAAGACGATGTCGGCGCTCTCCCCCGCCTTGACGGCCTTCCGGCCCACGCCGATCGCCGCGTGCAGGGCCGCGCCGGTGGAGACGCCCGCGAAGATGCCTTCCTGCTGGAGGAGTTCGCGGGTACGGGTGACGGCGTCGGCGGAGCCGACGGAGAAGCGGGTGGTGAGGACCGAGGCGTCGTACAGCTCAGGGACGAAGCCCTCGTCGAGGTTGCGCAGCCCGTAGACGAGGTCGTCGTAGCGGGGCTCGGCGGCGACGATCTGGACGCCGGGGACGTGCTCGCGCAGATAGCGGCCGACGCCCATGAGCGTGCCCGTGGTGCCGAGGCCCGCCACGAAGTGGGTGACGGAGGGCAGGTCGGCCAGGATCTCCGGGCCGGTGGTGGCGTAGTGGGCGCCCGCGTTGTCGGGGTTGCCGTACTGGTAGAGCATCACCCAGGAGGGGTTCTCCGCGGCGAGTTCCTTCGCCACCCGTACGGCGGTGTTGGAGCCGCCCGCCGCGGGGGACGGGACGATCTCGGCCCCCCACATGGTGAGCAGGTCGCGCCGCTCCTGCGAGGTGTTCTCCGGCATCACACAGACGATGCGGTAGCCCTTGAGCCTGGCCGCCATGGCGAGCGAGATGCCGGTGTTGCCGCTGGTCGGCTCCAGGATGGTGCAGCCCGGGGTGAGCCGGCCGTCCTTCTCCGCCTGCTCGACCATGTGGAGCGCGGGCCGGTCCTTGACGGAGCCGGTCGGGTTACGGTCCTCCAGCTTGGCCCAGAGCCGTACGTCCTCCGAGGGGGACAGCCGGGGGAGCCGGACCAGGGGGGTGTTGCCGACCGCCGCGAGCGGGGAGTCGTACCGCATCAGACGGCGCGCGTCGCGTCGGGCGCGCCGCCGGCCACGGCCGGGAGGATGGTGACGCTGTCGCCGTCGGCGAGTTCGGTGGCGATGCCGTCCAGGAAGCGGACGTCCTCGTCGTTGAGGTAGACGTTGACGAAGCGGCGGAGCTGGTTGTCCTTGGCGGGGTCGATCAGCCGCTCCCGGATGCCGGCGTGCCGGGTGTCGAGGTCGGCGAACAGCTCGGAGAGCGTGCCTCCGGTGCCCTCGACCGCCTTGGCGCCGTCGGTGTAGGTGCGGAGGATGGTCGGGATGCGGACCTCGATGGCCATGGCGTGGGCTCCTGTCGGGAGGCTTCGTGGTGGGCGGGAGACTGCGTGACGGGCGCGCGGCTCGGGCCCCCGCGCGAGGGGGTGTGCGGTGACGGAGGTGCGAGGACGTGCGGATGACGTCCGGGTACGGGAGACCGCGCTCCGGGCGGGCCGTCGCTCAGCCGGCGGCGCGGCCGGGACAGATGGCACTGGCGAGGCGGCACAGATCGACGTGCAGCCGCGCCACGAGCAGCGGTGTGCTCGGCGTCTTGTCACTCACGTCGATGGAAACCATGCACTCATCGTATCGATTCCCGTTTGGCGCCCGGGCATGCGTTCCCATGGGGTGGACGCTTGACGTCCACGGAGTGGACGGGCGGGCGGACAGGGCTGGTGGACGGGCCGGTAACTGGGCCGATGGCCGGGCCCTCAGACGATCTCGACGGGCTCTTCCTCTACCGCGCCGTCCACGATGCGGTACGAACGGAACTGGAAGGGGCCCGAGCCGTCGGTGTCGGCGGTGGAGACCAGCACGTAGTGGGCGCCGGGCTCGTTGGCGTAGGTGATGTCCGTACGGGACGGATACGCCTCGGTCGCGGTGTGCGAGTGGTAGATGATCACCGGCTCCTCGTCCCGGTCGTCCATCTCGCGGTAGAGCTTGAACAGGTCCGCCGAGTCGAACTCGTAGAAGGTCGGCGAGCGGGCGGCGTTCAGCATGGGAATGAACCGCTCGGCCCGGCCGCTCCCCTCGGGGCCGGCGACGACGCCGCACGCCTCGTCGGGGTGGTCGGCTCGCGCGTGCGCGACGATCTGGTCGTGCAGGGCCTGGGTGATGGTGAGCATGAAGAAAATATAGAGGGACCGGCGCCGGGGCTGTAAGGCGGCGCTCAGCGGCGGGCGGCCCGAACGATCAGGGTGCCGATGTGGCCGGGGATCGGGGCGTCCAGTGGGCCCCCAGCGCTCCGAGGCGTTGTCGACCATGACGGGCGAGAGGTCGATCCTCGTGCCGGGCGTCCCACAGCTCGCGCTCCGAGTCGTAGTTGTGCTGGGCGGGCAACGCGCTTCCTCCGAAAGGCCGTTGAGCGGATGCGGGTGCCCTGCCCGGGGACCGGGGCAGGGCACTTCAGGCGTCAGTGGCTGTCGGGCGCCTTGTCGTCGCACGGTGAGCCGTCCGCGCCGTCGTGCGCCTTGCACGGGTTCTTGTCGGCTCACTCCGACCGACCGGGGCGGTGGATGCGGGCCCGGCCACGCACGGCCGGGCCCGCCGCCCCGCGTACCGCCGTTCGGGGCCGGTGGCGCGCGGGAGATCGGGAGGACCAGTGGGGTGCCGCTGTCACGCGGTGCCCGGCTCGACCGGTTCGTCGGGCAGGTCCTCCGCCGTGACGGGCGGGCCGTGCCACAGCAGGGTGATGCCGTGCTCGGCGCAGGCGGCGGCCTCGTCGTCCTCGTACGGGAAGTCGTGGCCGCCCCCGGGGCATCGCGTCACCACGCCTCCTGCCCGAGGAGCACGCCGGCGACCCGGTCACCCTCCCCGAAGGTGGTGGCGGTGCTGCCGCCCGCCCCGGCGACCCGTCTCTGGTACGCGAACCGGTCGCCGTAACGGGTGAGGCGGTCCCAGTGATGGACCAGACAGATCCGGGCGCGCCCACCCGGGATCCCGCGCATGAGGGTCACCAGCTCGTCGAACCGGGGGCGGTGCGCATCGCTCAGGGCGTCGTCCCCGAGGTCGACCCACCGGCCCGCGATCTCCCAGCCCTGCGCCAACGCCCAGTTCCGGCATCCCTCCAGACGGAGGTCGAGGACGGCGCGGGCGCGGGGGCTGGCGTGGCGGTCGTAGATGAACGCGAGGGGTGGCTCGGACATGGTCGGCTCCTGAGACTGCACGGGGCGCGACGTCGGCCTCACCCGGCGGGGCTCGGCCGACGCCGCCTCACACAGGTCACGCTATGGAACAGCCCGGTCACAGCCCAGTGGCAGGTTGTCCCAGTTTGCGGATCAGGTAGGACGCACCGCCCTACCCGACCAGACCAAGACGGTCGGCCAGCCCAAGAAGTGCCGTGTCGCTGCGGGAGGAGCGCTCTCGCAGGTCCTCGACCAGGCGGCGGGACGTGGCGTGATAGCGCAGCCACTCGGGTGCTTCCTCCTCCGCCTTCAGCAGGGCGTTCCCGGAAGCCCCGTCCTTGCCCAGGTCGTTGTAGGCGAGTGCCCTGTCCACATGGAAGCGGGCGCGCCAGGTCGGTGGCAGCGACTCAAGGTTCGCAACGGTGCGCGCGGCCTGGATCGCCTCGTCGCTCTTCTCCATCTCGACCAGGAAGTTCACGCGTGCGACAGAGGCATTCGTCGGCCCGAAGGGGGTGGCATAGACCGTGATGTCGTTGCCCATGCTCTCGGCGGCGCCCTTCGCCATCCGCAGCAGGTCCTTCACCGCCTCGTGTCGTTCCTGCCGTACGGCAGCGGTCGCCGCGCGCAGCAGCAGAACCCCCCACAACGCCAGCTCCGAGGGGGTGGAACGAAAGGACGGCTCGATCTGTTCGGCACGAGCCAGGGCTACTTGCTCCGCGTCCGCGAGACGCCCCTGCTTGGTGAAGACCCACGAGAGAGTTGACGCGGCCAGCGTTTCCAGGTTCGGATCGTCGCTCTGCCGGATGGCGGCGAGGGAACGCTCCATCGCGGTGAACGCCGCGTCCTCCTTGCCGAGCGCGGTGAGGGTGGTCGCTGCGACCTGGTAGGCCACTGCGAGGACGGAATTGGCTGCCGCGCCATCGCTCCCGGTGTAGGTGTGGGTTGCGGCTCGGGCGTCCCTGATGAGTTGGGGAAGGATGATTCCGATCTCGGACATGCGGCCCTCACGCCGGATGGTCTCGGTCGATTTCAAGGAAGCGCGCAGGTCGGCGATGGTCGGAGGGTCCTCCGGGTCGGTATCGCCACTCAGTAGATCCGCTACTGGGGATACGGCTTGACGAAGAGCCAGCACGGACGGCAGGCCGTCGTCCGTGGTGTCCCGCACGTCGAATGTGGTGGGCTGCCCGACGAGATAGCTGGGCTCGGTGTCCAACGCCTGGGCCAGCGCATTGATACTGGAGAGCCGGGCGGTCTTTCGGCGTCCCTGCTCCAGCTTGCGGATCACGTCGACGGACAGTGCCGCTCGCTCGGACAGTTGCTCCTGGGTCATGTTTCGCCGTTGCCGTAGTTCTGCGAGACGGTCACCCAAGCTCGATTTCGCGGTTGAACTCATCGGTACCCCCACCAGAAGGTGAGGTTCCACGGTACGCCCGCCAGGGAAACGCCCCTTCGCCCCGGCCGGGGCGAAGGGGCGCGGCGGGAGCTACGCAGGGGGGCGTCCCCCGTGTGGTGCGCCCGTGGTCACTCGGAGGCGGGGGCGTATTCCGGTTCGTCCGTGGGATTGGCGGGCCTGGTCCGCTGCGGCGTGCGGTTCTTCAGGTACTGCCAGCCGATGGCGAGGAACACCGCCCAGACCGCCCCCACGTAGAGGGAGATCCGCGCGTCGCTGTCGTACGCGATCAGACAGGTGACCAGGGCGAGGAAGCCGACCGCGATCCAGCTGAAGAGCGAGCCGCCGGGCGCCGGGAAGGACGAGGCGGGCAGCCGGCCGGCCTCGACGCCGCGGCGGTAGCGGATGTGGCTGATCAGGATCATCATCCAGGTCCAGATGCCGGCGGCGGTGGCGACCGAGGTCACATAGCCGAACGCCTTCTCGGGGACGAGGTAGTTGAGGATCACACCGATGCCCATGAGGGCGACGGAGACGCTGATGCCGACGGCCGGGGTCTTGCGGGAGTTGAGCCGGCCGAAGGCGCGCGGCGCCTCGCTGTTGGCCGCGAGGTCGCGCAGCATCCGGCCGGTGGAGTACATGCCGGAGTTGCAGGAGGAGAGCGCGGCGGTCAGTACGACGAAGTTGACGATGCCCGCGGCGAGCGGGATGCCCATCTTCTCGAAGGCGTGGACGAAGGGGCTGGTGCCCTCCTGGAACTCGGTCCACTTGACGACGGAGAGGATCACGAGGAGCGCGCCGACGTAGAAGACGATGATGCGCCAGGGCAGGGTGTTGATGGCCTTGGGGAGGGTCTTCTCGGGGTTCTCGGACTCGCCCGCCGTGACGCCGACCAGTTCGACGGCGAGGTAGGCGAACATGACGCCCTGGAGGGTCATCAGGCTGGAGCCGATGCCGTTGGGGAAGATGCCGTGGTGCTGCCACAGGTTGGCGGCGGTGGCGGTGTCACCGGCGTCGGAGAAGCCGAGGGTGAGCACACCGAGCCCGATGACGATCATGCCGATGATGGCGGTGACCTTGATCATCGAGAACCAGAACTCGACCTCACCGAAGATCTTCACCGAGATCAGGTTCACCCCGAAGAGGACCACCAGGAAGACCAGCGCGCTGACCCACTGAGGGATCCGCGGGAACCAGAAGTGGATGTAGATCGCGGCGGCGGTGAGTTCCGCCATGCCGGTGACCACCCACATCAGCCAGTACGTCCAGCCGGTGGCGAAGCCGAAGAACGGGCCGAGGAATTCGCGGGCGTACTCCGCGAAGGAGCCCGAGACGGGCCGGTAGAGGAGCAGTTCGCCCAGCGCCCGCATGATGAAGAAGATCACGACGCCGGCGAGGGCGTACATGAGGATGATGCTGGGACCGGCCTTGGCGATGTTCGCCCCGGCGCCCATGAAGAGGCCGACGCCGATCGCGCCGCCGATGGCGATCATCTGGACCTGGCGGCTGCCGAGTCCGCGCTCGTACCCCTCTTCGTCCGCGCCGTTCCCGGCGGGACCCCTGGCGGGCCCGTCGCCGCCGTACTCCTTGTCGACCTGCGCAGAGGTCATGGTCGTGCGCCCTTTCTCCATGCAGATCCGCGGTCGCTCACGGCCACGGACCAGTTCCTGATCCCCCCGGATGTGGATGGAGTGCCACCGGCGTTCGGCCGGTCGAAACACCCCCGGGGACAGGGGTGGCGTCCCCGGGGGGTCCGGCAGATCTATCACGGGAGGAGGGGCGCCGGGCGCCCGCGACTGTGGCCCAGCCCACAGGAAGAAGCGGACAAATCGCACCGCGAACCGCAAAGAAGGCCGCAGCGGTGACGCGATCGTTATGTCGATTTGAGCGTCGTTTGAGCGTCCGGCGGGAGCATGGCGGGAGGCGTCCCGGTGGCCCTGAAATGGCGCGGAGACGTCACCTCAGGGCCCCGGCCACCGGAGCCGCCGGAGACGTCACCGGGGGCCCACGAGGGACGTCGGAGCGTCAGGGCGTCAGGGTCTCCACCAGCGTCTCCTGGAGCGCGCCGAGCCAGAGGTACGCCATCACCATCGGCTTGCGCGGGTCGGAGTCCGGCAGCCGGTACAGCTCGCCGCCCTCGTCCTCGTCGCCGACCTCCAGGCGCGTGCCGATCGTCAGCCGCAGATCGTTGAGCGCGCCGAGCCAGTGCACGCAGTCGTCGGACGTCAGCTTCAGTACGGCGCCGCCCTCGCCGGTGGCGGTGAGCGCGTCCAGCGTGCGGACGAGCGCCATGCCGTCCTCGCGCTTGCGGTCGCGCAGGTCGTTCTCGGTGAACCGGCGGAACTCCGAGGAGTACTCCTTCAGTTCCTCGTCCTCGTCACCGTCGCCCGAGGACTCCGGGTCGCCGTACGCGTCCGGGAAGAGCCGGGCCAGCGCCGGGTCGGCGGGCGGCTCGCTGGGGCCCGGCGTGAAGAGCGCGGCGAGCGGGTCCTCGCCCTGTGCGGGCTCGTCGGCGGGGCCGATCAGCTCCAGCAACTGCACGGCGAGTGAACGCAGGATCGAGATCTCGACCTCGTCGAGCGCGACGGCCGCGCCGCCGCCCGGGATCGCCTCGAAGCGCCCGGCCATCAGGTGCGGTCCTGCGAGAGGGTCGCCCAGAGCCCGAATCCGTGCATGGCCTGCACATCGCGCTCCATCTCCTCGCGGCTGCCGCTGGAGACGACCGCGCGGCCCTTGTGGTGGACGTCGAGCATCAGCTTGTGCGCCTTGTCCTTCGGGTAGCCGAAATAGGTCTGGAAGACGTAGGCCACGTAACTCATGAGGTTGACCGGATCATTGTGGACGATCGTCACCCATGGCACGTCGGGCTCGGGGACCGCGAAGGTCTCCTCGGCCGATTCGGGGCGTTCGATCTCAGTCGGAGCAACACTCACGGTTCGGGACGACCTTCTTCTCCGCAGGGGGCGCCGGCATGCCGCGGCCTCACGCGTCCCATGCTGCCACCACGTGAGCGGTGTCGCACAAACGGCCATCGAGAAATCGTCAGAGTGACGAGTATTCGGGGTAGCATCGTCCTATGAACACTGCGGACCTTGGGCTGCCGGTGGACATTCCGTCGACCGCGCTCTTCACCGATCAGTACGAGCTGACGATGCTCCAGGCAGCGCTGCGGGCCGGTACGGCCGACCGGCGCTCCGTCTTCGAGGTCTTCACCCGGCGGCTGCCCGAGGGGCGCAGGTACGGGGTCGTGGCGGGTACCGGACGCGTTCTGGACGCCGTGGAGAACTTCCGCTTCGACCCCGATCTGCTGGGCTTCCTGCGCGAGAACGCCGTCGTCGACGAGGCGACGCTCGCCTGGCTCGCCTCGTACCGCTTCCGCGGCGACATCTGGGGATACCCGGAGGGCGAGGCCTACTTCCCCGGCTCGCCGGTGCTGCGGGTCGAGGGCACGTTCGCCGAGTGCGTGCTGCTGGAGACCGTGATCCTCTCCGTCCTCAACCACGACTCGGCGATCGCCGCCGCGGCCTCCCGGATGGCGACGGCCGCGGGCGGCCGCCGGCTGATCGAGATGGGTGCGCGCCGTACGCACGAGCTGGCCGCGGTGGCCGCCGCGCGCGCCGCGTACGTGGGCGGCTTCGACGCCACCTCCGACCTGGCCGCCGGGTTCCGGTACGGCATCCCCACGGTCGGTACGAGCGCGCACGCGTTCACCCTGCTGCACGACACCGAGCGCGACGCCTTCCGCGCCCAGGTCGACTCGCTCGGCCGCGGTACGACGCTGCTGGTGGACACGTACGACGTGGCCGAGGCGGTACGGACCGCCGTGGAGATCGCCGGGCCCGAGCTGGGCTCGGTGCGGATCGACTCGGGCGATCTGCTGCTGGTCGCGCACCGGGTGCGGCAGCAGCTCGACGAGCTGGGCGCGGTCAACACCAAGATCGTGGTCACCTCGGACCTGGACGAGTACGCGATCGCCTCGCTGGCGGCGGCGCCGGTGGACGCGTACGGCGTCGGTACGCAGCTCGTCACGGGCAGCGGGCACCCCACCTGCTCCATGGTCTACAAGATCGTCGCGCGGGCCGCCTCGGCGGACCCCAAGGCCCCGCTCCGGCCGGTGGCGAAGAAGTCGCTGGGCGGGAAGACCTCGATCGGCGGGCGCAAGTGGGCGGCGCGCAGGCCGGACGCGCAGGGGTACGCGGAGGCCGAGGTGCTCGGCACCGGCGCGGTGCCCCAGGAGCTGCTGGACCGGCAGCTCCTGGTGGAGCTGGTCAAGGGCGGCGAGATCGTGGCGCGGGAGTCGCTGGACGTGGCGCGCGAGCGGCACGCGGCGGCGCGGGCGGGGCTGCCGATGTCGGCGATGCAGTTGTCGCGGGGCGAGCCGGTGATTCCGACCGAGTACCTGTGAGCCCTGCCCGCGCCCGGAATGCCCGCGCCCCGCAATGGCCGCGCGCCCAGGTGCGTACGGCCCGGGTGCGGGTGAGACTGGGGGCGGGTGGGACCGGGTGCGGGTGAGACCGGGGGCGCTGGTGTGCGACCCCTCCCGCGGGGCAGCAGGAGTCTCTACGCTCGCCTCCAGCCGCCCGCCCGGCCCGGGGCCGCTCCGGTCACCGGGCCGCCCCACCGTCCGCCGCTTCTGTCCGCTCCCCACTGAAGGACCCCCGTCATGCACCGCGCACTGATCGTCGTCGACGTACAGAACGATTTCTGCGAGGGCGGCAGCGTCGCCGTGGCGGGCGGCGCCGATGTCGCCGCCGCCATCACCGACCTCGTGGCCCAGGCGACCGCCGGATACCGGTACGTGGTCGCCACCCGCGATCACCACATCGACCCGGGCGACCACTTCGCGAAGGCCCCGGCGGCACCGGACTACGTCACCACCTGGCCGGTGCACTGCGTGGCCGGTACGGAGGGCGTGGGCTTCCACCCGAACTTCGCGCCGGCGGTCGCCTCGGGCGCGATCGCCGCGGTCTTCGACAAGGGCGCGTACTCGGCCGCGTACAGCGGTTTCGAGGGCTTCGACGAGAACGGCCTGCGCCTGGCGGACTGGCTGGAGGCGCGCGAGGTGACCGAGGTCGATCTGGTCGGCATCGCCATGGATCACTGTGTGAAGGCGACCGCGCTGGACGCGGTGCGGGCGGGCTTCGCCGCGCGGGTGCTGCTCGACCTGACGGCGGGGGTGGCCGAGGAGACCACTGAGCGGGCCCAGGAGGAGCTGCGGGAGGCGGGTGTGGAGCTGACGGGCAAGCCGGTGGTCCCGTCCCGCGGGTGACCCGCCGGACGGCCGCACGGGGGCTCTCGGCCCGCCGGTGACCAGGACGGGCGCCCCGAAGGGGCTTCCATCACCTGTTGCCGGGCACGGACCCCGAGGGCGTCAGTACCCCATCACCGCGGGTCTCAGCAGCGCCCGGATCGGCCGCCAGAGCTGGTCGGCCGTGCCCGGCGCGTCCGGTGTCGTACGCCAGAGCAGGCCGTCCGGGTGGTGCAGCACGGCGGTGATCTCGTCCGGTGTCGGCGGCTCCGCGTTGCCGCGCAGATAGACCGCCCGCAGCCCCAGGTTCCGCAGCCTGGTCAGGGCGCGGGCCCGGTTCGCGGCATGCACCAGGACCCGTACGGTGCCACCCTCGGCGGCCGGGCTGGGCAGGGTCAGTGCCACCACCACGGTGCCGTTCGGGAGCTTGCTGAAGCCTCCACTCGCCATGTCCTCATCGCCCCCGTGAGACGTCGTGTCAATAAGAGAATCGTAGGACGCACCTAAACACGAACGGCCGCCGCCCGCTAGGGGGCGACGGCCGATCACGTGTTTGACCTGGTGTTACTTCCGGTTACTTGCCGGACTTACCTACCTTGACCGTCATCGTCGAGCCGTCCAGCGGCTGGCTGACGATGCTGATCTTGGTGTTGGTGTCAGGAACCTTCACGCTTCCGCCCTTGTTCTCCTCGCTCCAGTAGGTGCCCTTGCGGTCGTCGAAGACCGGGGCGCCCAGGGACGGGGAGATCCGCGTCAGCTTGTCGGCGCGGTGGAGCGAGAGACCCGACGTCGGCCACCAGCTGAAGGTGGAGTCGTACGCCTGGATCCGGTTGCGCATCAGCGTGCCGTCCGACCACTTCAGCGGCTTGGCGTGGGCGTCGATCGGCAGGACCAGGCCCTCACCCGGGTGCTGGCTGGTGTTGTTGTCCTTCTGCGAGGTGTCCCACAGCCAGATCAGCAGGCCGTTCTGGTAGGCGAAGTGCTCGACCTTGCCGTCGTTCGGCGCCGTGAAGCCGAAGTTGTACGGGCCGACCTTGAGCGTCCTGTCGTACGAGACGTACTGGCGGTTCTCCGCGATGTAGTACTGCTCGTAGTCCTGGGTGAAGGACTCGCCGATGCGCGAGAAGCCGTTCGCGGTCCAGCCCGCGTCGTCGCCCTCGGCGTTGTCGGTGAAGACCGGCGCGCCGTCGGCGGTGAGGGTGATGGCGTCGGCCGTGAAGCCCTTGCCGCTCACGCCGCCGTCCGTCTGGTAGCGGAAGCGCAGGTCGAACTTCTGGCCGGCGTAGGCGTCCAGCGGGAAGGCGAGCTTCTTCGCCGCGCCCGAGACACCGGTCAGCGCCGGCTTGTCGGCGGCGTCGCGGGGCAGGGACTTGCCGTCGGCGGTACCGTCCAGCGGCGTCCAGTTGGCGCCGCCGTCCGTGGAGACCTCGGTGTAGAGGTAGTCGTAGTCGGCCTCGATGTCCCACCAGCCGGTCAGATCGAGCGACGCGGACGACGTGCCGGTCAGATCCACCGAACGGGTGAGGGTGTTCTTGAGGTCGTCACCCATGTCGCTCCACCACTGCCTGGAGCCTTCCGCGGGCTTCACGACCGTCGTCGTCTTCTCCTTCTTGGGGAGTTCGACGACGAGGGCCTGCGGGTTCTTCGTGTTGTACGCGGAGACGCCCAGCTTGTGGGTCGAGTTGGTGGCCGCCTTCGCCTCGGCGTAGTCGAGCCAGCCGAGCTGGAGCTTGTCCCAGGCGGTCATGTCGCCGGGCAGGTCGCCGATCTCGTCCTTGCCGGTGCCCAGCCACGAGCCGGACGACATCAGCGTCCAGAAGGCGGTGGAGTTCTCGCCGCCCGCGGTGTCGTACAGGTCGGGCAGGCCCAGGTCGTGGCCGTACTCGTGGGCGAAGACCCCGAGGCCGCCGTTCTCCGGCTGCATCGTGTAGTCACCGACCCAGATGCCGGTGTCGCCGACCGGCGCGCCACCGGCCTTGTTGCCCGCGGGGCCCGTGGAGCCGGCGTTGGTGCCGTACGCGTACCAGCGGTGCGCCCAGAGGGCGTCCGTGCCCTGGACGCCGCCGCCCGCGGACTCGTCCTCACCGGCGTGGACGATCTGGAAGTGGTCGACATAGCCGTCGGGCTCGTTGAAGTCGCCGTCGTTGTCGAAGTCGTAGCGGTCCCACTGGTCGTACTGGGAGAGCTGGTCCTTGATCTGGGCGTCGGTCTGCCCCTGGGCCTTCTGGCCGGCGGTCCAGGCGGTGAGACCGTCGCGCACCAGGTCCCAGACGTTGGCGCAGTTGGTGGAGCCGCAGTAGTTGGAGCCGTAACGGGCCTCGTTCCACGGGACCTTGACCCAGTCGGAGACCTCGCCGTCGACCGAGTAACGCCCGGAGGACGTCTTCTCGTAGTAGGTCTTCAGGGAGTCCTTCGGCTCGCCCTTGGCGTCCTTGCCGGTGCCGAAGTACAGGTCCTGGAAGTGCTCCTGGCTGTAGTCGGCCTGCCAGGCGGTGGAGTTGTCCACCTTCCGGTCGGGCTCGGCTATCTCGTTGTGCAGCGGGCCGGGGTCGCCGCCGTACTTGACGACGGGCGGCAGGGGGCCGTCGGCGCCGTCCGGGTCGTACGTCGTGGTGCCGTCGACGTCGTCGCCGAACTCCACGAGAATGGTGAAGATCTTGTCGGTCTTCTCCCGGCCCAGCTCGACGTACTTCTTGTTGTCGAGCCTGACGACCTGGGAGCCGCCGCGCCGCTCCACCTTGGCGTCGCCGGATATGACCTGCTGGAGCGCGGCCTCGCGCTGCTTGGACTGCTGCTTGCTGAACGGGCCGTCCAGGTCGTGGTCGACCTGCCCCTTCTGAGGCGCCGGGTCGCGGCGCTCCGCGCCGGACGGGGCGCTGGAAGCGGAGGCGGGGTTGTCCTGGGCCTGAGCCGTGGTGAAGGCCGATGCCGTCGCGGCGGTCGCGGCCAGAGCCACGAGCACCGCGGAGACTCTTCTCGCCCGTCGGTTTCTGATCACTTGGTGGTGTTCCTCCCCGGCGCACGCGATCCGCGGACCGGGAGTGGAGGATCCGCGCGCGTCTGCGCGTCATAAGTGACGACATTGGACCCGAGTTGACGGAGAAAAGACAGACCTTGACTTGAACCCGTCAATTGCACTATGCGGCCTTCCGGTTCCACTATCCGGACGGAGGGAGCGAACCGGCCAACGGGTGCATATATTCGGCCTGTTGGCGGGGGTGCGTGACTCGATGCGCCCCCTATGCACCGGCACCATGCGTCAGGTCACGCTTACCAGCCGTTCCACTCGGGCATCCACGGCCTTAGAGTCGCGAGTAAGTGCGACCGCCTTGCCACGACCTGGTCCCACTTGTCCCCCGCACGAGATACGCGAGACGCACCCAACATCCCCAGAGCAACAGAATCCCCGTAACCCCACAGATATCAATGCCCCCGAGGGACGGATTCCGCCATGCCGCGTCCTACTGCCGCACAGCTCGCCTACGGCTCCGCCACCATCGTCTGCTCCACCCTCGCCATGCTCCTGCTCTCCGGTACGAGTACGGGTATCGGCGTCGCGGTGATCGGCGTCGCCGCGCTCGGTCTCGGGCTGCTGGTCGCCATGACCGTGCCGCTGCCCCGCAAGGACCGGGCCGCGCGGGCGGCCACCCCCCGCCGGGGGACCGGCGCGGACACCGCGGCCCGCTCCACGACGGTGCCAGGACCGCGTACGCAGGGCTCGGGCGTGGGCACGCGGGTCCGCCGCTAGCGGACCGCGTCCATACCGCCCGGCGCGCCGTGGTTCACCGGGGCGCCGTCACCACGACGGTCCTGGCGGCCTTGTCGTGCAGGCCCTGCCTGTACGGCCGGCTGGCCAGGATCGTGACGATGATGATGAACCACCAGAGGAAGAGACAGCAGAGCAGCGCGGGCACCCAGAGCACCAGGGCGCGTGTCAGCGAGGAGTTGGCCTCCGGTACGGACCCGTCGTTGAGCATCGCCACCCGCAGCCTCAGCCAGCGCTTGCCGAGGGTCTGCCCGTACTTCTTCGTCATCAGAGTGTCGTAGCCGACGTACGCGATGATCGAGATGAGCGACCAGACCCACTGGGTACCGGTGTTCACCTGGTTGGTGACCTCGTCCCAGTTCCCCGTGGTGTTCGACGAGTGGCGCCAGCCGCCGACGAGCAGCGAGACGATCGCCAGCGGGATGAAGATGATCAGCGCGTCGATGACGCGGGCCGCGAGGCGGGTGGCGAACGGCGCGAGAGGCGGCATCCCGGCGAGCGGATCCGTACCGCCGTGGGGGCCGCCTCCCCCGTAGGGGTCCTGCCCGTAGGGAGAGCCGCCGTACGGGGAGCCGCCGGGCGCGTTCGGGTCGTACGGCGGGGCCTTGGGCGGTCCGTGCTCGCCACCGTAGGGAGCGCCGTAGGGGGAGCCGTGCGGGGAATCCCCGGAGGGCGGCGGAGGCCCCTGGGGCGGTGGAGGCTCGTGCGGTCCCTGGGGGTCCTGCGGTCCCTGGCCCTGACCTTGGCCCTGCCACTGACCCTGCCTCGGCCCCTGTCCCTGTCCCCGTCCCTGTCCCGGCCCCTGGGGCTCTGACGGCTTCTTGAGGAAGGGGTCGTCCTCGGGCGGCTGGCCGGGCGGCGGCTGATCATTGCTCATGGGGGCAGTGCACCCCGGCCCGGAGAGGCCCGCAACGGCTGGCACGCCGTTCGGAGGAACACCCGGCCAGGCCCCTCGACAGCCCCGCCGGCGGGCCCTCAGCGCGCCACGAAGGTATGGGCGATCTTGTCGTGCCAGCACTGCCGCCACGGCCGGTCGATCAGGCACCACAGCACATTGCCGAGCCCCACGACGAGCACCCCGAGCACGCTGTAGACCAGCCAGCGGCGCAGCGCGGCGCCGAAGGCCGGGGCCTCGTGGGTCTCGATGTCCCGTACGTCGAGCCCGCACAGCTTCTTGCCCAGCGTGCGCCCCCACTTGGCGGTCGGCACCGCCTCGTAGACCACGCCGACGACCAGCAGGGCGACGAGGACGCCGCCGAGGTAGCCGGCCGTGGTGGTGTCGAGCAGCCAGACGGTGACGGTCTGTCCGGTCTGCCGGGCCGCCTCGACCTTGTCGTCGATATGGGCCAGGGCGCGGCTGATGAGCGGTACGGCGATGGCGCCGACGATCGCCCCCAGCACCAGCGTGTCGATCAGCCGGGCCAGGACGCGCTTGCCGAGGGCGGCGGGGCGCGAGGCGGCCTGGGCGCGCGCGACCTGGAGGAACGGGTCCTCCACGGGCGGCTTCCAGGGCACCACGGGCTGGTCTGCCTGGTCCGGTTGGGCGAGCCGGTGCACCTGCTGTGCCCAGGAGGCGGCGCCGCCGCCGCTGCCGGAGCTGATGGGGGAGGCGGGCCCGGGGTCGGGCTGGGGCGCGGGGGCCGGTTCGGGCGCGTAGGAGTGCGGGGGCTGCGAGGACTGGAGGGACTGCGGTGAGGGCAGGGCGGGCTGGGCCGGTGGCTGCGGGTGTCCCGGCTGACGGGCCGGGAGCTGCGGTTTCGGTCCGGCGTCGAGCGCGCGGATCGCCATCGTGCCCTCGTCCCCGGCGGGGCGCTCCGAGGCGGCGTCCTCGTCCTTCGCGCGCCGCGCGGCGCGCAGGGCGCGGATGGTCATGGTGGAGTCGGCGGGCTTCTTGGCCTCGCGGGGTGCCGGGGCCCGGCCGGGGCCCGCGCCGCCGCGCCGCTGGGGGCGGATCGCGACCGTACCGTCGGTGGGCGGGGTGTCGCCGTCGGCGTCGCCGCTCGCGGTGCCGTCCCCGGTCCCGGGGCCGAGGGAGCGTACGCCGGGCAGCGCGCCGCCGGACGGGTCGGCGGCCGGGGCGGGGGCGGGGACCCGGGGGTCCTGGCCGGGCGCGGCGGTTCCGCCCCAGGAGACCCGGGCGTCGCGCTCGCCACCGAAGCCGGCCTGGCGGGAGGCGTCGGCCTGCCAGGCGGAGGCGGGCTCCTGCCGGGGCCGCTCGCGCGGGTCCTCGTCGAGGAAGACCGGCCCGGTCTCGTCGACGGCGGGCAGCGCGGGCGGGGTGGCGGCGGCCGGGAGCGCGGCGGGCGCGCCCTCGTCCTCCCGGGGCGCGGGGCGCGAGGTGCCGGGCACCCAGGCGGCCCCGTTCCAGTACCGGACGTATCCGGGAATGGAAGGGTCCGGGTAGAAGCCTTCCCGGGGTACGTTCCCGCCGTCACCAGGAGGAGTAGCCACTGACCCCAACTCCGTTCGCTCACACCATGATTGACCTGAAAGGGCCGCCCGGCGCCGGAACGGCGACCGGATTCGCACTCCCGCTTGTCCAGGAAGACAGTAACGAAGAACTCGGGGCCCGGAAGATGGCGCCCGGCAGAAAGAACCCCGTTCGGGCGGCGGTCCGGCCGTACCGCTGCGAAGCGTAAAGCTGCGGGGTGGGATCTGTTCGCGGACCTGCACCAATTCGGCACACCGGTTCGAGCGGGAGCGCCCGTCCATCGGGCGGAAGCGGGGTAAAGCGCGCCTCCGTCACGCGCGTCACCCGGTTGGACCGCACGCGCGCGCCGGATTCACTCCTTGGCGGTCGTCGCGCTCGCCCCCGGCGGGACGCGCATCGCTCCCCCGGGTGACCGCGGTACCCGCCGGGGAACGGCGCTCCGCTCACGCGCAGTCAGCGCGCTCACCCAAAGTCATCGGTGAAAGTCGCGTCATGAACGACGAGGCGCCGCCTCTCTTCCGGTGAGGCCCCGTCGCCGGGCCCGCCACTGGGCCCGTCGCCGGGCCCGCCAGGAAAGGAAGTGCCCGTCATGCACTCTGTGGTCGAACGCGAGCTGGAACTGAATCTGGTGCTGTCGCCCGAGCGCAGCATCCCGGTGCCGGCCCGGCTGACGTACCGTACGGACGATCCGTACGCCGTGCACATCACCTTCCACGTCGGCTCGGACGCCCCCGTGAACTGGACCTTCGCCCGGGAGTTGCTGGTGGAGGGGGTCTTCCGGCCGTGCGGGCACGGGGACGTCAGGATCTGGCCGACGAAGGTCGACGGGCGACAGGTGCTGTGTGTCGCCCTGTCCTCGCCCGACGGGGACGCCCTGCTCGAAGGGCCCTCGGTGGCTCTTTCGGCGTGGGTGGAGCGGACGCTGCGGATCGTGCCGCCCGGCACGGAGGCCGAACGGCTGGGGCTGGACGACGCGCTGACCGCGCTGCTGACCCCGGCGGGCACCGACGAACTGTGGCTGCGCGACCCGTGGCCGTCGGACGAGTCCGTGGACGACGAGGCGTGAGCGCGCGGGGCGCGTCTCACACGTTCAGTTCGCGGGTCTCCTCGACGAAGTCACGGACGACCGCCGCGTTCCGTACGGGCACGTCGCACCGCACGGCGCCGGTACGGATCCGCAGCCGGGACGGGCCGAAGGGCGTCGTCTCCGCCAGCTCCGCCCACCCGATCACGGCCGGCTCGGCGGCCGTGCCCGACAGGCCGCCGCGCAGGGTGACGCCCTCGTCGGTGACCTCCAGGTCGCCGAGGCGGACGGTGCCCTCCGTGTCGAGGGTCGCGCGCAGCCGTTCGAGCACCCGGGGGCGTATGCCCGCCTCCAGCGCCTCGGACAGCTTGTTCTGCCGTACGACGTGCGCCAGGACGACCGGCTCCGCACGGCCGGCCGGCCAGATCGCGGTGACGGCGGCCCGTTCGGTGAACCGCAGGCCGCCGGAGGCCAGGCCGATGTCGCTGTCGCCCCGGTCGTGGCCGGTGGAGTCGATCTCCTGCCAGGCGTACGTGACGGGCTGGGACCGCGGGTATCCGAGCAGCACGCCGCCCTCGTACACGACGGCCGTCCGGACGCCCTCGGCGGGCGGTATGCGGCGCAGCCCGGCGACGCCCGCGTAGACGAGGACGGCCACCACCGGCACGTACAGGAAGGGGGACTTGAGGGTGAGGTAGGCGATCACGGCGGCCATGGCCGCCGGGACGAGCAGGATCTCCATCCAGGGCAGCCCGCGGTGGACACGGTGGACGGAGCGCCGGTCGCCCAGGCCCCGTACGCCCGCCGTCATGTCGTACTCGGTCAGCTTGCTCACACGTACTCCCGCCGCGCCCTCGGGCGGGCCGCTCCCCGGGGGAGGTGTCACGCCGTCGGCCTCAGAACAGCTTGCCCGGGTTGAGCAAGCCCAGCGGGTCGAAAGTCTGCTTGATTCCCCGCTGCAACTCCAACCCCACAGGCCCCAGCTCTCGCGACAGCCACTCCTTCTTCAGAGTGCCGACGCCGTGCTCCCCGGTGATCGTGCCGCCCAGTTCCAGGCCGAGCCCCATGATCTCGTCGAAGGAGGCGCGGGCCCGCCGGGACTCCTCCGGGTCGGCCTGGTCGAAGCAGACCACGGGGTGGGTGTTGCCGTCGCCCGCGTGGGCGCAGACGCCGATGGTCAGGTCGTACTTCTCGGCGATGGCGGCCGTGCCGTCGATCATCGCGGCGAGCCGGGAGCGCGGTACGCACACGTCGTCGATCATCGTGGCCGTCCGGACGGCCTCCAGCGCGGGGAGCGCGAGACGGCGGGCCTGGAGCAGCAGTTCGGACTCGGCGGTGTTCTCGGCGGGCACCACCACCGTGGCGCCGGCCGCCGTGCACAGCTCGCCGACGGCGGCGAGGTCGGCGGCGGGGTCCGGAGTGTCGAAGGCGGCGAGGAGCAGTGCCTCGGTGGACTCCGGAAGGCCCATGTCGGCCATCGCGTTGACGGCGCGGACGGTCGTACGGTCCATGATCTCCAGCAGTGACGGGGTGTGCCCGCCCTCCATGATCCGGCAGACGGCGTCGCACGCGGCGGCGGCCGAGCCGAACTCGGCGGCCAGGGCGAGCTGCCGGGGCGGCTCCGGTTTGAGGGCGAGGACGGCTTTGACGACGATGCCGAGGCTGCCCTCGGAGCCGACGAAGAGACGCGTCAGGTCGTACCCGGCGACCCCCTTGGCGGTGCGGCGTCCGGTGGTGAGGAGCCGGCCGTCGGCTAGGACGACGTCGAGGCCGAGGACGTACTCCGCGGTCACGCCGTACTTGACGCAGCACAGCCCGCCGGACGCGGTGCCGATGTTCCCGCCGATGGTGCACATCTCCCAGCTCGACGGGTCGGGCGGGTAGGCGAGGCCGAGTTCGGCGACGGCGCGGGAGAGGGTGGCGTTGATGACGCCGGGCTCGACGACGGCGATCCGGTCGACGGCGTCGATCTCCAGGATCCGGTCCATCTTGGTCAGGGAGAGGACGATGCACCCGTCCGAGGCGTTGGCGGCGCCCGACAGCCCCGTACGGGCTCCTTGCGGGACGACGGGGACGCGGAGGGCGGTCGCCGTGCGCATGACGTGCTGGACCTGTTCGACGGTGCGCGGCAGTACGACGACGGCGGGCGTTCCGGCCGGGCAGAAGCTGGCCATGTCGTGGGCGTAGGAGACCGTGATGTCGGGATCGGTGATCAGGGCGTCGGCGGGAAGGCCGGTCCGGAGCCGTACGAGGAGATCGTCCATGATCCCAGGCTCGCACCCGGGGCCATCGGTGTGAACCCGTGGGCGATCCACAACTCAAGACAGTGTGTGCTCTTCATATTGACGCACAGTAATCATCATGAACGCCATGAAGACGGAGCAGGTCAGACAGGTCAGAAGGGCGGCGCTGGCGGCCGGGGTGGGGGCGGCGCTGGTCGGGGGCGTCCTGCTGTTCGTACCGGACCGGGGGGAAGGGTCGCGGGCACAGACCCCGCAGGAGCGGGCCCTCGCGGCGGTGAGCGCGGGCGCCCCCGCCTCGCTGCCGGACCTCGACGCGCTTATCCAGGACCGCGAGAAGTGGCTGCGGACGCATCCGGAGGACAGCACGGCGTGGGCGGTGCTGGGCGCGGCGTACGTCGAACGCGGCGAGCGGCGCGGGGACACGGCGTACTACTCGAAGGCCGACGAGGCGCTGCGGCGCTCGCTGAAGGGCCCGCCGGTGGGGGCGGCCGGGCCGGAGGACCACGGGGCCCGCACCGCCGAGTCCGCGGACGGCGACGGTACGGACGGCGACGGCGGTACGGAGGGCGGGGACGACGGCAAGCAGGGCGGACTGGGCACGCCCACCCGTACCCGGGCGCTGGCCGGCCTCGCCTCGCTCGCCAACGCCCGCCACGACTTCACCACCGCCAAGAAGTGGGGCGAGACGCTCCGCGCCCGCCAGCCCAAGGCGTGGACCGCGTACCCGGTGCTGATCGACGCGTACACCGGTCTGGGCGACTACGCGGCGGCGGGCAAGGCGCTCGACAAGCTGAAGGAGCTGCGCCCCGGCACCCCGGCCGTGCTGGAGCGCGCGGTCTCCGTCTACCGGGACCGCGGCTGGCGCGAGGACGCGGAGGCGAAGGCCGACGAGGCCGTGGCGCACGCCGACTCCCCCACAGCCAAGGCGGAGGCGCTGTTCGCGCTGGGCGAGCTGGCCTGGGAACGCGGTGAGCCGACCGAGGCGATGGGCCACTACGAGGCGGCGCTCGCGACGGTACGCGACCACCCCGCCTCGCTGGCCGGCCGGGCGCGCGCACTGGCCGCGCTGAGCAGGACGGACGAGGCGTACCGCGACTACCAGGCGGCGCTGGCGAAGCTGCCGCGCCCGGAGTACGCGCTGGAACTGGGCGAGCTGTACGACGCGAACGGCCTGGACGGCGACGCTCGCACCCAGTACGCGACGCTGCGCGCCCGGGCCGCGCGGGCGCAGGGGCACGGCGTGAACGAGGAGCTGGTCCTCGCCCGCTTCGAGGCCGACCACGGCTCCCCGACGGCGGCCGTGGCACGGCTGCGCGCCGAGTGGGCGCGCCACCACCGCTCCATGGAGGTCGCGGACGCGCTCGGGTGGGCGCTGTACCGGGCGGGCCACGGCCAGGAGGCACTGAAGTACGCGAAGAAGGCGACGGGGCAGGGGCGGCGCAGCGCGCTGTTCCTCTACCACCGGGGCGAGATCGAACGGTCACTGGAGATGTACGGCCCGGCCCGCCGCCATGTCGGCGATGCGCTGCGCGTCAACCCGTACTTCTCGCCGCTGCTGGCGCCGCGGGCGCTGGCCGCGCTGGAGTCGCTCGGGGAGCCGGAGGAGGGCGGCCCGCGGGACGTGGAGGGCGCGGGGTCGACGCCGCAATCCCCGGAGATGGTGCGGCCGACAGCGTCGGGGGCGACGCCGGTTCCGAGCGGGACCGCGCTGCCGGGCGGGACGCCGCCGGCGACACCGCCGGTGACTCCTCCGGCGACGCCGTCGCCCTCCTGAGGGGCGGGCGTCAGCGGCGGCGTACGCGGCATACGTACGGGAGCGGGGCCCGGTCGAGGAGACCGGGCAGTGCCCTGAGGGTGTAGCGCCCGCTGAAGTCATCGGCGCTGAGGACGAATTCGGCGCCCGCGAGGAGCCGAGCCCGTGCCGCTCTCTGCGCCTGGGGGGCGTGGCACCAGGGACCGGAGCGCGGTGGGTACGTCCGGATCGGGAGCCCGGACGGGGACGAGTATCCCCGGCGGAATCCACCCGGCGCCCGGGGCGGGATCGAGGCCGTCGGCGATGCGCCGGGCCTGGTGGCGGAGGAAGGACAGGGCGGAGTCCGGCGACACCGCCTGCCGGGCGGCGAGGACGACGCGTACCCACGTACCGTTGACCGGCCCCTCGCCGACCACGGTCAGGTGGTAGAACCGGGTGGCGCTCACACTCGCCGCCCGGCGGGGGGCCGCTGCCGCCGGTGGAGTTCCGCGAGGGCGGCGAGTTGGGTCCGTTCCCGCTCGGTCGCCGGGCGGACCGAGATCAGGGCGGCCTGCCAGGTGTGCCCGGAGGGCCTGACCAGACAGACCGCCGATCCGGTGAACGATCGGATGATGCCCGGCATTTCCACTCGCCGGTCGTACACCGCCATACCGATCCGCAGATCGGGTGGACCGGGTGGACCGGGCTCCGAGGCGGAACGTACGGGCAGGCGTCGCGGCGGGCAGGACGGCGGAACGCGCGGTTCGGGGGTCATCCGGCGCCACCGGCCCGACGATGCGGGTGCGCCGCGATCTGGCGCGTGCAGTGGAATGCGCTGACCGCCCCGATCCCGCGACGGGCGTTCTCCCGACGCCTGTCCCACCAGTCGCACAGGTCGCAACCAGGCACCGGGGCCAGGTCAATCGGCGGGTAGATCAGGGCTGGCGGGACTCCGGAAGTACGTCGTCGCTCACGCATCACGGACCGCTCCTCTCTGTAGTGACTCCACTACCAGGGGTGCCCAGGGTGGTCTATCCTCGAAAAGCCTTCAACCTCCGCCCAGTTGATTGAAAGTTGGTTCAATAGTGGCTAACCGTAAGGAGCTTGATCCCCAGTCGGGGCCCCTCGCGGCCTTCGGGGAGCGTCTGCGCAGGCTGCGGGAGGAACGCGGATGGACTCAGGATGAGTTGGCGGACCGTACCGAATATTCGGCCTCGCATATTTCGGGGGTCGAAACCGGGTCCCGAAACCCAACCGCCAAATTCGCCGCAAGCGCGGACAGGGCGTTCGGCACCGGGGAAGCACTGACACGGCAAGGAGCGGCGGCGCGGAACTCGGCGATACTCGACGGCTTTCCCGAGTTCGTCGAGCACGAGGGCAGGGCCTCGGAGATCCGCCTGTTCGAGCTGGGGATCGTTCCGGGGCTGTTCCAGACGCGGGAGTACGCCGAAGCCATCACCGCGGGTGCCGTGCGGCGCGGCGCGATCACGGAGCAGCAGGCGGAGGAACGCCTTACGCTCCTGTCCCGACGCCAGGCACTGATCGCGCGGACACCGCCCCCGCAGTTGTACGTCCTGCTCGACGAGAGCTGTATCAGGCAACGTGTGGGCGGGCCCCGAGTCCTGGCGGAGCAATTGGGGCATCTCCTGGAAGTCGCGGACATGCCCAACACCGTGGTGCAGGTAGCCCCGTTCGAACTGGGCGAACGCCGCTCCTTTGACTCGCCCGTTACGCTGGCCACCCTGCCCGACGGGTCGTGCATGGCCTATGCGGAGTCCGCGCACTCCGGCCGTCTGGAGCGCGATACACGGTTGGTCCGGCCTATTTTCACGGCCTACCATCAGCTACAGGCTGAAGCACTCTCGCAGAGAGAGTCCGTAGCCATGGTCAGTCAGGTGAGAAAGGGCTTCCTGTGACAACCGATTCGCTCCGCTGGTTCAAGTCCTCCTACAGCTCCAACGGCGGCCAGTGCCTTGAGGTCGCCGCCGATCTGATCGTCTCGCGCGGCACCGTCCCCGTCCGGGACTCCAAGGACCCGAGCGGCCCCGTCCTGGGCTTCCCCGTCCACTCGTTCGCATCCTTTGTGGCGGGCGTCAAGGCTGGAGAATTCGGCACCGTTTGACCCTGCGGTACAGCGCCTACCGGTTCACCGGGCCCCTATCGCCCTCCCCTCGGAGTGATGGGGGCCGGCCCGTCTTCGGCCGGCGAGGCTCCCCAAGTTGGCCGCGAAACCGTGCGCCTCCCACGCGAGGACTACCTCGTCGAGCAGCTTGGGATCGCCCAGGCCCTAGCAGTGCTGTCAGTGCTGTCAGTGCCCGTTGATAACGTGCTCCGTCCAGTCGTGGAGTTCATGGAGGGGCGGGGTACGTGCGGCATGTGACATGCCATCAGGTCGGCGAACAGCGGTTGGCCGAGGCGCTCGACGACATCGACGGGCGGGCCTACACGCGGTGGCACTCGCTCCGGTACGGCAGCATCTCGCCGACGCTGATCCGGGCCATGGCGGACGAACTGCTCGACCATGTCGCCGCGCGAACGGTGACGGAGCCGGGGCTCGACGCCGCGGCCGGCACGGTTGCCGTCACTGCCGCGGAGTGTGTGCACGGAGTGCTGAGCATCATGTGCTTCCCGAGCGGGGACCAGGAACTCCGGTTCCCCCTCGTCGGGGAGCGGATCAGCACGGACCCGGACGACGACGAGTTCGGGGACGGGCCCATCACCTTCCGGGACGTCGTCAAGGAGGCGCCCACCGCGCGGACCTGGCTCGACATGTTCGAGATGTGTGTCGTCAGCGGGCATGTGTGGGACTGGGAGCGGGTCACCGGGCTGCTGCTGCGTGGCGACTACGCGCCCGCCATCCGTGACGGCGTGCCCTACAACCGGTACACCTCCGTCTCCGACCCCGCCGACGTCGCCGCCATGGACGCCCTGTGCCCCTATCTCACCGAGGCGGCCGGGCATCTGCCCCGCGACTGGCCTACGGTTCCGCTGCGCAAGCCGGACGCCGGGGAGCGCACGGAGGCCGCCCGGCGGCTCGACGAGGTCGGCGACGCGCTGAGCGCGGACCAGCGGCTGCTCCGCGTACTCCTCGACGACGACCAGCACGCCTTCGAGGACGCCCTCGTCGCCCGGCTGGTCGCGTACCGGGAGAGCGTCGAGGCCGATGCCGGTGATCCCGCGCCCCGGTCCCTCCTTCCCCTCGGCACCCTCGCCCTGGCCTGCCTCGCTGTCCAGGTCCATGGGTGGGAACTCGGTGTCCGGTCCGGGTACCTGCCGTACGGTCTGCTGGGATCGCCGGACGCGCCGCGCCGGGCGGCGGAGAGGAACCGGAACGATTTGGGCTGCTGGGCCGCCAAGTAGGCTGGGATGTCACAAGAGGCTTGAGCTTCGGGGGTCGAGCTTCGAAGGCCGAGCCTTGCTTGTGAGGAGTGGTTGGTTCTTGTTTCCCACCCACCCTCCCTGCCCCGGATATTGACTTTTCGCGACCGGGTTGCCACGCAGGGTGAGATCCGTCTACCTTGCCCCTGGAAAGAAAAACGGCCTCCGCCCGGTGTTAGCGCACCTGACGGAGACCTCACCAGCTAGATCAAGGGCTTGATCTTTGTGGCTGCTTCGCAGTTTAGTGTTGCGCCGCCGCGCGTGCACACCGCTTCCTGTTCGATGGCCAGTGCCGGGTACGGCAAACGTACGGTTGCCGGTCAACCGGCCCCCTCCGCAGACGACTTCGCACTCCTGCCCCGACGCGAGGCGGCCATCGCCGGGTTCATCGACCGACTGCCCGACGGGGCCGACATCTCGGTGAAAGCCCTGGCCAAGGTGATGGACTACGGACAGTGCGCCTTACGCACCGCCCTCAACTTCCTTGAGCGGGCCGGACATCTTCTCCGGCGGCGTGAGTTCCTGGTGGGGACGGGCGGCGGGCGATGGGTCACCCGTACGTGGTTCTCGCGTGCCGCCCGGAGTGGGGACACCTGGAGTGCGCCTGCCGACGCGGGCGAGTCTGGTGCGGAGGCGGCGAGTACGAGCGCGGCGAGCGTCGCGGCACCGGACCAGGCGCCGCTCGCGGACCCGGCTCCCGCCCCGGCCCTGGTCCCGGCCCACAGCACGGCCCCGGTCGCGGCGCCCGCCCCGGCGCCCGGTACGCGGGCGGGACGGTCACGGGGGTATCTCGTGCTCGCCTCCGTCGGGCGGCGGTGCCCCGACCTGTCGCTCTCCGCCGCCGACTGCGCGGCGCTGGAACCGCTGGTCGCCGAGTGGTTCGTACGCGGGTCCTATGAGGAGGACGTGCTGCGCGCCCTCACCGACGGGCTCCCCGCGCCCGTACATCACCCCGCCGGTCTCGTACGGTCCCGGCTCACCGCCAAGCTGCCACCCGAGCCGGCGGATACTCCGCTGGTATCGGACCGGGTGGCACCGGCCTTGGTGGAGTGCGGCACCTGCCGGGCGCCGGGGCAGCCGGAGGCGTTTGTCGACGGGGAGTGCGGCGCCTGCCGGGGCGGGGGCATGCCCGTACGCCCTCCCGCCGCGCTGCCACCGGACCGGGTCCGGGCCCTCGCCGCCGAGGCACGGCGCGCCGCCGCCCGCAGGTGAGCGCGCGGCGGCAGCCCCTTCAGAGGTTGCCGCGCTTCTCCTGTTCGCGCTCGATCGCCTCGAAGAGCGCCTTGAAGTTGCCCTTCCCGAAGCCCATCGAGCCGTGCCGCTCGATCATCTCGAAGAAGACGGTCGGCCGGTCCTGGACCGGCTTGGTGAAGATCTGGAGCAGATAGCCGTCCTCGTCGCGGTCGACCAGGATCTTCAGCTCGCGCAGGGTCTCGACGGGCACCCGGGTCTCCCCCGCCCACTCGCCGAGAGTGTCGTAGTACGAGTCGGGGGTGTCCAGGAACTGCACACCGGCGGCCCGCATCGTCCGTACCGAGGCGACGATGTCGTTGGTCGCGAGCGCGATGTGCTGGACACCGGCCCCGCCGTAGAACTCCAGGTACTCGTCGATCTGCGACTTCTTCTTGGCGATCGCGGGCTCGTTGATGGGGAACTTCACCTTGAGGGTGCCGTCGGCGACGACCTTCGACATCAGCGCCGAGTACTCGGTGGCGATGTCGTCCCCCACGAACTCCTTCATGTTCGTGAAGCCCATGACGGTGTTGTAGAAGCTCACCCACTCGTTCATCCGGCCGAGTTCGACATTGCCCACGCAGTGGTCGACGGCCTGGAAGGTGCGCTTGGCGGGCGGTTCGACGATCGGGTCGGCCGCGCCGAAGCCGGGCAGGTACGGGCCGTCGTAGCCGGAGCGCTCCACGAGGGTGTGCCGGGTCTTGCCGTACGTGGCGATCGCGGCCAGGACAACGGTGCCGTGCGCGTCCTTGATCTCGTACGGCTCCTGGAGGCCGCGGGCGCCGTGCCCGGTGGCGTAGGCGTACGCGGCGCGCGCGTCCGGGACCTCGATCGCGAGGTCCACGACACCGTCGCCGTGCTCGGCCACATGGGCGGCGAGGAAGCGGCCCCACTCCGTGGACGGCTTGATGACGGACGTGAACACGAAGCGGGCGGAACCGTTGGTCAGGACGTAACTCGCGGTCTCGCGGCTGCCGTTCTCCGGGCCCGCGTAGGCGACGAGCTTCATGCCGAAGGCCGTGGAGTAGTAGTGCGCGGCCTGCTTGGCGTTGCCGACGGCGAAGACGACCGCGTCCATTCCCCTGACCGGGAAGGGATCGGCCTCGCGCGCGGTGTCGGGGGTGGTGCCGGGGGTGCCGAGGGTGCTGTGCGTCGAGGTGTCAGCCATGAGGTCAGCGTCGCGCCGTTCCACAAGGTGCGCAACAGTTCGGGTTTTCCCTGGGCATTCTGTACAGCGAATCGCCAGAATGACGGGACGATCCGCACAGGATGACCATGCTGGAGGAGGGAGACGGACCGTGGGTATCGACGGGCTCGACGGCAGGCTGATCGTGCTCCTGGCACAGGAACCCCGGATCGGGGTGCTGGAGGCGTCGCGCCGGCTCGGCGTGGCGCGCGGAACCGTACAGGCGCGGCTCGACCGGCTCCAGTCGAACGGGGTCATCCGGGGGTTCGGCCCGGCGGTCGACCCGGCGGCGCTCGGCTATCCCGTCACGGCCTTCGCCACGCTGGAGATCAAACAGGGGCAGGGCACGGACGTACGGGCCCATCTGGCGAGCGTCCCCGAAGTGCTCGAACTGCACACCACCACGGGCGAGGGGGACATGCTCTGCCGCCTGGTCGCCCGCTCGAACGCCGATCTCCAGCGGGTGATCGACCGGGTGGTCGGCTTCGACGGGATCGTCCGGGCCGCCACGGCGATCGTCATGGAGAACCCGGTGCCGCTGCGGATCATCCCGCTGGTGGAGCAGGCGGCGCGGGACGACTGACCGGGTGGGAGCAGACTCCAAAGACTCCGCTGCAAAGAAAGCATTGCAACGAAGTCTTTGCATGGCTACGGTGACACCATGACCGAGCACGAAGAAGCAAAGCCGGAACCGCAGGTCCCGGAACACCGCGAACGCACCCTGGACGCCCGGTCCCTCCGCGGTCTCGCCCACCCGCTCCGCATGCGGCTGCTGGGCGCCCTCCGTCACCACGGCCCCGCCACCGCCTCCCAGCTCGCCGCCCAGCTGGGCGAGTCCAGCGGCGCCACCAGCTACCACCTGCGCCAGCTCGCCGCACACGGCTTCGTCGAGGACGACCCGACGCGCGGCAAGGGCCGTGAGCGGTGGTGGAAGGCCACCCACGACGGGATCCGGTTCGGCGAGGACCTCCACGCGGACACCAACCCGGAAGTGCGCGGCGCGGTCAACCTGTTCCTGCACGAGGTGGCCACCATCCACACCCAGGAACTGACCACCTGGCTGGGCACGGCGGGCGACTGGCCACTGGAGTGGTCGCAGGCCGCGGACATGAGCGACTTCACCCTGCGGCTGACGCCGCAGCAGCTCACCGAGTTGAACGCGGACCTGCACGCGGTCGCCGAGCGCTACCGCCGGATCGGGCCCGCCGCCGAGGACGCCCCGCAGGTCCGCGTACACCTGCACACCTTCCCGCGCCACGACTCGACGGACTGACCGGCCGGAACGGGCCGGAACCGGCCGGCCGACGGAAGCAGATCTCAGGGGGATCCATCATGCACGCCGACATCCATCTCACACTCCACACCCTGCGCGCCGCCGAACTGCGCCGGGAGGCGGCCGCGTCCCGGGGGACCACCCGCCCCCGCCGGGCCCGTACGGACCTCCGTACCCGACTGGGCTGGTCCCTGGTCGAGTTGGGGCTGCGTCTCGTCAACCGTCCTGTGGCACGCACGAGAACGCACCTCGCATGAGCGGGCCCACGGATTCAGGCGCCCCGGAACGCTGGCCCTTCTTCGCCACCCTCGCCGCCAACACCGTCTCCATAGCCGGGAGTTCGCTGACCCTGATCGGAGTGCCGTGGTTCGTCCTCCAGACGACCGGGAGCGCCGCCGACGCCGGGATCGTCGCCTTCTGCGCGACACTGCCGGTCGTCGTCTCCGCGATCGTCGGCGGCCCGGTCATCGACCGGCTCGGGCGGCGCCGGGTCTCCGTCGTCTCCGACCTGGTCTGCGGCCTCGCCGTCGCCGCGATCCCGCTGCTGCACTACGCGGGCGTGCTGGAGTTCTGGATGCTGTGCGCGCTGATGGCCGTCAGCGGCCTCGTGCACACCCCGGGGCTCACCGCCCGTTACGTCCTGCTGCCGGACCTCGCCGAGCGCGCCGGGACGACCCTGCCGCGCGCCGCGAGCCTGTACGACGCGGTCTCGCGCGGCGCGCGGATGATCGGCGCCGCGCTGGCCGGCGTACTGATCGCCGTGGTGGGCGCGGAGGCGGTCCTGTTGCTGGACGCCGTGACCTTCGCGGGGTCGGCGGCGCTGATCGCCACCGGGCTGCGGGGCGTCGCCCCGGCGGAGCCGCAGCGCCTCGCCCCGGTCTCACTCACCACGTACCGCACCGAACTGCGCGAGGGGTACGCCTTCCTGGTGCGTGCCCGGCTGCTGCTGGGCATCACGCTGATGGTGATGATCACCAACGGCCTGGACCAGGGCTGGAGTTCGGTCCTGCTGCCGGTCCACGCCCGTGACGAACTGGGCGGCCCGGCCGATCTCGGCCTGCTCACCGCCGTGTTCGGCGGCTCCGCGCTGCTGGGCGCCCTGCTGTACGGGGCGTACGGGGAACGCTTCCCGCGCCGGGCCGTGTTCGCGGGCGCCTTCCTGCTCTGCGGGGCACCCCGGTTCGTGGTGGCGGCGCTGACGGACGGGACCCTGCCGCTGGCCGTGACGATGGCCGCGGGCGGTTTCGCGGCGGGCGTGCTCAACCCGATCCTCACCACCGTGATCTACGAGCGGGTGCCGGACGCGCTGCGCAGCCGGGTGTCCAGTGTGACCACGGCGGGGGTCGAACTGACGATGCCGCTCGGCGGACTGGCCGCGGGCCTGCTGGTCGAGCGGGCCGGTCCGGGCCACGCACTGCTGGCCGTCGGCGGGGTCTATCTGCTGGCGACGCTCAGTCCGCTGGTCTTCCCGGCCTGGCGGTCCATGGAACGTACCGCGGAGAAGGCCGCTCCGGAGACGTCCCGGGACGCGGGGAATGTCAGCAGCTCGGGACCTGGTCCTTCCGCCCCCGCTCCAGCGCCGTGAGCGACGACACCGCGCCCTTCAGCGTCGAGACCGGCACCAGCAGCATCCCCTTCGGCAGCTCGGCCTGAGCGTCCGCGCACTCCGCCTTCGGCACGAGGAAGACGGTCGCCCCGTCGCGCCCCGCCGCCTGGGTCTTCAGCGCCACCCCGCCGACCGGGCCGACCTCCCCGCCGTCGGTGATCGTCCCCGTACCGGCGATGGTGCGGCCACCGGTCAGATCGCCGCCCGCGCCATCGCCGTCGAGCTTGTCGACGATGCCGAGCGCGAAGAGCAGCCCGGCGCTGGGGCCGCCGACATCGGCGAGGTGGAGGCTGACGTCGATCCTCGCCGGGTCCTCGCCGAGCAGACCGAGCGCGGCCGTCGTCGCGGAGTTCTGCGACTCGATCATGTCCTGGGTGTTGTGCTTCCGGACCTGCTGGTCGGACTTGCCCGAGGGGTAGACCGCCTCGCGCGGCAGCACGGCCCGGTCCGCGCGGAACCAGCCCTCGGCCACATCGCCGAAGTCGACGTCGGTGGAAGGCCCCGTCGCCTCGATCGTCGTCATCCGCAACTGCCCCTCGGTCTTCCGGGTGGGCGCGCCGCTGATGGTGATGACCGGCCGGTCCTTGTTCGTGCCGAGGACGTCCGCGGTCATCCCGGGCTGCGCCACGGCATACGGCAGGGGCGCGACGCCGACGACGACGAAGAGCGCGACGACCGGGACGGCGCACACGATGAGGACGCCGGGACGCGAGAGGCGAGAGAGACGAGAGAGACGAGGGAACTTCGGGAGGCGAGAGAACACCATGTCAATGTATCTGCCGCGCGCCCTCGCCCTTCCGCCAGCGCGGAGCACCCCCGCCCGTCTCCTCCCCGAGCGCGGGGCTTCCGTCAGCGCAGGGCGTCCGCCACCTCGCGGGCGGCGTCGACCACGCGCGGACCGACCCGTTCCGGTACGGCGTCCGCGAGCATCACCACCCCCACGCTCCCCTCGATCCCGGTCACCCCGACGAGCGCCGCCGCCGCCCCGCTCGCGCCAGCCTCCAGCTCGCCGCTGGTGAGGGTGCAGCGCGGCTCGGTGAGGGCGGCCCCCCGGGCGGCGAGGATCGCCTTGCCGGCCGCGCCCCGGTCCAGTGGATGGCGGAATCCGGCCCGGTAGGCGACGTGGTAATCGGTCCAGGTCGGCTCCACGACGGCGACCGCCAGCGCCTCCGCCCCGTCGACGAGCGTCAGGTGCGCGGTCGCGCCGATGTCCTCGGCGAGCGCCCGCAGCGCGGGCAGCGCGGCCTCCCGTACCAGCGGATGCACCTGCCTGCCCAGGCGCAGCACCCCGAGGCCCACCCTGGCCCGGCCGCCGAGGTCACGGCGTACGAGCGTGTGCTGTTCGAGGGTGGCGAGCAACCGGTAGACAACGGTCCGGTTGACCCCGAGCCTGGTGGACAGCTCGGTGACGGTCAGCCCGTGGTCGGTGTCGGCGAGAAGTTTGAGGACGCGCAGTCCCCGGTCGAGCGTCTGGGAGGTCTCCGCGGTCACGACGCCCTCTCCTTCGGTATGAGTTCGGAGCGAGTTCGGAGTGAGTGGTGAGTGGTGAGTGACGACGGCGCTCTCCCTGCCCTGAGCTTCTGCCGCGCCGGATCCCGTTCCGGCGCCGCGTGGAGAGGCCACCGGCGGGCCATGGCACCACCGGCTGCGCTACGCGGCGGAGTTGCCACGGAGCGTTCACATTGCGGGGACAGTAACCATCGGTACCGCTCAGCGGAAGCCCTCGTCCAGAATCCGGGCATGAGAGGGGAGTCAATCCGCGTTAACGGTAAATGTCCGGCTGAACGGTGACGTCATGTGTTCCCATGTGAGGCGTACGGTGACGGCCGGGGGCCCCGGACAGCAGTCGTGGCCGCCGCCCGGGCTCCGGGCGGCGGCCACGCTGTGCATCAACCGTTACAACTGTCACGGCGCCTTGCTCATACCTCTACGACGTCCACACTTCACACGGCCCCCACGCGGGCCGCTTCCACCGCCCTTCACACGCTGTTCAGCGCATCCGGGTGGCCCACTCCCCCACCTTCGAGATGCGCTCCCTGAGCTGCCCCGCCGTGGCCTCCGCGCTCGGCGGCCCGCCGCACACCCGGCGCAGCTCCGTGTGGATCACGCCGTGCGGCTTGCCGCTCTGGTGGACGTACGCGCCGACCATGGTGTTGAGCTTCTTGCGCAGCTCCAGCAGCTCCTTGTGGGAGACGACGGGGCGCCGTTCGGCCGGCAGCTCCAGCAGATCGGCCTCGGTGTCCGGCTTCTTGCGGCTGTGCGCGATCTGCCGGGCCTGGCGCTTCTGGAGCAGCAACTGCACCTGGTCGGGTTCGAGGAGGCCCGGGATGCCGAGGTAGTCCTGCTCCTCCTCGCTGCCGGGGTGCGCCTGCATGCCGAACTCGGCGCCGTCGTACAGCACCCGGTCGAAGACGGCGTCGGACTCCAGCGCCTCCCAGGGCAGCATGTCGCCGGAGTCAGCGCCTTCTTCGTCCTGCTCGCGCTCGGCCTCCGCCATCTCCTTCTCGGACTCGGCGTAGGGGTCCTCCTCCCCCTCCTTCTTCGGCTTGTCGAGGACGTGGTCGCGCTCGACCTCCATCTCGTTGGCGATGCCGAGGAGGGTGGGGATGGTGGGCAGGAAGACGGAGGCGGTCTCGCCGCGCCGCCGCGACCGTACGAAACGGCCCACGGCCTGCGCGAAGAACAGCGGGGTCGAGATGGTCGTCGCGTACACGCCGACGGCGAGGCGCGGCACGTCGACGCCCTCCGACACCATCCGGACGGCGACCATCCACCGCTCCTGGCTCGCCGAGAACTCGTCGATCCGTTTCGAGGCGCCGACGTCGTCGGAGAGGACGAGCGTCGCCTTCGTCCCGGTGATCTCCCGGATGAGCTTGGCGTAGGCGCGGGCCGCGTCCTGGTCGCTCGCGATCACCAGCCCGCCGGCGTCCGGGATGCCCTTGCGCACCTCGGTGAGGCGCTGGTCGGCGGCGCGCAGGACGCTGGGCATCCAGTCGCCGCGCGGGTCGAGCGCGGTGCGCCACGCCTGTGAGATCGCGTCCTTGGTCATGGGCTCGCCGAGGCGGGCGGCGACCTCGTCGCCGGCCTTGGTGCGCCAGCGCATGTTGCCGCTGTAGCTGAGGAATATCACCGGCCGGACGACGCCGTCGCCGAGGGCGTTCCCGTATCCGTACGTGTAGTCGGCGGCGGAGCGGCGGATGCCGTCGTTGCCCTCCTCGTACGCGACGAAGGGGATCGGGTTGGTGTCGGACCTGAACGGCGTACCGGTCAGCGCGAGACGCCGGGTCGCGGGCTCGAACGCCTCCAGGCACGCCTCGCCCCAGGACTTGGAGTCGCCCGCGTGGTGGATCTCGTCGAGGATGACGAGGGTCTTGCGCTGCTCGCACCGGTTGCGGTGCAGCATCGGCCGGACCCCGACACCCGCGTACGTGATGGCGACGCCGTCGTACTCCTTGCTCACCGGTCCCGCGCTGTACTCGGGATCGAGCTTGATCCCCACACGCGCGGCGGCCTCGGCCCACTGCTTCTTCAGGTGCTCGGTGGGCGCGACGACGGTGACCTGCTGCACGACATGGTGGTGCAGCAGCCAGGAGGCGAGCGTCAGCGCGAAGGTCGTCTTGCCGGCGCCGGGGGTCGCGACGGCGAGGAAGTCACGGGGCTGCTCCTCTAGATATCGGCCGAGGGCACCTTCCTGCCAGGCACGCAGCTTGTTGGCGGTGCCCCAGGGCGCGCGGCCGGGGAAGGCGGGCGAGAGGTGGTGGGAGGAGGCGGTAGTAGTCACGGTCTCCGGTTCGGACGCTCGGTGGCGGGGGCACGGGGTACGAGCGCGCACGAAGGTACGCGTACGTACGACAACCGGGCCACCCTACCGGCGGGGTGCCCCGGTCCTCGTACGAACGAGGCCGTGGACGGGCAGGTGCGACGGGCGCCACATCCGCGGATCCGTCACCGCGCGAAACGCGACAGCACCTCCGCGATCTTCGGCATCTCCAGATCGCCCTGGCACACGCTCAACACAAACCGTTCAGCCTCGTCCACGTCGAAATCAGGATTCAGCGGATGCCCGTTCAAATGCAGGAAAACCCAGGTGGCGTACCATGCGATGCGCTTGTTGCCGTCCACGAGTGCATGATTTCGCGCCAGGGACTCCATCAGAGCCGCAGCCTTCTGCCACACGTCCGGATACGCGTCCTGGCCGAACACACTCGCCTGCGGGCGCCCCAGCGCCGAGTCGAGCAGCCCGTAGTCACGCACCTCGTCAGCACCCAGACGCTTGGCGAGTGCGAGCAACTCGGGAAGGGTCAGGTACTGCATCAGGCGAGCCTCCGGTTGAGCTCCTCACTCGCCGCCAGCACGTGGTCCGCCGCCTCGTTGAAAAGGCGCGAACGCTCGTTTATGGCGGTGATGACCGCCTCGTGGGCGAACGACTGCATGCTGCGGCCCTCCGCCTCCGCGCGCTCGCGCAGTGCATCCAGCTCTTCGTCGGTGAACCTCAGATTCAGACCAGCCATGCCCGTATGGTACCGCGTGGTACCACGCGGCCACGAGCTTTCGGTCCTCACCCGGCGGCACCAGCTCAGCGCACAGCGACGCGGACCCGCGTAGCCACCCACACCCCCACCAGCGCCACCACCGCCATCGGCAGGAACACCGCCGCGAACGCCGTCGGGTGCGACGCGGTGGCCGCCGCGCCCGAGGCGGCGTGGCCCGCCGCGCCCACCGCGCCGCCGCCCAGCGCCGCGAACGCCGCGCCGCCCGCCGCCAGCAGCAGGACGTTCGACAGCCCGTCGGAGATCTGGAGCGCCGCCGAGTTCGCGCCCGCCTCCTCCGGCGCCGAGAGCTGGAGCAGCAGCACACTGGTGGAGGCGATCACCGCGCCCATGCCCAGGCAGCCGAAGGCCCAGGCGACCGCCACGATCCACACCGGCACCGCCTCGATCAGCACGCTCGGCGCGGTCGCGATGGCCAGCGCCACCAGGACCATGCCGCCCGCCATGAGCCGGCCCCGGTACGGCTCCATGCGCGGCCGGGACTGCACGTACGAGCCGAGCGCCCAGGTCGCGCCGCCGACCGCCAGCGAGAGCCCGGCCATCGTCGGCGACAGACCGCGCTGCGTGACCAGCATCAGCGGTACGAAGCTCTCCGCCGCGATGAACGCCCCGGAGGCGACCCCGCGCAGCAGCACCACGGAGGGCAGCCCGCGCGCCGCGCGCCAGGTCCCGCCGGGCAGCAGCCCGAGGACGGCGGGCACCAGGAACGCCACGCCCGCCGCGGCCGGCAGGAGCGAGAGGAGGCGCAGATCCTGGCCCGCGTACTGGAGGAGCGCCGCGCCCAGCGAGATCCCGAGCGCGAACCGGATCCTGCGCCGGTCGAAGCCGGCCGCGGGCCCCGACGGGTCGGCGGGCCCGGACGCCATCCGCCGGATCGCGGGCACCGCGAAGACCAGCGGCGGTACGACGAGGACGGGGATGCCGACGAAGACCCAGCGCCAGCCGAGGTGTTCGGTGACGGTCCCGGCGGCGAGCGGCCCGACGACGGACGGAACGACCCAACTCGCGGCGAGCGCGGCCATCATCGCGGGCCGCAGCCGCTGCGAGTAGGCGCGGCTGATGACCACGTACAGGGCGACGATGACCAGCCCGCCGCCGAGCCCCTGGACCGCCCGGCCGAGGACGAACAGCCACATGGAGCCGGCCGCACCGGAGAGCAGCAGCCCGGCGGCGAAGGCGCTGACACCGGTGACGAGCGGCGCGAGCGGCCCGTCGCGGTCGGACCACTGTCCGGAGAGCACCATGGCGAAGAGGCTGGTCGTGAAGTACGCGGAGAAGGCGAAGGCGTACAGCGACACGCCGTCCAGCTCACGCGCGGCGACCGGCATCGCCGTGCCGACCGCGGTCGCCTCGAAGGCGATCAGCAGCACGACGGAGACGATGGCGATGCTGAGCGCCCGGTGCTCCGGCCCGAGCACACCGCCGCGCCACCCGGAGACGGGGGCGGGGACGGTGGCCGGGACGGGCGGAGGTGTGGCGCTGGGACCGGATATGCCGGAGGGGGCGGCGGGGGCGGCGCCGGCGTCGCCTGGTTCCAGTGCGGTCATTGGTTCAGCGTAAGGGTCATCTCGCGGGTTGGGCCCTGTCGCCGGGTGGATCTTCGCTGGGCCGTTGGTCGTAGGACCACGCGCGGCGCGTCCGTGAACGGCGTGTGGCAGTCACGTTGCACGGCGCCGGAAAGCCTTGAGCCGCGCCGTCCGCCCTCGTACGGTCGGAGACAGCGGAAACAGCGAGGACAGCGGAGACAGCGGTAGGACACGACACCGCGCAGCGCACGGCCGTGTGCCCGAGTGGTTCAGGGGCTCGACTGCAAATCGAGTTACGTGGGTTCGATTCCCGCCACGGCCTCGGTCTCCGTACGCGTACGGGCCGCCCCATCGACACCGGGGCGGCCCGTTCCGCTGTGCGAGGGGGGCCAGGGAGGCCAGGGGGGGCAAAGGAGGCTAAGGGGGCTAAGGGGCGTCCGCGTACCGGTCGAAGGTCTCGGTGCCGGTACCGCCGGACGTCCACGCCACGCTGAGCGCGCCGTCGAAGAAGGTGAAGTCGCCGCTGCGGTCCTCGGACTCCACCGGTACGTCGTCACGGGAGCAGATCAGCGCGAAGCGGTACTTCTTGCCCGGCTCCGTCACCGTGCGCAGACCTTTGCACTCCAGGTCGCCCTTGACGTACACCATCGTGATCTTGCTGTCCTTCTGGATGGTCTCGACGTCCTCGCCCTTGAGGACGCCCAGGACCCCGCTGCCCGAGGAGGACCGCCACATCCCCTCCATACCGGTACCGGTGGGCCCGGCGTCGGAGGGCTCCGGGTGGGACGTTTCCGAGTCGGTTTCGGGGTCGGTTTCGGGGTCGGACGTTTCAGGGGCGCCGGTCTCCTCCGTCGCCCCGGTCGACTCCGCGCCGGACGGACCGGAGCTCGCGGCGACATCCTTGCCGTCGCTCCCGTCACCGTCCCCGCCGGTCGCCAGCCAGACGCCGCCCCCGGCGAGCAGTACGACGGCCGCCACGGCGCCGGCCAGCAGGGCGGCCCTGCGGCGGCCACCGGGGCGCTGCCCGGGGTGAGGCGGCTGGGGCGGCTGGGGCAGGTAGGGCGGCGGGGCCCCCTGGTAGCCCTGATGGCCCTGGCCCTGGTAACCGCCGTAGGCGGGCGGGGGCGGGGCCGGCTGCGCGTACGGGTTGCCCTCGACGGGGGCCCCCTGCGGGGGTGCCTGCGGCTGAGGGGGAAGCGAGTACGGCCCCGGCTGGCCGCCCTGGCCCGGCTGCCCCGCTTGGCCCGGCTGCGCCGGCCGGTCCCGCGGAGCCCCTGAACCGTCGGAAGCGGGTGGATACGGCGGCTGGCTCATCAATCTCCCTCGTTGGCGTACGACATGGTTGCAGGAGCAACGCCGGTCGGATCAGCATATGTTGAACGCCCACCTGGGGCAGGTCCGAGGTCGCCCGCCCCATGCGGCCGCCGCGACAGATCCCTTGACTACCCGTCAGTAGCTGCCCCACTGTTGTGTCCATGACGGCATCCGGGGCGGGACCGCGCACGGCACGTCGCACCACACGTCGCACCACACGTCGTACGGCCCGCGGATGCGCGCTGTTCGGCGCCGTACTGACGCTGCTGACCGGGGTCGCGCTCGGCGGCCCGGGAACCGCCGCGGCGGAGAGCACCCGGGCCACGCCGTGGTTCGACGACCGGGCGGCCACCGAGGTCTCCGTCGACGGCGCCCGGTTCACCGACGGCCACGGCCGCGAGGTCGTCCTGCGCGGATTCAACGTCTCCGGCGAGACCAAACTCGACGAGAACGGCGGCCTGCCCTTCGCCGACGTGGCGGACGCCCGTAGATCGGCGGCCGCCCTGCGCTCGCTGACCGGCGGGAACGCCGTACGCTTCCTGCTCTCCTGGGCCCATGCCGAACCCGAGCCGGGCCGGATCGACACCGCCTATCTGCGCGGCGCCACCGAGCAGATCAGAGCCCTCCTCGACGCCGGACTGCGGGTGTTCCCCGACTTCCACCAGGATCTGCACTCCCGGTACCTCTTCGACAAGGACAGTTGGTACACGGGCGACGGCGCGCCCCGGTGGGCCATCGAGGCGGGCGGGTACCCGCGCGAGTCCTGCGGCGTCTGTGTCCTGTGGGGCCAGAACATCACCCAGAACCAGGCGGTCAAGAGCGCGACCCGGGACTTCTGGAGCAACCGCGTCCTCGGCATCCCCGTACAGACCGCGTTCCTCGACACCGCGCAGAAGACGATGACGTACCTCGCGCAGAACCTCGACGCGGACGAGTTCGCGGGCATCGTCGGCTTCGACCCGTACAACGAGCCGTTCGCGGGCGAGTACGCGGCCGGCCAGACCAGCCGCGCCTGGGAACGGGACGTGCTCTGGCCGTTCTACGAGAAGTTCCGCTCCCGCATGGACGCGGCGGGCTGGCGCGACAAGCCGGTCTTCGTGGAGCCCAACATGTTCTGGAACGCCAATCTGGACTTCGCGCGGCACGAGGGCGGCCTCCTCGACGCGGGCACCGTCGGCGCGCGCTACGTCTTCAACACGCACTTCTACGACCAGAAGGCCATCTCCGGCGTCTTCATGTGGGGCAAGGCCGAGGACGGCCAGTACTCCAAGGACTTCACGACCGTCCGGGACCGCTCGGCGGCGCTGGGCACCACCGGGATCGTCAGCGAGTTCGGCCACCCGCTGAACGGTATGACCGCCGACAAGGCGCCCACCGTGAACAAGGCGCTGTACCAGGCACTCGACTCCCGGCTGCCGGGGGCGAGCTGGTGGACGGGGGCGGCCCGTTCGGGGCCGGTGCTTTCGGGCACGCAGTGGCAGTGGGACATCTACAGCGGGCGCCACCGCGAGGCGATGAACGGCAACCCCGGCAAGATCCTCACCCAGGGCGACGCGTGGAACGACGAGGACATGTCCGCCGTCGGACTCGACGCCTCGGGCCAGGCCGTCCTGCGCCAGGACGCCCGGCTGCTGGATCGGCTCTACCCGGGCGCGGTGGCGGGCCGTACGGTCGCCTTCACGTACGAGGACCGCTCCCGCGACGGCGGTACGGCCCTGACCTGGAACCGGATCCCCGACACCCTGCCCAACACCGCCCGCCTGGTGGGCACCGGCCGGTACGGGATCCTGGTCTGGCGCTCCGAGGGCGCCACCCGCGCCCCCACCCAGCTCCATCTGCCGAACGGCTTCACCCCCGCCTCCACCACGGTCGTCTCCGACCTGGGCACGGCGACCGGCCTGCCCGCCTACACGGCCCAGGGCCAGACCGCCGACCACGCTCTGGCATCCGCCACCGAACCCGGCACCACCAGCGCCCAGCGCCTCCTGCTGACGGCCCCACCCGCGTCGGACAGCGCGGGCACCCTCCACTACGCCCTGGTGGCGGAAGGCCCCACGACACCGGAGGTGCGCGCCGCTGCCCAGCGCGAACTGACGGCGTGGGCGGCGTCCGCGGCGTTCCCGGGGCTGCCGGCGGCTCCGTGAACAGCCACCGTCCCGCACCACGGTGTCGTGTGCGTCCGCACACCCCGTCCGCTACCTTGATCCGGATACGGGGACACGGGGCACGGCGCGGGGGGAGACCCAAGCATGACAAACAGTCCGTACTCGGACGAGTGGCAGCGACTGTTCGACATGGCGGGCCGCAGCGGCGACAGCTCGGCGGACGCACGGATGTCACTGGCCTCGGCCTCGGCGGGAAACACCGGTGGGGAGCCGGACCTGCGCCACAGCGACGGCCCGTGGACCAGAGCCGCCGGTGTCGCCGAGGAGTTGCGCACCAGCATCACTGCCGCGAAGAGCAGGCTCACCTCCGCGCATGAGGGAAGTGCGACGGGCACCGAGGGTCTGACGGCCATGGGCACCCTGAAATCGGTACTCATCTCCTGGGAAGAGCGACTGAAGTCGGTTCAGGACGAGTGCGGTTCCCTCGCCCCGAAGTTGCGGCTGGTGGCTCAAGGCCAGGGGGAGCGCGAAGTGACGGTGAAGTCCTCCTTCGCGGGACTCGACAAGCCGGCCGACGCAAAGGCGAAGTGACTCCTGTGCTGACGTGGCAGCAGTTGCGCGACCTGAAGTACGCGGAGCTCCAGGACGCGGCCGACGGCTGGGCCGAGGTGAGCAATCGGGCCGACGCAGCCCGTGACCGGGTGAGCAACGAGATGACGAACAGGCTCACGGAGTCACAGAAGGGCGAGGCCGCGAGCGCGGCGCTCACCCGACTGGTGCGGCTCGACCGGAACTTCGAGTACCTCTATGCCGAGTGCGGCTTGATCCGTACGACACTGAACAGCCTCGCCTTCGAACTGAGCGGGTCACAGACACAGTTGAAGGGCGCTCTGCAGGAGGCCGCTCACCTCAAGTTCACCGTGCACCCGGACGGTTCGGTGAGCTACCCGGCCGACGGCGAGAACATCATCGACGGCACACGGCTGCCCGGGGGCAGCGCGACGGGCGCATACAGCCCCTCGCTCGGTCCCTCCTCCGGGGCCCCTCCGCTGGCTCCGCCCAATCCGAACCACGCCAAGGCCCAGGACATCGCCGACCGCATCCTGAAGGCGGTCAACGAGGCCAGGGAGACCGACAGACGGTTCAGTGAGACCTTGGCCAAGCTCAAGGCGGCTCCCGGCCTTGCCGTCGACACGAAGACCTGGACGGACGCCGCCGCGGACGCCGCTGCGGTCCGTGACGTGGCGGACGACTACCTGAAGGACAACATCCCGCAGGACAAATCCCCCGCGGAGCGGAGGGCGTGGTGGGCCGGTCTCACGCCGGAACAGCGAGAGGAGTACCGGGCCGTCTACCCGGATGTGATCGGCAACCTGGACGGAATCCCGGCCGAGACCCGCGACATGGCCAACCGCGACAACCTGCAGTTGCTGATCGGAAAGCTGGAGGGCCAGAACAGCGAGGCAGCGCAGAGCCAACTGGCCGGTCTGAAGTCGATCGACGGCCAGTTGCGCGCGGACCCGCAACCGGGCGTACCCCCCATGTACCTCCTTGGCATCGGCGACCAGGGAAACGGCCGGGCAATCGTGTCCTTCGGGAACCCGGACACAGTGAAGAACGTCTCCGCCTACGTTCCTGGTCTGGGCACGGCTCTGGACGAGAGCTTCGCGAAGAACGACGTACAGCGGGCACGCGACACGGCCGTCGGCGCGGCCGCCTACGACGAGTCGAGCGCCGCGATCGTCTGGCTCGGCTACGACGCGCCGCAACTCCCGGCCGAGCAACTGGCCGACAACGCCGGTGTGATGTTCGATCGCGACGCCAGAGCCGGGGCCCAGGCCTACAACAAGTTCATGGCAGGCATCTCGGCAACAAACCAGAATACCGATCCGCATGTCACTGCCATCGGCCACTCCTACGGTTCCTTCACCGTGGGGCAGGCAGCACAGCAGAGCGGCGGCATCCCGGGCGCCGACGACATCGTGCTCCTCGGCAGCCCCGGCACGGGCGCAGACTCAGCCAAGGACCTCGGCGTAGGCAAGGGCCATGTATATGTCGGCGCCGCGGACAACGACCCGGTGACCATGATGCCCAGCAAGGACGAATCGAGCGCCCTCGGAGCCGGCACAGCGGGCGGAGCCTCCGCCGGACTGGTGCTCGGGCTCGGCATGGGAGGCCCTGCCGGTGGCCTGATCGGTGCTGCGGCGGGCGGCGTGGTCGGCGGCATCGCCGGCTTCAGCTCATCGGAGGACGAGAGCCAGATCTGGTTCGGCACGGACCCGGCGCACAAGGACTTCGGCGCGACGCGCTTCAAGGTGGACGACGGGGCACGCCCGTTCGTCGACGGGCAGGGGGCGACACCGGCCCACTCTAACTACTTCAATCCTCTGAAAGACCCTGAGTCGGCGGACAACATCGCAAAGATCGTCGCGGGCCAGGACGGTCTCACGGTTCAGGAGCATCGATGACCAAGAAACTGCGCTCCTCTCTGGCCACAATCCTGATGCTGATGGCGGTGACCGGATGCAGCATCCCGGGAAGCAATTGGAGCGAGAAGAAGGAAGGGCAAATGGCAAGCAAGATCAGCTTGCAAGAAGCAGCCGAGAAAGCCGACGCGATCATGTTGGACACCATCTCGTCGGTGCAACCAACTCTAGATTGGGTACATTACGCGCCAACGAAGAGCGGGTGCGGCGACTACACCATCGACGGTAAGGAAACAGGGGCAGCAACCCGGCGTGCCGCAGTGATGACCATCGTGTCGGAAGAGCGACGAGGCAACCTGCTCGGTGTACTGGAACGACTGTGGAAGAAGCGGGGGTACAAAATCACCGGGACGAACCCTTCAAAAGCGCACCCAGCCATTTTCGCCCAGACGCCGGAAGACTTCCGAATGAGTGTCGTGGTGGGCGCCAAAGGCCAGTTCTTCTTCTCTCTTGCGACCCCGTGCTTCATCGAGTCCGAAGTCGCCCCGCCCAGGACAGAAGCCAACGGAACACCCTTCGAGGGGGAGCACGTCCCCTCCCCCTCCGTGCACTCCGACTTCTGGTCCGCGACCACCGCTCCCTGAAGAGCCCGTCAACGGCCCCGGTAACTCGCCGTCTCAAAGGCCGGAACCGGGAGGGGCATTACGCGGATCGCCGTACACCTGCCCCTGCCCCTGCCCAGGCTGCGGTGGAGCATAAGCAGGCGGGTACGGCGCGTAAGCCGGAGCAGGCGGCGACACCGGCGCCGCCGAGGCCGCTGCGGCGCGACGGCGGGACCGGACGACCAGTACGGCGGCCGCACCGCCCAGAAGCACGGCAGCGCCCACGCCCACGCCGATCCAGAGACCGGTATCGCCGCCTCCGTCCGACGCGGCGGCGGACTCCTTGGTGTCTGCCTTGTCATCGGCGGCGGCGCCTGCGGCCTTGGAGGCCTCGGCCGAGGGAGAAGGCGACTTGGCTTCAGCGGCTAGGAGATCCGGCAGGGGGTATTCGTCCGCCGGTTCGAGACTACCGGGAGTATTGATCGCTCGAAGCGGCCGGATGGCCCCGTAGCCGACATAGTCATTGCGCTTGTTGCCACTCGTCGGACCACCGGCCGTGTTGAGCATGGCCCGGAGCACCTGGTTGTTGTTCCACTCAGGGCGCTTGGACCAGATCAGCGCGGCGGCGGCTGAGGCAATGGCGGTCGCGTCACTGGTGCCGTGCGATTTGCACAGCCCCGTGTCCGAGGTCTTACAGGCATGAACCATGTCCATGCCAGGTGCAGCAAAGTCCACTTGCGGACCCCACTGAGACTCTTCAGACTTGTTGAGATCCTTACCGACAGCCCCGATCGCCACAACACCAGGGGTCGCTGCCGGGTAAGCCAAAGATGAGTCACCACTGTTCCCCGTGGAGGCGAATACCAAAGAGCCCTTGCCAAGGGCGTACTTGACGGAATCCGCCATCTCCTGGGAGCCTTCGCGCACGCTCATCGAGATGTTAATTACTCGGGCGCCGGAATCAGCAGCATAGCGAATCGCTGTCGAGACAGAGGTGTTGAATTCGGCAACTTCCGCGTCCTGGTTGGAGTCCCAGCCGGCGTCATGCACGCGAATCGGAAGGATTTTAGCTCCCGGAGCCAGGCCGAACGCACCATCCCCCCCGCCGCTCTTCCCGGTACCGGCAATCAGGCCAGCCATGCTGGTGCCATGCCCTTTAGGGTCAGAATGCTCATCACCCGATTCCTTCGGAGTCAGGTCCTTGCCTTTGAGGACTTGCCCCTGCAGATCGGGGTTCGTGTCATCAACTCCGGTGTCGATGACCGCCACCGTCACACCCTTGCCCGTACTGACCTTCCAGATGTTTTCAGCACCCATGACATCCAGATGCCACTGCTGTGAGCGGATGGAATCCGCGTAGGCAGGCGAGACTGCCCCGCCCACAAGTAGTCCCCCCAGAACGGCGGCAACCATCGCCCGACTTTGGGACCCCGGACGGCTGCTGATACGCATCTGCTCTCCCACACCGTTTCCCTGCGACATCAGTCGATGACCGGCGGCACGATACGTCGCCCACCCTGCTGCCAGGTCTCCTCGTCCTCGACGAGGTAGTCCGGACGGTTTCCCTGGGACTCCTCACGGCGACGTGCCGTGCCGTTGGAACGTGGCGCAGCGGCTCCACCACGTGCTGCTTGACCGGCTTGTCTGCCTTCACCGTTCGCACCGCGTACCAGGCCGGATCCTCCCGGAGTGAACGGGCGCCCGGCGGTGGTGCCGGGCTGCTGTGGACGGCCTCCGACGATTCCGCCGGCCTCGCTTCCGAGCCGGCGTCCCCCGGCCACTCCTCCCTGGCCGGAGCTCACACCGCCCGGACCGCTGCCCATGCCGTTTGCCATCGGCGGACGCCCGTGCAAGCTCTCTCCACCGATGACCGTGCCCCGGGGGATTCCTCCGGTAGGCCGGCCCGAGTTGGGCGGGATGGGCCGGCCGCCGACAATCCCACGCTCCTGCGGCGGCCGCGCGGTCGGACCACCGGTAGGTCCGCCCTGCCCTGGCAGCAGTGGAGCCCGTACTCCGGCGCTGGGTCTCCCTGAGCCCGGCTGTCCCGGAATCGGGGCGGGACTTCCACCGAATGAGGGCGGCATCATTCCCAATGCGGGCGTCTCGGGGCGACTGCCTGTCACCGGAGGGGTCGGGGTTGCGGAGGAAGGCGTCAGCGTCGTCGACGGTGTCGCCCCACCAGCGATTTCCGTGGTGGTGGACCGCTCAGGTGCCGTTGCAAGCGGAGGCGGCTCTGCGGCCGCACGGGACTGAGGCGTAACTGCCCCGCCCTCACTGTGCGAGGACAGCGAAGCGTTAACGCCGCCAGGTGTAGTTGAGCCACTGCCGTTTCCGCCGCGGCCGAGGCCCTGCTCATTGTTATCAACCATGCCATCGTCCGGCACGAACGCCCCCGGCGGCGGCTGAAAAGTAGGCGCCTCCAGCTTCGTCATCTCCGTCTGGGCCTGCTGGTACGACTGCGACAGCTTCCTCATCTGGTCGGCGGCTTCCAGACGGCTCTTCTCCGCCCCCGCGTCCAGCGTCGCCTGGGACTTGCGCGCCACCAGGCCCGCGTCCGGGTCGTTGTGGTGTTCGGTCGCCGCCGCGAGGTTGCCCTTGGCGCCCGCTACGTCGCGCGGGATGGAGCTCTGCGCGAGCGCGATCGCGTCGGACGCCCGGGCGAGCCACTTCGAGGCGTCGTCGCTGTACTCGGCCAGCCGGTAGGTCGAGCTGGCCAGGCTCGCCCCCCAGCTTTCGAAGGCGTCCTTGCCCTTGCCCTCCCACTCCACCCGTTGCGGGCGGAACTGGAACTGCTGGGCGATGTCCCGGATTTCGGCGGCCGCGGCCGACAGCCGGTCGGCCGCCGCCTGTACCGTCCCGCTGTTCGCCTTGTCGAGCCACGCCAGCATCTGCTCGTGAGACATGGCTTCGAAGGAGGTCGATCCGCCGCCCCCGTTGTGTTCGCCGTACTCCGCCATCCCGATGTCCTACCTGTTCCCCGTAGTCCCCGTGGTTCCCGTTGTTCCCGTGGTTCCCGTGGTTCCCGTTGTTCCCGTGATCCCCGCGGTTCCGTGATTCCCGTCCGACCCCGCGCCGAAGGCCCCGGCCCTACTGAGCTACGACACCGGCCGTGTCGCCCGGCTGCTCAGTGCTCTGGTCCTTCCCCGAGCCCGAACCCGGGCCCTGGCCCTGGCTCTTGTTCTGCTGCGCCGTCGGGTCCAGCTCCGGGTTGTAGTGCTTCTTCATGTTCTTCTGGATCTGGAGCATGCGCGCCCGAATATCGTCGTCCTCGCCCTCGTAGCCGTGCTTGGACGAGACCACGGCGATCCCCATGCCCTCCAGCGAATCCGCCAGGAGCTGCGAGAGGTCCTTCAGTTGGTCGATGACCGAGGTGTACGCCGCCGACAGGCCGTTCGCTTCCGCCCAGGCGCCGCCGTCCCCGCCGAAGTGGCTCCGGCCCACCGGTTCCTGGCTTACCTTGTCCGGGGCGGCCGGTGAGTCGTTCAGGTTGGTGATCAGCTTGTCGACGCGCTTCTTGAAGTCCATCATCGACTCGGCGTCGTAGAGCATGGAGGCCATCGCCGGATGGACCGAACGCAGCATGCTTTCGTCACTCACCGGCGTTCACCGGCCCCCTGGCCCGAACCCCCGGGCCCCCGGGCCCCCCGTTGTCCACGATCAGGACGTCCGTGATCAGCACGGATGCCTCCCCCCCCTTTGCCAACATCTGACTCTTGAGCTTAGCCAGTGGTGCTGACACCTCGCACTCCAAGGTCGCGACTGCAACGGGAATCACGTCGTCATCAGGCAGGGGGGACCCTGTTGATGACGCCGTTCCCGGGGAGCCTTCACACATGGGACGAGCACATCCGTGCGGAGTGGTCCTGCCCGTCCGGGTCGTGCCCTACCCGCCCGGCGCCGCCGCCACCGCCGCCTGGGGGCGGATCGGGAGGCGGCTGATGGGCCGGCCCGTCGCCGCTCGTACCGCTGCCGCCACCGCGGCCGGGGAGGTGACCACCGGGGCGGCGCTGGCGGGTTTGGCGCCGAAGGGGGCCACCACGTCGCGTTCCTCGACCAGGCGGACGATACGGATGTCCGGGGCGTCCAGGGAGGTCGGGAGTGCGTAGCCGGTGAGGTCGGGGCGGCGGATCAGGCCTCGGGTGGTGCGGAGGTTCTCCGTCAGGGCCGTGCCGATGCCCTGGGTGATGCCGGCCTCGATGCGGGTGGCGAGCTGGGCAGGGTTGAGGACGCGGCCGACGTCCTGTGCCACGGCCATCTCCACCACTCGGATCGAGCCGAGTTCGATGTCGACGTCCACCACCGCGCGGATCGCGCAGAAGGCCATGCCCACGAAGGCATCGCCCTGGCCCGCGTCGTCCAGGGGTTCCGTGGGGTGGGGGCGGCACTGGGCCGTGGCCCAGAGTTCCTTGCCGTCCATCGCCTCCGTGACGGTCGTGGAGAGCACGCCGTCGTACGAGGTGATCTTGCCGTCGGTGATCTGGAGCAGTTCGGTGGACATCCCGAACTTGTGGGCCAGCGGCTGGAGGAGCTGCGTACGGACCATCTTCGCGGCGCGTTCGACCGCGCCGCCCGAGACCCAGGTGTGCCGGCCGTGGGCCGCCGGGCCCGCCGGGGGCTGGTCCGTGTCGACGGGCGCGACCTGGACCTCCTCGATGCCCAGGGTCTCCTGGACGATCTGGCGGGCGAGGGTGGTGAAGCCCTGGCCGGTCTCGACGGCGGCGCAGATGACCGTGGCGATGCCGTCGTGGACCTTCACGGTCGCCGTGGAGACCTCGTCGGCGCCCTCGGCGCCGAGCATGTGGACCATGCCCAGCGCGTAGCCGACGCCGCGCCGTACCGCGCCCGGTTCGCCCGCGCCCTCGGGGCCGCCGGGGAGCAGCCAGGCGGCTTCCGGGGTGTCCTTGGGGAGGGCGGGCAGCGGGTAGTCCCGTACGGCGGTGAGCAGTTCGGCCACCGGGGCCGGGCAGGTCACCGTCTGGCCGGTGGGGAGGATGTCACCGGTGGCGAGGACGTTGCGCAGGCGCAGTTCGGCCGGTTCGAGGCCGAGTTTGGCGGCGAGCTTGTCCATCTGGCCCTCGTACGCGGCGCAGACCTGCATGGCGCCCTCGCCGCGGACATGGCCGGAGGGCGGGTTGTTGGTGCGTACGGCCCAGCCCTCGATGAAGGCGTGCGGGACGACGTAGGGGCCGCAGGCGAAGGCGACGGCCGCCGCGAGGGATTCGGAGGAGGCGTCGGCGTACGCGCCCGCGTCCAGCAGGATCTGGGCCTCGACCTTGACGAGGCGGCCCTCGGCGTCCGCGTGGTGGCGGTAGCGCAGCAGGGTGGGGTGGCGGTGGGCGTGGCCGAGGAAGGACTCCTCGCGGGTGGCGGCGAGTTTGACGGGGCAGCCGGTGCGCAGGGCGAGGAGCCCCAGCGGGATCTGGAAGCCGGGGTCCTCGCGGTCGCCGGTGGCGCCGGGCACGCCGGTGACGACGACCTTGACCTGTTCGGGTTCGAGGCCGAAGCAGGCGGCGGCCAGATCGCGGTCGGTGTGCGGGTCGGTGGAGGCCGTGTAGATCTCGACGCCGCCGTCCGGTCTCGGTACGGCGAGGCCCGCTTCGGCGCCGATGGGGGCGGGGTCCTGGCGGCCGATGCGGTAGAGCCCTTCGACGATGACCTCGCCGGTGAGGTCGGGGTCGCCGTAGCGCAGCGGGATGTGGCGGATGAGGTTGCCGTCGGGGTGGAGCGGTTCGGCGGCGAACGCCTTCTCCGGGTCGGTGACCGGTTCGAGCACCTCGTACTCGACGGCGATGGCGGCGGCGGCGAGCCGGGCCGTGTCGGGGTGGTCGGCGGCGACGGCGGCGATGGCCTCGCCGTGGTGGCGTACGACGTCGGCGGCGAAGACGGGGCGGTCGACGACGCTCCTGCCGTAGGCGGAGTCGCCGGGGATGTCGGTGTGGGTGACGACGGCGCGTACGCCGGGCATGTCGGCGGCGGCGGCCGTGTCGACGGAGACGATACGGGCGTGCGGGTGCGGCGAGCGCAGGATGGCCGCCCACAGCAGGCCCTCGGCCCACAGGTCGGCGGCGTACGGGAACGTGCCCTCGGTCTTCGCTCGCGCGTCGGCCGGCGCGAGTGAGGCTCCGAGGCCGTGCGCGGGCGGCTCCTGGTGGGGACCGTCGAGCGCGGTCCCGGTGGCCGCGTCGTTGCTCACGCCATGCCTCCGTCGGGCGAGTGCGGGTGCGGGTTCGGGTGCGGGGTCGGGTCACCGGCGGCGCCGGTCCCCGGGGGTGTCTGGTGCGGGACGCGCGCTTCCTCGGAGGCGGCGGCCGCGGCCTCCGCGCTCGCCTTGCGTTCGGCGACGACCTCGCCGACGGCGTCGAGGACGCCGCGGTAGCCGGAGCAGCGGCAGAGGTTGCCGCAGAGCGCCTGGCGGGTCTCCAGCTCCGTGGGGGCGTGGTTGCCCTCCAGGAGGTCGTGGACGGTCATGGCCATGCCGGGGACGCAGAAGCCGCACTGGACGGCTCCGCACGCCGCCAGGGCCCGCTGGACGTCGGAGGGTTCGCCGTCGACGGCCAGGCCCTCGACCGTACGGACCTCGGATCCGGCGGCGGTCGCGGCGGGGACGAGGCAGGAGGCGACGAGCCGGCCGTCGACCTGGACGTTGCAGGCGCCGCACTCGCCCTGGGAGCAGCCGTCCTTGGCGCCCGCGAGGCCGAGGCGTTCGCGCAGCACGTACAGGAGCGACTCGCCGATCCAGGCGTCGGTGACGGGGCGGTCGGCGCCGTTGACGCGCAGGACGTAGGAGCCCGAGGGGTGTTCGGCGCTGTCGTTGCTGTGGGTGAGCGGGGCGAGGTCGTGGTCGGGCGAGGGGGCGGGCGACGGGTCGGGCACATGGCCGGACGCGTGGCCGGACGCGTGGTCCGTTCCGGGGGCCGCTTCCGGCTCCGGTACGGGCGCGGCCTCGGGCTCCGGGGCCGGCTCCGGTACGGAGGTGTCCTCGGCCGGTTCCGGCGCCCAGGGCGCGGCGGCGCCGCCGGGCAGGGTCGCGGGCGGGGCCTCGCCGGTCCACTGGGAGGCCAGCACGGAGGTACTGAACTCGCCCGATTCGTCCGGGAGGTCGCCCCCGGCGACCGGAATCGTCCACTGGCCGGTGGGTTCGGCGGGCTCGTCGGCGGACGGCGCGCCCGCTTCCTGGACGACCTCGCTGAAGTTCCAGTGGCTCGTGCCCTGCGGCTCGTAACCGCCGGGCCCGTAGCCGCCGTGGCCGTACCCGCCCTGGCCGTAGTCTCCGCCCTGCCCGTACGCGGCGTCCTGGGCCCCTGCCACGGGCTGGGCGGCCCAGCCGCCGGGCACGGACTGATCGGGCCGTGACGGGTCGCCGGGGGCCTGTGGCTCGATGCTGGGCGGTACGTAGCCGTGCCCCGGCGCGGCCAGGGGCGCGTCCAGGGTGTCCTCGGGAGGCAGTTGGACGAAGGCGGTCGCCTCGGCGTCGTAGTCGCCGCCGTACGGGACCGGCTGCCAGCCGCCCTGGTGCGCGCCGTCCTGGCCAGGGCCGTGGCCGGATCCGGACTGGTCGTTGGTGGTCACGACAGCGCCCTCCCCAGTGCTCGTCGGGCCAGCGCGGCGACGGTGCGCCGCAGGTGCAGTACGGCGGCGGACGGGGCCGGCGCCTCTCCTCCGTCGACGGGCGGCGGCGGGTCCGGGATGCACGCGGCGGCGACGTACTCGCCGAACGCGGCGAGCGCTTCCTGCGCGAGTCCGCGCGCGCCGTCCCAGTCGATCAGCGAGGCGATCCAGCGCTCCGCCTCCAGCGGGCGCAGCGGCATCGGGGCGATCGCGCCGACCGCGCAGCGCACGCCGCGCCGCGCCGGGTCGAGGACGACGGCGACGGACGCGGTGGCGCGGCCGGGGCCGGTCCGTCCCGTGGCCTTGAGGAAGACCTGGGGGGCGTGCAGGAGCGGTACGCGGACGAAGCCGATGAGTTCGGCGGGGGCGAGCATCTCGCGTCCCGCCAGGAGGTGGGAGACGGGGATCTCGCGGCGCGCGCCGGCGGGCCCCGCGACCACCAGGTCGGCTTCGAGCGCGGCGAGGACGGGCAGGGCGTCACCGGTCGGGGCGGCGGTGGCGATGTTGCCGCCGAGGGTGCCGGCGTTACGGATCTGGGGCGGCCCGGCGGCGCGCGCGGACGCGGCGAGCGCGGGGATGAGGGCCGCGAAGTCGGGCCTGCCCATGCGCGCGTGGGTGAGACCGGCGCCGAGCAGGGCGTGGCCGTCCTGGTAGTGCCAGCCGCGCAGTTCGCTGATCCGGCCGAGGCCGACCAGTCCCGCGGGCCTCAACTGGCCCTTGTTGACGGCCGCCATCAGGTCGGTGCCACCTGCGACGGGCACGGCGGCAGGCCTCTCCGTGAGCGCCGCCACGGCCTCGTCGAGCGAGGCCGGCAGCGTCACGAACTGCGCCGTCTGCGGTGCGTGCGTGGTCAACCCCACTGCCCCTTTCCGGTGTCCCGGTGTCCCGCCTGTGTTGCCGTACCGTACGTGCTCACAGGCCGGACGTGGCAACTCTGGCACATCTTCGGGGCGGGGCGACGCGAGGGTCCACGAAGGACGCATCCGTCCCCGACCAGGGGGAAGGTCCGCTTTCACCCCTCTTCGCCGTCACATGCGGAATGCCACTCTTCGGCGGTCGTTGTATGACTTATCCGCCTGAGGTGACACGGAGTACGGCGCGCCTTCCTGTTGCCCGGAACCGGTCGGGACCGGCCGGGACCGGTCGGGACCGGCAGGGAGCCGGCAGGGCGCCGGCCCGAAGTCGGCCGGGACCGGGCCCGATACGCTCAGACCAGCGGCGGCGCCCCCTCGATCGGCCGTCCCGCGACGCCGGGCCGGCGCTGCCAGGGCAGCGGGCCGCCGGGCGGCCGGTAGGCGACCCCGAGGGCGTCGAGACGCCGGTAGTGCTCCGTCATCCGCTGTTCGAAGTCGGCGAAATCACGTTCCCCGGGGGCGGGCAGGGCCGACCAGGCGACCTCGGCGAACGCGGCGAGGCGCGGGAAGACCTGGTAGTCGACGCGGGAACGGTCCTGCATCACCTCGGTCCAGACATTGGCCTGGGTGCCGAGGACATGGGCGGCCTCCTCGTCGGTGAGCTGCGGGGGTACGGGTTCAAAACGGTAGACGTCCTCCAGGGTGCGGACGTATCCGATGGGCATCGGCTCGTCCTCGCCGGACGCCTGACGGTGGTCCAGGTAGACGTGCTGTTCCGGACACATGACGACGTCATGACCGGCGCGTGCCGCGGCGACCCCGCCCGCGTAGCCGCGCCAGGAGGAGACGGCGGCGCCCGGCGCGAGGCCGCCCTCCAGGATCTCGTCCCAGCCGATCAGGCGCCGCCCGCGCGCGGCGAGCCAGCGGTCGAAGTGGCGGATGAACCAGGACTGGAGTTCGTCCTCGTCCGCCAGGCCGAGTTCGCGGATCCTGGCCTGGGCCGCCGGGGAGCGCTTCCACTGGTCCTTGGGGCACTCGTCGCCGCCGACATGGATGAACGGCGAGATGTCGGCGGGGAAAAGATCGAGTATCTCGGTGAAGACGTCCTCGTAGAACCGGAGGGTGTTGTCGGTGGGGGCGAGTACGTTGTCATTGACGCCCCAGGTGTCCCAGACGGTGAGGGAGGCCGTGTCGATGACATCGGTGTTGCCGAGTTCCGGGTACGCGGCGATGGCGGCCTGCGAATGGCCCGGGATCTCGATCTCGGGGACGACGGAGATATGGCGCGCGGCGGCGTACGCGACGATTTCGCGGATGTCGTCCCGGGTGTAGTAGCCGCCGTGCGGTCTCTCGTCCCACAGGTCCGAGGCGCGGTGCCCCCATTTGGTGCGGCCCCGCCAGGCGCCCACCTCGGTCAGCCGCGGCCGGCTCCTGATCTCGACGCGCCAGCCCTGGTCGTCGGTGAGATGGAAGTGGAAGACGTTCAGCTTGTGGGCGGCGAGCAGATCCAGCCACCGCAGAATGTCGTCCTTGGGGGTGAAGTGGCGTGAGACGTCGAGCATCATCCCCCGCCACGCGAAGCGGGGCGCGTCCTCGATGACCGTCATCGGTACGGACCAGTGGCGCCCGGCGTCGAGCGGCGCCGCCCGGTACGCGTCGGGGCCGAGGAGCTGACGGAGGGTCTGGGCGGCCCAGAAGACCCCGGCGGCGCTGCCGCCGTCGAGCCGGACGGCGTCGGTGGAGACGGTGAGGCGGTAGCCCTCGGGGCCCAGTTCGCGGCCGATGTCCTCGCTGATCCCCAGGACGATCCGGTTGTCGTCGGGGCCGCTCTCCGGGAACGGCAGCCCGGTCGCGGCGCCGACGGCGGTACGGAACCACCGGGCGACGCCCTCCGTACCGGGTCCCGCCTCGACGGCGGTCCCGCTGTCGAGCGGATACGCGTCCGCTCCGCGTCCGTTCGGGGCCGGCCAGGCGCGCCGGGGGTCCGGGATCAGATCCATCGTGTGGTCCTCCTCGGTCTCACTCGTCTCACTGGTCTCACTCTTCCCGTTGGGCCCCGGCCTCAGCCCCGGTCCCTGTCCGGGTCTCGGTCCTGTCCCGGTCCCGGTCGTCGGGCCGGCGGGCCGTGACCGCGCCGTTCGTCAGTCCTTGACCGCGCCGCCGAGTCCGGAGACCAGGCGCCGCTGTACGAGCACGAAGAAAACCAGTACCGGAACGGTCATCACGGTGGAAGCGGCCATGATCCCACCCCAGTCGTTCTCGTCCGGTTTGAAGAAGACCAGCAGCGCCATGGGCAGCGTCGACTGGGAGGTGTCGCTGATGAGGAAGGATTTGGCGAACAGGAAATCGTTCCAGGTCGAGATGAACGAGAAGACGCTCGTCGCGACCAGCCCGGGAAAGACCAGCGGGAAAAGGATCTGCCACAGGAACCGGGTACGGCTCGCGCCGTCGATGTACGCGGCCTCCTCCAGCGCCTCGGGGACCGCCTTGACGAATCCCCGCAGCATCCAGACGGCGAAGGGCAGCGAGAACGCGAGATGCGGCAGGACCAGCGAGCCGAGGGTGTTGAGCAGCCCCGCGTCCCGCATCAGGAAGAACAGCGGGATGGTCAGCGCCTCGATCGGCACCATCTGCGCGACGAGGAACATGATGAGCAGGGTCGTACGGAACCGGAAGCGGAAGCGGGTCACCGCCGTCGCGGCGAGAAAGGCGATGAGCGCGGAGGCGATCACCACCGTCCCCGCGACCGCGAGGCTGTTGAGGAAGTACCGGCCGAATTCCTGCTGTTCGAAGACGCGCCGGAAGGAGTCGAGCGACGGGGAGAGCGTCCACGGGCGTGGCTCGGCCGACTGGATCTCCCCTGCGGGTTTGACCGCGGAGAGGACCATCCAGTACAGCGGGAAAGCCACGATCACGGCGATGAGGAGGGCGGAGGCCTCGGCGAGGAGCCGCCAGGGACGCCGTACCCCAAGGCGCATACCAAGACGCATGTCGGGACTCGTACCGGGACGCGCACCGGGAGTCGTACCGGAACTCGTGACGGAACGGATGCCGGGACGGATGCCGGGCTGGTTCACAGTTCTTCTCCCCTGCGTCGGATCAGGCGCAGATAGACGAGTGTGACCGCCAGCAGAATCAGCAGCATGACCACACCGATCGCCGAGCCCAGGCTGTACTGCGAGGACGCGAAGGCCTTCTGATAGGCGTAGACGTTGAGTACGAGATTCTGTCCGGCGATGCCCCCGCCGTTGGTCATCACATAGATCTGGGTGAAGACCTTGAAGTCCCAGATGATGGACTGGATGGTGACGACCACCAGGATCGGCCGCAGCATCGGCGCGGTGACCGAGCGCCAGGTCCGCCACTGCGAGGCCCCGTCGAGCGAGGCCGCCTCCAGCACTTCCGCGGGGATCGCCCGGATGCCCGCGTAGACGGTCACCATCACGAACGGGAACGAACACCAGACGACTTCGAGCAGGACGAGTGTGAACGCGCTGTACCGGCCGTACGTCCAGGAGAAGTCGCCCAGCCCGAGCAGCCGGTTGACGGGGCCGTGGTCCGGGTCGAAGAGGAAGACCCAGACGGTGGAACCGGTGATCGCGGGAGTGGCCCAGGCACCGAGCGCGGCGAGCATCAGCGCCAGCCGAGGCACGGCCCGTACCCGGGTCAGCAGGACGGCGAGCGCGCAGCCCACGCCGAGCGTGGTGACGACGCACGCAGCGGCGAACAGGACGGTCGCGAGCAGCACCTGCCAGAACTGGCCGTCGGCGAAGAGCGTGGCGTAGTTGCCGAACCCCTTGAAGGTGGTCGGCTCCCCGCCGCTGACCTGGGCCTGGGTGTACTCCAGGAACGAGATCAGACCGAGTTGGTAGATCGGGTAGACCAGCAGTCCGCCGAGGACGACGAGCGCGGGCGCGAGATAGAGCCAGGGCGTCCACCCCGCCTGTCCCGGCCGGCGAGCGGCCCGCCGGGAAGCGGGACGGGAAGCCGGACGGGACGTACGCCCCGAAGCGGGCCCGGAGGCGGCGCCGACGGCGCCGCCGGCCGGGTCCCCCGAAGCGGGCCCGGAGGGGACCCGTACGGCGGTTCCGGGCTCCCCCGCGGCGGTACGGTCCCGCGCCGCCCCGGCGGCCGGTCCTGTGGCCTTCGTCATCGCGCTCAGCCCGCGGCGTTGAACGCCGCGTCCATCTTCTTCGCCGCGTCGTCCGACGCCGCGGCGACGTCCTTACGGCCGCTCACCACCTCTTGCAGCATCGTCGGCAGGACCAGCGAGGCATCGATCTCGGCCCAGCCGGGCGACGCCGGAACGAACCTGGCGCCCGCGCCCAGCGTCTTCACGAAGGGCTCGATGAACGGCTGCTTACGCGCCGAGTCGGCCAGCACGTCCGTGTACGTGGGCAGGAAGCCCATCGCGTCGAACATCTTCGCCTGGGTCTCCTTGCCGGTGAACTCCTTCATCAGATCCACGGCGAGCGTGCGGTGCGACGTGGACCTGAGGACACCGATGTTGTTGCCGCCCGCGAAGGCCGGTGCGATCGATCCCGCCTCGACGCCGGGCAGCGGCACGACCGCGTACGCGCCCTTCACCACTCCCGCCTCGACGGCCGAATGGCTGAAATCGCCTCCGATCGCCATCGCGGCCTTCCCCGAGGCGAAGGCCGTCACCGTCGCGTTGCCGCCCATCGAGGCGCACTTGGCGGCGGGGCAGTTGTCGTCGCCGAAGAGGGAGGTGTACGCCTCGATGCCCTTGCGGGCGGCGGGGCTGTTGACGGTGGCCTTGTACGTACCACCGGCGCTCTCCTCGGCCAGTTCGCCGCCGTTCGCCCAGAGGAACGGCATGGCCCCGTACGTGTACGCGCCACCGACCGCGAGCCCGTACAGCCCCGGCTTCGACCGGTGGACCTTCTTGGCCGTGGAGATCAGCTCTGCCTGGGATGTGGGCGGTGTGAGCTTCAGGTCCTTGAAGACGTCGGTGCGGTAGTACAGGGCGCGGACGCCGACGAAGAGCGGCGCCCCGTAGATCTTGCCGCCGACGGTGACGGACTGCCGGGCCGTCGCGTCGGTGTCCTTGGCCTCGTCCCAGGCGTTGAATTCCGCCGTGACATCGGCGAGCCCGCCGTCCTTCACGTATCCGGCCGTGTCGGTGTTGCCGTACTCGATCAGGTCGGGGGCGCTCTTCGGGTCGTTGAACGCGGCCTTGACGCGCTGGGCGCGGGTCTCGACCGGGATGTACTCGACCTCGACCTCCGTTCCCGCGTGCTGCTCACGGAACGCGGCGACCGCCGCGTCGACGACCTTCTCCTTGGGCTTGTTGCCGACCTCCTGGAAGAGCCAGACGCGCAGGGTGCCGCTCTTCTCGTCCTTGGTCGCGCTGGTGTCGGAGGTCCCCGGGGCGCAGCCGGTGGCGGTGAGGCCGGCGAGCACCAGTGCCGCGACCGGGGTGGCCATGCGAACAGTGAGCTTCATCCCGAATCCCTACAGGTCGGCGTTGCATCTTGCGCAACGAGCGTTTCGTGCCGCACAACTGGCAGGGAGATTAAGCGCGTCCGGAACGCGCCCACAAGTGGTCTCAACCAATTCGTGACGCCGTACCGACGAACGCCCCCACCTCGTCCGGGGCACCGCCCAGGGCCGAACGGGAGACATTTCAGGAAACGCGCGGTGACGCACACGCGGGATGCGCACGGAACGCGTACGGCCCCCGGGGCACCGCGTACACGCGGTGCCCCGGGGGCCGTACGGAACGGAAGGCGGGCGGCGGCTACTTCTTGCCGCTGTCCTTGCCGCTCTTCCCCTTGTCCTTGTCCCCGCCGGGGCCCATGGACTCGTAGATCTCCTTGCACATCGGACAGACCGGGTACTTCTTGGGGTCGCGCCCCGGCACCCAGACCTTTCCGCACAACGCGACCACGGGAGTGCCGTCGAGCGCACTCGCCATGATCTTGTCCTTCTGGACGTAGTGGGCGAAGCGCTCGTGGTCGCCGTCGCCGTGCGACACCTGGGGTGTCGGCTCCACGAGGGTGCTTGTACCTGCCCCGCGATCGGGCTCAAGAGTGCTCATGGGAACCAAGGGTACCCACGCCTGAGGCATCACGGAGTAGCCGGGTCCGTGCACTCCGCAGCCGGACGGGCGCCCGTCGTGCCGACACGCCGGGCGCGGACCGCCGGGTGGCGAGTTCAAGCCACCGTCCCGGGCGCGCATGTCACCCCGTCGGCCGCCGCTCGCCGGCCCGTACGCCGGCTGTCACCCCGGTGGCCCGCCCGGCCACCGTAGCCCCTTCAGTTGAGGGAGGGGTCGTCCGGGTACGTCGCGACCATCGCCAGCTCGCCGCGCTGTCTGCGCAGCACCGCCCGCCACAGGCTCTCCGGGCGCGGTGACGAGACGTCCCCCGGCTCGGACTCCACCACGTACCACGCGCCTTCGCGCAGCTCCCCTTCGAGCTGACCGGGGCCCCAGCCCGCGTACCCGGCGAAGATGCGCAGCGAGCCGAGCGCCCGTGCCAGCAGCTCCGGCGGGGTCTCCAGGTCGACGAGGCCGATCGCCCCGTACACCCTGCGCCACCCCAACGGCCCCTCGTCGCCCGGGATCACGGCGAGCCCCAGCGCCGAGTCCAGCGAGACGGGTCCGCCCTGGAAGACCACGCCCGGCTCGCCCGCCAGCTCGCCCCAGGGCTCCAGGATGTCCCCGACACCCACCGGCGTGGGCCTGTTGAGGACGACGCCGAGCGAGCCCTCGTCGTCGTGATCGAGCAGCAGGACGACCGCGCGCTCGAAATTCGGGTCCGCCAGGGAGGGTGTCGCGACAAGCAGCCGCCCTGTGAGCGAGGACACCTCGGTCATGCGAGACATGATCCCGCATATTCGCCGTCCGCGGGGCGCGCCCGGCACAGTGGGCGTGCGCGCAGCTCAGGGCGCACGGCGGCAACGGGAGCGCACGGGCGGCGGGGAGCCGTGGCGGTGACCCTGCGCGAGGGACGTTCCACCGTACGTATCAAGGGTGTTCCCTTACGTGTCCATTACGTATCCGCCGCCGCCCGGGCCTTACGGCACAGGGGGTGCGGAGCCGTACCCTTTTCCTTGGCCACCCGCCCGCCCACTCCGGAACGCGAGATTCATGACCGGCACTGACGATGTAATGCTTGTTCACGGCGGCACCCCGCTGGAGGGCGAGATCCGGGTCCGCGGCGCGAAGAACCTGGTGCCGAAGGCCATGGTCGCCGCCCTTCTCGGCAGCGGCCCGAGCCGGCTGCGCAATGTGCCCGACATCCGCGACGTGCGGGTGGTGCGGGGACTGCTCCAGCTCCACGGTGTGACCGTGCGCCCGGGCGACGAACCGGGCGAGCTGATCCTCGACCCGACGCATGTCGAGAGTGCCAACGTCGCCGACATCGACGCGCACGCGGGTTCGTCCCGTATCCCGATCCTCTTCTGCGGACCGCTGCTGCACCGGCTCGGTCACGCGTTCATCCCCGGTCTCGGCGGCTGCGACATCGGCGGCCGGCCGATCGACTTCCACTTCGACGTGCTGCGCCAGTTCGGCGCGACGATCGAGAAGCGCGCGGACGGACAGTATCTGGAGGCCCCGCAGCGGCTGCGCGGCACGAAGATCCGGCTGCCGTACCCGTCGGTCGGCTCGACGGAGCAGGTGCTGCTGACGGCCGTGCTGGCCGAGGGCGTCACGGAGCTGTCGAACGCCGCGGTGGAGCCGGAGATCGAGGATCTGATCTGCGTGCTCCAGAAGATGGGCGCGATCATCTCGATGGACACCGACCGGACGATCCGGATCACCGGGGTCGACCGGCTGGACGGTTACACGCACCGGGCGCTGCCGGACCGTCTGGAGGCCGCGTCCTGGGCGTCGGCCGCGCTGGCCACCGAGGGGAACATCTACGTACGCGGCGCGCAGCAGCGGTCGATGATGACGTTCCTCAACACCTACCGCAAGGTGGGCGGCGCGTTCGAGATCGACGACGAGGGCATCCGCTTCTGGCATCCGGGCGGCTCGCTCAACGCGATCGCGCTGGAGACGGACGTGCACCCCGGTTTCCAGACCGACTGGCAGCAGCCGCTGGTGGTGGCGCTGACGCAGGCGTCGGGGCTCTCCATCGTCCACGAGACGGTGTACGAGTCGCGGCTCGGGTTCACCTCGGCGCTCAACCAGATGGGCGCGCACATCCAGCTCTACCGGGAGTGCCTGGGCGGCTCGGACTGCCGCTTCGGGCAGCGGAACTTCCTGCACTCCGCGGTCGTGTCGGGCCCCACGCGGCTCCAGGGCGCCGATCTGGTCATCCCCGACCTGCGGGGCGGTTTCTCGTATCTGATCGCGGCTCTGGCGGCACAGGGCACGTCCCGGGTGCACGGGATCGATCTGATCAACCGCGGTTACGAGAACTTCATGGACAAGCTGGTGGAGCTGGGCGCGAAGGTCGAGCTGCCGGGCGGCGCGCTCGTCTGACCGTCCCGTCCCGCGCCGCTGTGGCCCCCGCTCCCCGGAGCGGGGGCCACCGGCGTTCGCGGGTGGCGCCCGGGGCCCTCTGACGGGAGACCAGGGCCCGGGGGCGGCCGCGGGGGCCGGGAGGACGGACACAACACAGCGGAGGCGGCTCCCCGGTCGGGGAGCCGCCTCCGTGCGTCGCCTGGGGCCGGGGTGCCGTTACGTGCTCCCCGTGGCGCTTACTTGCCCTTGGCGGCTTCCTTGAGCTTGGAGCCCGCGGAGACCTTCACGCTGTAGCCGGCCGGGATCTGGATCGGGTCGCCGGTCTGCGGGTTACGAGCGGTGCGAGCGGCACGGTGGGTGCGCTCGAAGGTCAGGAAGCCGGGGATGGTGACCTTCTCGTCGCCCTTGGCGACGACCTCGCCGACCGTCTCGGCGAGAGCGGCCAGCACAGCGTCGGCGTCCTTGCGGGTCACCTCGGCGCGGTCGGCCAGGGCGGCCACCAGCTCACTGCGGTTCATGTTTGTACTCCCGTGTTCTTCTTGCCTGTGAGGCGTGAGATCGAAGCCGATGCTGCCAGGGCCCTCGGACAGTCCCCGGACCCGGGTCTGCTGACAGACCCTCGCGCCCGAATACGCATCCTGCCCCCACCAGCGGCGGGAAAGCCAATCCGGCACCCTCCGGAGCCGGACGAAGAGCGCCACTGCCTCGTCGTCGTGACGTTCCGTCGACTCTGTGGAGACTCCTTGGAGCCTTGGGGGCCCATGAGCCCGCCGGAGGCCCTGAAACCTCCCTGGAGCCGCGGGGCTCATGGTCCGCCACCCTAGAGGGGCCCGCCTGGCCCGGCGAATCGCGACGCGCCGGGCACCGGACGGACGTGAGATGTACCGCAGTGGCCGCTACCGTGACCGGCCCGGGGTGGGCATGGTCACACCGACGGGGCCGCGCCGGCCTCGGCGGTCTTCGCCGCCGCGTCACGCACCGCGCCCGCGACCGCACCGGCGACCTTGTCGTTGAAGACGGACGGCACGATGTAGTTCGGGTTCAGCTCGTCCTCGGTGACGACGTCCGCGAGGGCGGTCGCCGCGGCGAGCATCATCTCCGTGTTGACCGTACGGGACTGGGCGTCCAGGAGGCCGCGGAAGACGCCGGGGAAGACCAGCACGTTGTTGATCTGGTTGGGGAAGTCGGAGCGGCCCGTGGCCACCACGGCCGCGGTCTCGCGGGCGATCGCCGGGTCGACCTCGGGGTCCGGGTTGGCCAGCGCGAAGACGACCGCGTCGTCCGCCATGGCGGCGACGTCGGCGCCGTCCAGGACGTTCGGGGCGGAGACGCCGATGAAGACGTCGGCGCCGACCACGGCCTCCTTGAGGGTGCCCGTGACGGCCTCGGGGTTGGTGTTGTCGGCGATCCAGCGCAGCGGCGACTCGGGGGCCGCCTCGACCAGGTCCGCGCGGCCCGCGTGCACCACGCCGTGGATGTCGGCGACGACCGCGTGCTTGACGCCGGCCGCGATCAGCAGCTTGAGGATGGCCGTACCGGCGGCGCCGGCCCCGGACATGACGACCCGTACGTCGCCGACGGACTTGCCGACGACGCGCAGCGCGTTGGTCAGCGCGGCGAGCACCACGATCGCGGTGCCGTGCTGGTCGTCGTGGAAGACCGGGATGTCCAGCGCCTCGCGCAGCCGCGCCTCGATCTCGAAGCAGCGGGGCGCGGAGATGTCCTCCAGGTTGATGCCCGCGAAGCCGGGGGCGATCGCCTTGACGATCGCGACGATCTCGTCGGTGTCCTGGGTGTCCAGGCAGAGCGGCCAGGCGTCGATGCCGGCGAAGCGCTTGAACAGGGCCGCCTTGCCCTCCATGACCGGCAGCGCGGCCTTGGGGCCGATGTTGCCGAGCCCGAGCACGGCGGAGCCGTCCGTGACGACCGCCACGGAGTTGCGCTTGATGGTGAGCCTGCGGGCGTCCTCGGGGTTCTCCGCGATCGCCATGCAGACCCGGGCCACGCCCGGCGTGTAGATCATCGAGAGATCGTCACGGTTACGGATGGGGTGCTTCGACTGCATCTCGATCTTGCCGCCGAGGTGCATCAGGAACGTACGGTCGGAGACCTTGCCGAGGGTCACCCCCTCGATCCCCCGCAGTTCCTCCACGATCTGGTCCGCGTGGCCCGTGGAGGTCGCGGCGATGGTGACATCGATCCGCAGCTTCTCGTGGCCGGAGGCGGTCACGTCCAGGCCGGTCACCGAGCCACCGGAGGACTCCACGGCCGTGGTGAGCTGGGAGACCGCGGTACCGCTCGCGGGGACCTCCAGCCGGACCGTCATCGAGTACGAGACGCTGGGCGCCGTTGCCATGACCGAGTTCCTCTTCTTTCCCTAGCCGCATTGCCGCCCCGCGGGAACGCACGTTCCGACGCGGCCTACAGATGGTCGCACCTACCCGCAGGTAACGGGTAAAGACCTTTATCTACGGAACCCGCGCCCCCGGCCCGCGACAGGGTCCCGGGACACCGTGGGGCCGGGTCCGCCGCACGGCGGCGCGAAAGACCTTAACAGTGGGCGCGCCCAACAGAAGCAGGCCCCCACCGTTCGCCGGTGAAGGCCTGCTGACACGCGGGTGAAACTCCAGGGTGTACTCCACGATGTAAGTGACACCGGCCCGCCATGCTCGCCTCGCGGCAAGTGGTCGCTCGAAGCGACGAAGGTTGGGCCCGGGGGCTTGGATCGGGCCGGTGTCACACCCAGGCTAACAAACCACCCCGGTAAGCGATTCCCTCCGTACGAGTTGACCGGAAGTCAATGCGTACGGTCACTCCCTGAGCAGGTCGGGAACGCCCTCGGCGTCCGGCTCGTCGCGGGCCGCCGAGACCACCGTGAGCTGCTGCGTCGCCCGGGTCAGCGCCACGTACAGGACCCGCAGGCCGGCCGGGGACTCGTCGGCGATCTCCGCGGGCGAGACCACCACCGTCGCGTCGTACTCCAGCCCCTTGGCCTCCAGACTGCCCAGCGCGACCACCCGGTCCCCGAGCGCGGCCAGCCAGCGCGCCGCCTGCTCGCGCCGGTGCATCGCGACGACGACGCCCACCGTGCCGTCGACCCGGTCCAGCAGCGCCTGGGCCTCCGCCCGCACGACGCGGGCGAGGTCCCCGTCCTCGACGACCGCGAAGCGCGGCCGGACGCCCGTGGAGCGCACCGCGCGCGGCGCCTCCATCCCGGGCATCGCGAGCGCCAGGACCTTGGTGGCCAGTTCGGCGATCTCGGCCGGGTTGCGGTAGTTGACCGTCAGGGTGAAGCGGCGGCGCGGCCGGGTGCCGAGGGCCTCGTCCCTGGCCTCCGCCGCCTCGTCCGGGTCCGACCAGGAGGACTGGGCGGCGTCGCCGACGACCGTCCAGGTGGCGTGCCGGCCGCGGCGGCCGACCATCCGCCACTGGAGGGGGGTCAGGTCCTGCGCCTCGTCGACGATGACATGCGCGTACTCGGTACGTTCCGCCGCCAGCCGCTCGGCGCGCTCGCGCTGCGACTCCTCGCGCTGCGGCATCAGCTCCTGAAGACCGGTGAGCTGGTCCAGCGGGTCGAGTTCACGGCGCCTGCGCTGCCGCGGCGGCGCGCCGAGCAGGGTCTCCAGCTCGTCCAGGAGGGCCACGTCGTGCACGGAGAGCGGGCCCGTGCCGTCCGGGCCCAGCCGCTTCAGCGAGCGGGCCAGGCGCCGGGTCTCGCCCGGGTTGAGGACACGGCGGGACCAGCGGCCGAGGCGGCGCTCGTCGGCCATCGCGGCGAGCACCCCGCGCGGGGTCAGCTCGGGCCACCAGGCGTCCAGGAAGGCGGTGAAGGAGTCCTCCGAGGTGATGTCCTCGTCGAAGGACGAACGCAGTTCGGCCGCCAGTTCGGGGTCGGTGTGGCGGCCGGCGGAGCCGGAGCGCGACCAGAGGGCGTCCAGCAGGAGTCTTCGGGCCCTGGGTCTGAGCAGGTTGACGGGCGCGGTGCCGCCGAGCACGGTGTGCCGGATGCGCCGCAGCTCGTCCGCCTCCAGTTCGAGGCGGCGGCCGAAGGCGACGACCCGCAGCAGATCGGTCCGTACCGCCACGCCGGGCGTGTCGTCCTCGTCGGCGGCCTCCTCCCCCTCCGGGTCACCGAACGCGAGCTGGCCCACCGGACCGCCCGCCCGGGGCCGGGGTGCCGGGGCGGGCCCCGTACCGCCTTCCAGCGCCCCTCTGGCGGCCTTGTGCAGCACCTTCAGCATCCGCGCCGAGCCTTTGACGCGGGCGACGGCCGGTTCGTCGTACGCCGTGGCCTCCGCGCCGTCCACCAGCGAGCCGACCGCGCGGATCGCGACCTGCCCCTCCTCGCCCAGCGACGGCAGCACGCCCTCGGTGTACGCGACGAGCAGCGGCGTCGGCGAGACGATCAGGATGCCGCCCGCGTACCGCCGCCGGTCCTGGTAGAGCAGGTAGGCGGCGCGGTGCAGCGCCACGGCGGTCTTGCCGGTGCCGGGGCCGCCGGAGACCTCGGTGACGGAGGCGGCTGGCGCCCGGATCACCAGGTCCTGTTCGGCCTGGATGGACGAGACGATGTCCCGCATGGTGTGGCTGCGGGCCTGCCCGAGGGCCGCCATCAGCGCGCCGTCGCCGATCACGGCCAGCGTGTCGCCGCCGAGCGAGGCGGTCAGCTCGGGGCGCATCAGGTCGTCCTCGACCCCGAGGACCTGGCGGCCCTTGGAGCGGATGACCCGGCGCCGTACCACCCGGCCGGGGTCGACCGGGGTGGCGCGGTAGAACGGCGCGGCGGCGGGCGCGCGCCAGTCGATGACCAGCGGCGAGTAGTCGGAGTCGAGCACCCCGATCCGGCCGATGTGCAGGGTCTCGGCGATCGCGGCCGTACGGTCGGGCCCGATGGCGTCGTCGGCGGGCTCGACCGAGGTGTAGGCGCCGTCCGGGCCCTTCCGGCCGTCCTTGCCCTGGAGGAGGTCGATCCGGCCGAAGAGGAAATCCTCGAACTCGTTGTTGAGCCGGTTGAGGTGGATCCCGGCCCGGAAGACCTGGGCGTCCCGTTCGGCGAGGGCTCCCGGCGTACCGACCTGCCCCCGTTTGGCGGCGTCGTTCATCAGGAACTCCGCCTCGTGGATCTTCTCCTCCAGGCGTCGGTACACCTGGTCGAGATGGTGCTGTTCGACGCCGATCTCACGGGCGCGTACGGAGTCGTGCCCCGTGTCGCGTCCGGGATCGACGGCGGGTCCAGCGGATTCAACAGCGGCATCCTGCGCGGCCACCGAGGCCCCCTTCATGACGTGCGTCGGGCAGCCGTCAACCGTACGCGAAGGGGGCACGTATGTCAGGCGTCGATGTCCAGCAGTCGCTTGCCGTCGAAGCTCCGTACCTCGAAGTGATCGAACTCGCTGGGGCTCATGGACGTGCTGCCCTGGATGTAGAGCGGCTTCCTGGCGTCCTCGTTCGTGCTGTCGGGGATGCCGTACCCCCACTTGGGCACGGACCAGGACGTCGCGACCTCCTGCTCACCCGTCTTGGAGACGGCGATCAGGCTGCACTTCAGCGGCCCCTTGATGTTCTTCAGCTCCAGGGTCATCAGCGTGCCGTAGAGCTTCTCCTCCATGGCGACGGTCCCGCTGATCTTCGTGGTCGGGTCCGTGGCCCCGACCCTGTGGGTCATCTGGCCGAATTCCTTCGCCGGGGTGGAGCGCGCCTCGATGTTGGTGCTGCCGCTGCCGCCGCCCTGCGTGGCGACCCCGACCGCGACGGGACCGCCGACGATCAGCGCGGCCGCGGCAGCGACGAGGTAGAGCCCGCGGCGCTTGCGCTTGACGCGTTTCGCGGCCACCTCGTCGACCAGCTTGTCGAGAAGCTGGGGGCTGGGCCGTACGGAGACGGACGGTGTCGGGAGCTGGGAGAGCGGGACCGGCGGCGGGGCCTGCGGGCTGATGGAGGACACGGAGGCGAGGGAGCCCGGTGGCCCCATGGAGCCGAACGGGTCCGGGTTGTCCGCCAGCATGGCCAGCATCGGTTCCATCCCGGAGAACTCCTCCAGATGGACCGCGCAGATCCGGCACCCGGCCAGATGCGCTTCGAAGATGGAGGCGTCGACATCGTCCAGAATGCCGAGAACATACGCGCCGACGGTTTCATGCACAGTACTTTCGTCGCCCAGTCCGTACTGCTCGTGCGTGGTCATGCCGAGACCCCCCTTTCCTCCAACGCGAGCTTCATCGAACGCAGTGCGTAGAACACACGGGAACGCACGGTCCCGCTGGGTATGCCGAGTGTTTCGGCCGCCTCGTTGACGGTACGCCCCTTGAAGTACGTCTCCACGAGTACTTCCCGGTGGGCGGGGGTCAAATCCTCAAGGGCATCTGAGAGCGTCATAAGCCACAACGCCTTGTCGATCTCGTCCTCCGCGGGCATGACCTCCAGCGGCGACGGATCGACTTCCTGCGGCCGGGCCTGCCGGCTGCGGTGTCCGTCGATGACGATGCGCCGGGCGACCGTCACCAGCCAAGGTCGGACAGAGCCGGTCGCCCGGTTGAGCTGACCGGCGTTCTTCCAGGCACGGATGAGCGTCTCTTGCACGACGTCCTCGGCTCGCTGGCGGTCGCCCGCCACGAGACGCATGACGTAGGCGAGCAGCGGTCCGGCATGTTCCCGGTAGAGGGCTCGCATCAACTCCTCGTCTGGTGCGGGAGTGTTGGTGCGCGGTGTCGCGCTCCGGTGTCGGGCCCGGTGAGGGCGGTCATCGGCCACGGCCGCATCCTTGCGCACCTAAACCTCCCGGTCGATACCTTCATGGCTGCTTCTCCCTCATCACTACGGAAGCCCGACCAGCGGTGCTCAACCGTTCCGAAAAATCTTTCAAGATCTTTTGGGCGCGCTCCCACGCCCTCTGGGCGGCTCGCACACCGATCGTTGCCGCACCCCGGGATTCGTGCAGAACTCGTGGAGGAGATGTCCATGACTCGCAAAGAGGGCGCGCAGAGTTGGCTTGAAATAGCGCAAGAACCCTATGGAATCGGCCGGAGAGGCCCCCTTGTCCGGCCACCCGGAGTGTGCCGAACCGCCGTCTGTGCCGCCTTTGGGCGTTACGGGGCTCCCGGGGACACCGGGATGCTCATGCCTCGGTCAGGGCCGTCCTGCGCCGGTGCCGGGCGACCCGTTCGCGGTTCCCGCAGACCTCGCTGGAGCACCAGCGGCGGCGCCGCCCCCGCGAGGTGTCGAGATAGACGCGCCGGCAGCGGTCGCCCTCGCACCGCCGCAGCCGGGCCCGCGCCTCCTGGTCGGTGAGGAGTTCCACGGCGTCCCTGGCCACGGCGGCGAGCAGCGCGGCACACTCCGGCTCGGGGATCGGGGCGCGTACGAGGACGCCCGCGTCGTTCCGTACGGCCCTGATGCCCGGCGGCGCCCCGGCCGCCAGCGCGTTGACCCGCTCCAGGGCGGCGGGCGCCTGCCGGCCGTCGAGCTCGGCTCGTACCAACCGCCCTATGCCGTCGCGGAGTTCGGTGAAGGAGCGGACCCAGCGGGCGTCGATCCCGGCGAGCGGGGTGCCGGGCGGCAGCAGTCCGGCGCCGAGCAGCCACCGGCCGAGGGGTACGGCGCCGTCGAGCCGCCCCCGGCCTCCCGGGGGCGGTTCCGCGGTGGCCACCAGGTCCAGGCAGACCCGCCCGGAGTCGTACCGCCAGCCGTACGCGCCCGTGCCCGCCCTGCCCGCTGTCCTGCCCGCCGCCATGCGCCTGTCACCGCCTCGGATGTCACCGTGGGTGCCGCCCCGGGTGCCGCCCTTCCCAGAGTGCCCGCAAGGCGGCGCCGCCGGAACCCCCGCCACCGCCGCTGTCCGAGCCGGTGTCAGGGGGCGGTGTTCGGCGGGCCGTTGTGCAGGATGCGCTGGAAGAGATGGTGGTCGCGCCAGGCGCCGTCGATGTGCAGGTAGTCCGGGGCGGTGCCGATCATTTCGAAGCCGCACTTGCGGAGCACGCGCTGGGAGGCGACGTTGGCCAGAACGGTCGCCGCCTCGACGCGGTGCAGCCCCAGATCGTCCCGGGCCGCCCGGCAGACCTCCTCGACCAGTCGCGTCGCCAGGCCGCGTCCGGTGTACCCGGCGTCCACCCAGTAGCCGAGGCTCGCGCTGCGGAAGGGCCCGAGCACGATGGTGGAGAGGACCGCCTGGCCGACGACGAGGTCACCGTCCCTGAGGTGCCAGATCCGGACGGAAGGGTCGGCGATCCGGTGGGCCTGGGCCTGCGCGGTGAAGAAGTCGGCGGGACGTATGGGGCCCCAGGGGCGCATGTGGTCACGGTTGCGCAGCAGCGCCTCCACCACCTGCTGGGCGTCGCCCGGGGCGGCGGGACGGATGAGGATCGGGGAGTCAGAGGCCATCTCCGTACGGTACCCAGGCAGGTCCGGACCTCACGGCCCGCTTTTCCGGAGGTCCGGCGCGCGGGCCTCCGGCGCGCGGCCATCCGTTGTACGGACCCTCCGTTGTACGGACCTCCGTCGCGCGGGCCTCCGTTGTACGGACCTCCGTCGCGCGGGCCTCGGGCGCCGGGGCAGCCGCCGCCGCTCGGACGCGGCCGCCGCTCAGACGTCGGCGTACTTGGAGTCCGCCGACGGGTCCAGCGCCAGCCGGTAGCCGCGCTTGACCACGGTGTGGATCAGTTTCGGGGCGCCCAGCGCCGTCCTGAGACGGGCCATCGCCGTCTCGACGGCGTGCTCGTCACGGCCCGCGCCGGGCAGCGCGCGCAGCAGCTCCGCCCGCGACACCACCCAGCCCGGCCGCCGCGTCAGCACCTTCAGCAGCGCCATACCGGCGGGCGGCACCGGCCGCAACTCGCCGTCGACGAGGACCGCGTGGCCGCGGATCTCCACCCGGTGGCCCGCGACCGGCAGCGTACGGGCGCGTCCCGGCAGCTCCGTGCAGAGCACCTGGACGAGCGGGCCGAGCCGGAAGCGCTCCGGCTGGACGGTGTCGATGCCCCGCGCCTGGAGCGGCAGCGCGGTGACCGGCCCCACGCACGCCGCCAGCACATCGTGGTGGAGGGCGTCGAGCAGTTCGGGGAGCCGGCCGCGCTCCTCGGCGCGGGAGAGCAGCGAGGCGGCGGCGGGCGCGCTGGTGAAGGTGACGGCGTCCACGGAGCGGGCCACGGTCGCGTCGATCAGCCGGTCGACCGGGGCGAGGTCCTCCGGCGGCATCCAGCGGTAGACGGGGACGACCACGACATCGGCGCCGCCCGCCCGCAGCGCCTCCACGAAGCCGGGCAGGGGTTCGCCGTGGAGCTGGAGGGCGATACGGCGCCCCTCGACGCCCTCGCCGAGGAGGCGGTCCAGGACCTCGGCCATGGACTCGGAGGCGGGCGACCACGCCTCGGTGAGCCCGGCGGCCCGGATGGCGCCCTTCACCTTGGGCCCGCGGGCCAGCAGCTCGACGCCGCGCAGGCAGGAGAGCAGGTCCTCGCCGTGACCCCAGCCGTCGGCCGCGCCGATCCAGCCGCGGAATCCGATCGCGGTCGTGGCGACGACCACGTCGGGCACCTGCCCGATCAGCTCCTTCGTCGCGGTCAGCAGCTCCGCGTCATCGGCGAGCTGCACGATGCGCAGGGCGGGCGCGTGCACGACGGAGCCGCCGCGGCGCTGGAGCAGCGCCCCCAGTTCGTCGGCGCGCCGGGCCGCGGTGACCCCGATGGTGAATCCCGCGAGCGGGCCGTGCCCCTGATCGTCCACGTATCTCCTCCCGCCGTTCTCCCGCTTGCGCCACCTTCGCACTCGCACGCGAATCTGTCGCACCGGGCAAGACGACCGAGCCTGTCAACCGTGCGTGACAGGCCCGGTACGCCACCATTTCGCCGGTGTTACGTCCGGCTCCGGTCTACACCTCCGCGTAGCTGAGCCTGGGCTCGCTCTCCGCCTTTACGGAGCTGACGGGCGCCCTGCGAAGGTATACCGCCCAGGTGAGGACGAAGCAGCAGGCGTAGAAGACCAGGAAGGCGACGAACGCCGAGGTGCCGGTCCCCGCCGTCTGGAAGGACTGCCGGAAGGCGAGGTTGATCGCCAGCCCGCCGAGTGCGCCGACTGCTCCGATCAGTCCCATGGAAGCCCCGGAGAGCCGGCGTCCGTACGCGGCGGCGGCTTCCCCTGACATCCCCTGCTCCAGCGCCCTGGCCTGGAAGATGCCGGGGATCATCTTGTACGTGGAGCCGTTGCCGAGCCCGGTGAGCAGGAACAGCGCGACGAATCCGACGAGGAAGACGGTCAGCGACTCGATCACGGAGGCGAAGATCACGACACCGGTCGCCGCGGCCATCGCGGCGAAGTTCCACAGGGTGATACGGGCGCCGCCGTGCCGGTCGGCGAGCGTCCCGCCGACCGGCCGGACCAGCGAGCCGAGCAGCGGCCCGATGAAGGTGATCGAGGCGGCCTGGAGAGGGGTGCGGCCGAACTGGGTCTGGAGGACGAGCCCGAACGCGAAGCTGTACCCGATGAACGACCCGAACGTCCCGATGTAGAGGAACGCCATGATCCAGGTGTGCCGGTCGCGTACGGCCTCCTTGGCGGCGCCGGTGTCGTTCTTGACGGGCGCGAGGTTGTCCATGAACAGCGCGGCGCAGACGGCGGCGCCGATGATCAGGGGGATGTAGACACCCAGCACGATCCGGGGGTGCGCGGCGCCCGCGACCCCGATCACCAGCAGCCCGACGAGCTGTACGACCGGTACCCCGATGTTCCCGCCGCCCGCGTTGAGGCCGAGGGCCCAGCCCTTCTTGCGCAGCGGGAAGAAGGAGTTGATGTTCGTCATGGAGGAGGCGAAGTTGCCGCCGCCGACCCCGGTGAGCGCGGAGACCACCATGAAGGTGGTGTACGAGGTCCCGGGCTCCATGACGACGAACGCGGCGACGGTCGGCAGGAGCAGCAGCAGCGCGCTGAAGACTGTCCAGTTCCGCCCGCCGAACCGTGCGACGGCGAAGGTGTAGGGGACCCGGGCGATCGAGCCGACCAGGGTGGCGGTCCCGATCAGGAAGAACTTCCCGGCCGGGTCGACGCCGTACTCCGGCCCCATGAACAGCACCATCACGGACCACAGGGTCCAGATGGAGAAGCCGATGTGCTCGGAGAGCACGGAGAAGAGCAGATTGCGCCGGGCTGTCCGCTCCCCCGTCCCGCGCCAGAAGGTCTCGTCCTCCGGATCCCAGTGCTCGATCCAGCGGCCCCCTTTACGTGCTGCGACGGTGGTGATCGGGGCAGTCATCACGCCTCCACGGACGGGTTCGGTAGGTGATTCCGACCGTAGATACGCCGCGTTTCGCCCCCGTGCCGCAAAATGACCGCCGCGCAACCTTGCTCTCACCCGGGGCGGGGGACCGCTGTGAGCGGGACCCCGAGAGAGGGCTCGGGCGGACCGGGGCCCCGGTGACCGGCGAAAATCCGCGTCCCTCTCCCTCGCGCGCCGATTACTGTTCCAACTCGGGGTGACTCAGCGTGCGTTGGAGCGGCCGGCGCGCGCCCCGACGCGAAGGGGACCGCATGGCGCGTACGACGACGAGAGCCACCGGCCGGGGCGACCGGCCCCCAACCCTGGCCCAGGTCGCCCAGCGGGCGGGGGTGTCGCCGCAGACCGTGTCCAACGCGCTCAACGCCCCCGAACTTCTCGCGCCGCCGACCCTGGAGCGGGTCCGCAGGGCGATAGCCGAGCTGGACTACCGGCCGCACCAGGCCGCGCGCGCCCTGCGGACGCGGTCCAGCAAGCTGATCGGATACGGGGTCCACCCCATGACCCACGGGGACTCGGGGCCGGTGATGGACCACTTCCTGCACGCGTTCTCGCGCTCGGCCAACGAGGCCGGGTACCGGGTGCTGCTCTTCACCGCGCCCGCCGGGGCCGAGCACGAGCCGGACTGCTACGCCGAGCTGCTGCGGGAGCAGCCGGTCGACGGTTTCGTCCTCACCCACACCTTCCGGGGCGACCGCCGCCCTGACTGGCTGCGGGGCCGTGGTGTCCCCTTCGTCGCCTTCGGCCGCCCGTGGTCGGCACGGCCCGCCGGGGACTGGGTGGACGTGGACGGCGCCCACGGCACCTCGGCCGCCGTCGACCACCTCGTCGCGCTCGGCCACCGCAGGATCGCCCTGCTCGGCTGGCCGAAGGGCTCCGGCGTGGGCGACGACCGGGCCGGGGGCTGGCGGGAGGCGATGCGCCGCCACGGGCTCCCCGTACGCGGTCTGCGGGCGTCCGCGGCGAACGAGGTCGGCGCGGCGCGGGACGCGGTGGCCCCGCTCCTCTCCGCCGGTACGACGGCCGTGGTGGCGGTCAGCGACACCCTCGCCCTCGGCTGCTACCGGGCGCTGCTGGAGAGCGGCCGTACGCCGGGGCGCGATGTCGCCGTCGTCGGCTTCGACGACTCCTCCGCCGCCGGGCTGCTCACCCCCGGCCTGACCAGCCTGCGCCAGCCGCTGCCCGAGGTGGGCCGCGCCTGCACCCGGCTGCTGCTCGCCCGGATCAAGGAGCCGCGGGGCGCGCCGGAGCAGGTGTTGCTGACGCCCTCGCTGGTCGTCCGGGAGAGTTCGGCGTACGCGGGCTGAGGGGCCGAGGGGCCATCGGATCAGCGTCCGCGGGTGCCCCTGGTCCGCTTCTCCCCGTTCGGCCACAGCCTGGGCCGGCGCTGTGCCGCCAGGTCCTCGACCCATCCGACGGCCAGGATCATCAGCCCGATCATCGGCCACACCATGACCAGCGGCAGCACGTTGTACAACGAGTCCAGCTCCGTGGCGAAGGATTCGGACCCCGGGATGTTCCAGAGCTGGTCGATGAGCGGGTACGTCATCATGATCAGCAGGTTGTGCCAGAGGTAGATCGTCACGGCCCGGTTGTTGGCCAGGGTGATGGTCGAGTCGAACTGCTTGAGCTTTCCCGGCAGTTCGTGCCAGGACGGCGAGTACTGGAGCAGGATCACCACGAACCCCAGCGACCAGGTCGCCTGGGCGAGCGGGATCTCGTCCAGGTTCCAGCCCTCGGCGGTGAGATGGCCCGAGGCCCACCACAGGCCGAACGCCATCGTCATGGCCGCCAGGGAGACGGTCAGATAGCGCGGCACCTTCTGGAACATGCCGTCGTTGTGCGCGAAGCCGAGCACCCAGCAGGCGCCGTACACCGCGAAGTCCGTGAGCGCCATCCCGAACTCGCCGGGGACCTCGACCAGTCCGGTGCCGATGACGGCCGTCAGGGCGACGGGGAGGAGCAGCGTCACCCACGGCGCCCGGCGGAACGCCCGTACCAGCAGCGGCGAGAGCAGGACGAACCACAGGTAGGCACGGATGTACCAGAGCGGGCCCGCCGAGTCCTGGGCCCATGTCGTGTCGAGGATGCCACTGCCGTCACCGCTCTCGAAGGGGTACGGCGGGGCGCCGATCGGCACGAGGTAGTTGAGCAGTCTGACGATGCCCCACAGCCCCTCCTCGCGCACCGGCTTCCAGCCCATCAGGAACATCACCGGCACGATGATCAGCGCCAGCGCCCACATCGGCGGCAGCAGCCTGCGCAGCCTGCCGCGCAGAACGCTCCACGGGGGGCGCTTCGCGAGCGACCTGGCCATCAGGGACCCGGCCAGCGCGAACATCACGCCCATGGAAGGGAAGAGGATCGTCAGCCAGGCCCAGCCGAAGATGTGGAAGACCACGACGCGGACCAGTGCCACCGCGCGCAGCAGGTCGAGATAGCGGTCCCGGCCGGGCGGCTTGGGGAGCGGGGCGGTGGGCGGTGCGGCGGCGGGCCCGGCCGGGCCCGGGGTCAGGGCCGGGTGGCCGTACGCGGGGGTCGCGTCCGTACCGCCCATGCCTCCGCCGCCCCCGAACCCTCCCGTACCTCCCCTGCCGCCCGTACCCGCGTTCACGGAGTGGTGGCTCACGCGACCGGCCTCCGCTCCGCGTCCCGTGCGGCCCGGCCCGGGATCGATCCTGGCGCCTCCACCACACCGGTGCGGCGCAGCTTCTGCCAGCGCAGCCGGCCGCCGGTGAGTGCGGTGATCCAGGACTGGAGCAGCACCACGTACATGAGCTGCCGGTACAGGATCTGCTGGAGGGGCAGTGAGATCAGGTGTGTCATACGTTCCCTGTCGAGCCGGAAGGCGTAGGCGGCGCACACGGCCTGGACGAGCAGGACGCCCAGCCACGCGCCGACGGTCTTCTGTGTGGGGCCGAAGACCAGGCCGTACACGAGGAAGACGTCGATCAGCGGGGCCAGCAGCGGCGCGAGCACCATGAAGAGGGAGACCAGCGGCAGTCCGACGCGGCCGAAGCGGCCGGAGGGGCCGCGTTCGACGAGGGCGCGGCGGTGCTTCCAGATCGCCTGCATCGTGCCGTAGCTCCAGCGGTAGCGCTGGGACCAGAGCTGCTGCACGGACTCCGGGGCCTCGGTCCAGGCGCGGGCGCGCTCGGCGTAGACGACGCGCCAGCCGTCCCGGTGCATGGCCATGGTGATGTCGGTGTCCTCGGCGAGCGTGTCGTCGCTCATGCCGCCGACGCGGTCCAGCGCCTGGCGGCGGAAGGCACCGATCGCGCCGGGGATGGTGGGCATGCAGCCGAGGACGTCGTACATACGGCGGTCGAGGTTGAAGCCCATCACGTACTCGATGTGCTGCCAGGCCCCGATCAGGGTGTCGCGGTTGCCGACCTTGGCGTTGCCCGCGACGGCGCCGACCCGCGGGTCGCCGAAGGGCTGCACCAACTCCCGTACGGTGGACGGTTCGAAGACGGTGTCGCCGTCCATCATCACGACGATGTCGTGGCCGGCGTGCGCGATGCCGTTGTTGAGTGCGGCCGGTTTGCCGCCGTTGTGCTGGCGTACGACATGGACATTGGGCAGCCAGAGCGCCTCGACGATGTCGGCGGTCCCGTCGGTCGAGCCGTCGTCGATGACGATCACCTCGATCGGATGGTCGCTCACCATCAGGGAGTTGACCGTATTGGCGATGCACTCACGTTCGTTGTACGCGGGGACCAGGACGGTGACCGGTTCGGTGACCTCCGGGCCCCAGCGGAAGTCGCGCCGGCGCACCTTGCGGGCGTGCGCGAAGGAGAGCACCAGCATCAGCCCGAACCGCGAGATGACCAGGAAGCCGATCACGGCCAGCCCGGCGACCAGGACGCCGGTGAGGTTGTCCGAGAGGGCCACGGCGGCGACCCACGCCTTGCCCTTCCACAACTCGACGCCGGTGACCGGGGTATGGGCGCTGGGCGCGCCGAGCGCCTCGGTGAGGTTGGCGAAGGTGAAGCCGCGCTTCCGCATCTCGGGCAGATAGCGGCCGAGCGCCTCGACGGTCTGGGAGCGGTCGCCGCCGGAGTCGTGCATCAGGACGATGGAGCCCTCGTGGCCCTTGGGGGTGACGCCCTTGATGATCGCGTCGACGCCGGGGCGCTTCCAGTCCTCGCTGTCGAGGCTGTCGAGGACGGTGATGTAGCCGCGGCTGCCGATGTACTGGGTGACCGGCCACGACTTGTTGTCCATGGCGTCGGCGAAGGAGGAGTACGGGGGCCGGAAGAGCGAGGAGCGGATCCCGGCGGCGCCCGCCAGCGCGAGCTGGTTCTGGGTCAGCTCCCAGTCGATCCGGGACCGGGTCTGGTAGGAGAGGTCGGGGTGGTTGAAGGTGTGCAGCCCGATCTCGTGGCCCTCGTCGACCATGCGCTTGACGAGCTCGGGGTAGCGGGAGGCCATGGTGCCGGTGACGAAGAAGACGCCGTGGGCGTTGTACCTCTTGAGTTCGTCGAGGACCTTGGGGGTCCACTCGGGGTCCGGGCCGTCGTCGAAGGTGAGGACGAGCTTGCGGTCGGGGATGTCGATCGACCGGGCGGCCTCGGAGCCGCGCGCGTCGATGACGGGGCCGCCTTCGAGGATGTGGCGGGGGACCTCGTCGGTGGCGGCCGGGGGGCGGACGCGGTGGTCGGCGAGGATCTCGCTGTGGACGTAGCCGCGGAGCATGAGCATGGCGGCGAGCGCGACGAGGACGAGCGAGGGCAGCAGATAGCGCATGGGCAGCCTGCGCCGCCGGGCGGGCCCGGCGCTTCTTCGGGGCTTGGTGCCGCGGTGGTGCTGGGCCCGCCTGCCTGAGGAGGTCATCTACCGCGCGCCTTCCGCTGCCAGTTGGCCGCCGTCGTCGACGGACGGTGTCTCGACGGGAGGGCTGGGATCGGCGGGCGGCGAGCTGATGTCGCTGGTGGTGGGGGTCGGGTCCTGGCCCCCGGCGCCGGCGGAGCCCGCGCCGCCGGAGGTGCCGGTCCCGGTGTCGTCGCTCTTGCCGGGGCCGGGGTCGGGATCGGTGTCGCCGGGGGCCCCGGAGGCCGCGGGGGGCAGGACGGAGTTCGACGCGCCCGGGGCGGGGACGACCGAGTCGCCGGTGGTCACGGTCCCTGAAGTACGGGGGGCGGTGGCGCCGCCGGTGTCCGTCGCCGCGGGTGAGGCGGTCGGACCGGCGCCGCTGGACACCGCGGTCGGGGAGGTCGTGGGGGCCGGCTGTATCCGTACGACGTCCGGCTCCTTCTTGTCCGCGAGGCCGGGTATCTGGAGCCAGGGGGCGGAGGAGTCGCCGCCGAGGAGCGCGGCCACCACGGTGACGGCGTAGCAGGCGCAGGCGATCGCGACGACCCAGCCGGCCCGGCGGAGCTTCTTGCTCCGACGGCCGCTCTCGTCGACGAAGACGGGGCCCTCGGGGGGATCGGCCGGGTCGGTGCCTATGGGGGTGCCGGTGCCTATGGAGGTGCCGGTGCCTATGGAGGTGCCCATGGTCGTGCCGGTGCCGGGCTGCGTCACGGGACGGGTCCCGGGGGGCAGTTCGGAGAGCTGACGGCCCAGACCGTCCAGTTCCACGGTCACATCGTTCGGCTCATAGGTGTGCCCGGTCCGGGCATCTTCGCGCCACTGTTCCACTGAAGTACGCACATCCCCCACCACTGACTGATTTAGGTGCATACATAAGCTGGCTGAATTTGTCGGCCGAGACCCCACTCGCACCGCGCGCCCCTACCACACCGCACCCGGGCAACGAATGTAGCGCACCGAGAGAGTGTGTGGATCCGGTTCACAAGTTGTGATGTATCAATGCAAGAACAGTGGTAGGAGGAGATCGGCAGGGTCCGGATCGAGCCATCCCTCGTCGGCTGCGAGCTCGGCAGCGGCAGCTCGCAGCGCCTCCAGCCCCGGATGACGCGACTCTTTGCGCCACACCAGCGAGAGCGGCGACAGAGGGACGGGATCGATGAGCGGACGCAGCACTGTGTCCGGCATCACCGGGAAATCTATGACGGTCAGGACCGGTTGGCGATGCTTGGCCATGACTCGGCGGAACTCCTCCACACCGACGGCCATCGGCGCGGGCGGGGCGACCTCGATGGAGCGGCCCGCGAAGAGCCGTCGCGCCAGCTCGGTCCACTCCTCGGTCCCCGGGTTGCCGGCGCCCGCGTACACCCGCTCCCCCGCGAGCGCGTCGAGCGGCACCCCGGGGAGCCGGGCCAGCGGATGGTCGTACGGCAGGAGCACGGCCATCGGCTCGTACCGGACGAGCTGGTGGCCGAGCGCGTCGCGCAGGACGGGCGCGAGCCCTCCCACATAGCCGAAGGAGGCGTCGAGCCGCCCCGCGAGAATGTCCGCGGCGGCGCCGGTCAGGCCGCTGCGGAAGCGGGCCATCAGCTCGTGCCGCGGGACGAGTTCACGGGCCCGCGCCAGCACCCGCCCGGAGACCATGCCCTCGCTGTTGAGGTCCACGAGCAGCGGCGCCACCTCGCCCGTGCGGGCGGCCAGCAGCTCGTTCTGGGCCGCGAGCACCCGGCGGGCGTACGGAAGCAGTCGCTCGCCGTCCGCCGTCAGGGCCACCCGGCGGGTCGTCCGTACGAACAGCTCCACGCCCAGCTCCCGTTCCAGCCGGCGGACATCGCGGCTGAGGGCCTGCTGGGCGAGGTGGAGACGGGCGGCGGCGCGGGTGAAGTGCAGCTCTTCGGCGGTGACGGTGAAGGCGCGCAGCAGCCGGGGGTCGATGTCCTTGGGCACACGGCATTGAACAGCCCACGCCCGCCATTGACAACGGGATTGCGTGAACGGCCTCCCATCAGGTGTTGGACCGGGAGCGGGGCGGGCCGTGAGGGTGAGGCCATGCCGTACTCCCGCTCCCCGCTCCCCCGCTCCCGTCCGTTCACCGCGCCGCGCCCCGAACCCGTCCGACCGAACACACCGCTGTTGGCGGTGACCGGCTCCACGCTGGTCCTGGCCGCGCGCGAGGAGGGGTACGGAAGCGCACACCACGGGGTGCGTCAGGGCGCCGCACGCCGGAGCGCGCGGCGGCGTGTGCATCCGTACGCCCGTCTCTTCGCGCCCCCGGGCGCCCGCGCGTTCACCGCCGGGAATCTGCTCGCGCGCCTCCCGATGGGGATGTTCAGCGTGGCCGCCGTGATCATGATCGCCGGGTCGCGCGGGTCGTACGCCCTGGCGGGCGCCGTCACCGCCACCGGTCTCGCGGCCACGGCCCTGGCCGGCCCCTGGACGGCGCGCCTCGTCGACCGGTACGGGCAGGCCCGTGTCGCCGTCCCCGCCACCGCGATCGCCGTGCTCGGCTCGCTGGCCCTGCTGCTCTGCGTACGGTACGGGGCCCCCGACTGGACGCTCTTCGCCGCCTACACGGCGACCGCCACCACCCCCAACACGGGCGGCATGTCCCGGGCACGCTGGGCGCATCTGCACCGGGGCGACGCGGCGGCCCTGCACACCGCCAACGCCTTCGAACAGGCCGCCGACGAGCTGTGCTTCATGCTGGGCCCGGTGCTGGCCGCCTTCCTGTGCACCGCGCTCTTCCCGGAGGCGGGCACCCTGACCGGTGCGGTCCTGCTGCTGACCGGTGTCCTGGTCTTCGCGGCCCAGCGCGCCACCGAACCGCCCGCCGCCGGGCGTACGGCCGCCTCCCTGGCCCCGCTGCACTCCCCCGCGCTGACCGGGCTGCTCGCCGTCTTCCTCGCCACGGGCGTGGTCTTCGGCGCCACGGAGGTCGTCACCCTCGCCTTCGCGGACGACCGGGGACACGGCGCGTGGGCGGGCGCGGTGCTCGCGCTCCAGGCGGCCGGATCGGGGGTCTCGGGGCTGCTGCTGGGCTCCCTGGCCCCGGCGCGCCGTCCGCGTGTCCGGCTGCTCCTGTGTGTCGCCGCGATGGCGGCGCTGCTGACCCTGCCGGCGCTCGCGGCGCGCACGGGCTCGCTGCCGCTGCTGGCGGGGGCGCTGCTGCTGGCGGGCGCGGCGACCGCGCCGACGATGGTGACGGGGATGACCCTCGTCCAGCGCCTCACCCCGGAGGCCCGGCTGAACGAGTCGATGACCCTGGCGGTGACCGCGCTGCTCGCGGGGATCGCGGCGGGCGCGGCCCTGGGCGGCTGGGCGGCGGAACACACCACCGCGGCCCGGGCGTACGCCGTACCGCCGGCGGCGGCGTCGCTCGCGCTGCTCCTCGCGGCCTTCGGCGCGTACCGGCCCGGGAAGCGCCGCGAGGCCGGAACGGCACGGTGACGGGAGCCGGGCACCTCACCGGGTGCGGCCCCCGCCACGGGCGGAGTCCTACTCCTTGGGGACCTCGGGCCGGTCCATGATCCGCAGCCAGGAGCCGTCCGGCTGCTGACGCGCGACCTGCACCCGGCCGCCCGTGTTGTCGGAGTCACGGGTGGAGGTGAGGGCGAGGTCGCCGTGGCGCACCGTCGGCAGCGGCTCCTCGACCGGGAACGGGAGCGGCGCGTGTTCGAGCATCCGCTCCCAGACCGCGCGGATCGCCTCCCGGCCTACCGTCGAGCCACCCGGCGGATAGGCGAGCACCGCGTCGGGCGCGTACAGCTCGGCCAGTCCTTCGGCGTCACGGGCGTTGGCCCTCTCCACGAACAGCCGAGCCAGTTCCTCGGGCGTCGCGGCGCGTTGACGGGTTTCGGACATGATCAACTCCTATCTCTCTCACCTGCAACCCTCGCGTAACAACTGTCAGAAGTCCAAGACTTAGTAAATCTCATTGCTAGAATCACTGCTTATGGAACTTCGGCAGCTCGCATACTTCGTGGCCGTGGTCGAGGAGCGGAATTTCACCCGCGCCGCCGCCAGGATGAACGTGGCCCAGCCCGGGGTGAGCGCTCAGGTACGCCAACTGGAGCGCGAACTCGGGCAGGAGCTGCTGGACCGCTCCGGCCGCTCGATCCAGCTGACGGAGGCGGGCACGGCCGTCCTGCCGTACGCGCGCGCCGCGCTCGCCGCGGTGGAAGGCGTCCGGCTCACCGTCGACGAACTGACCGGGCTGCTCCGGGGCCGGGTCGCCATCGGGACGGTGACCTCCCACCAGGTGGATCTGCCCGGTCTGCTCGCCGGATTCCACAACGACCACCCGGGGGTCGAGATCTCACTCTGCGAGGAGACCTCCGACCAGCTCCTGGACGGGCTGCGTACGGGACGGCTCGACGCGGCGATCATCAGCGTGGGGGACACGGCCCCGGACGACATCGAGATGCATGTGGTCGACGACCAGGAGCTGGTCGCCGCGGTCAGCAAGGACCACGAACTCGCCGTCCAACCCGCCATCTCGCTGGACACGCTGCGCGGCCGGGCGCTGATCAGCCTGCCCGGCGGCACAGGGCTGCGCGCCCGGCTCGACGACGCGTGCGCCGGCCTCGGCTTCGTACCCCAGATCGCGTTCGAGGCCGGCGACCTGAACGTGCTGGCCCAACTCGCCGCCCGCGGGCTGGGGATCGCGATCCTGCCCTGCGCGTTCGCCGCGACGCGGGCGGCGAGGCTGCGGGCGATCCCGATCACGCGGCCGGCCCTGCGCGGGCGTCTGGCCTTCGCCTGGCGGCCCGGCGGGCCCACCAGCCCGGCCGGCCGCGCGCTGATCGCCCGGGCCCGCCGCAGGCTGCCCGTCGTCGACCGGACCGTCCGGACTCCCCGCGCCTGAAGGGGTGTTCACCCGCTCGCGGGGCTCCGGCGGATCCCCGGCCCCGGCTCAGGAGGAGAGCCGCGCCTGACAGCGGCCGACGGCCGTCCCGCCCATCGACGCGAACCGCTCGGGCATTTCCAGGGCGGCCATCCAGACCAGACTGGAGAAGGAATAGGTCAGGTTTCCCTTCTCGTCCACTCCACAGGCACTGAGCACATTGTGTTCGACGAGGTGTTCCAGAATGTCCTCGGCCTCGACCTTGCTCACCTCAAGGGGGAGCGCCGCGGTGACGGCGGATATCTGGCCTGAGGGCAGGAGGGCCAGCCAGGCGAGCGCCGATCTCGTGTCCTCGGAGAGCTGGCCGAAGCTCTGCTGGATTTTCGAGCGGACGTCGAAATCGGCGATCCGTAATTCGTCGAGACGGTTCCGTGAGGGGTCGACCATCCGGCCCACGAGATGGGATATCGGCCAGTGGGGTTTGGCCGCCAGCCTCGCCGCGGCCACCCGTACCGCCAGCGGAAGCCGGTCGCAGAGCTCGACCAGCGCTTCCGTGGACACCGGCTCCGCCGAGACCCGGCCGTCGCCGACGATCCGGCTCACCAGCTCGACGGCCTCGGCACGGTCGAAGGCGCCGACCCGGGTGATACGGGCCCCCTCCAGCGGGGCCAGGCAGGACCGGCTCGTCACGATGACCCGCGACGCGCCGACCCCCGGCAGGAACGGGCGCACCTGCTTCTCGTCCATCACGTTGTCCAGGAGTACGAGCATCTTCCGGCTGGCGATGTTGCTCCGGTACAGCCAGATCCGCTCGATCAGGGAACTGGGCAGCGCCACGTCCGGGTCGACCGCGCGGATGAGTTCGCCCAGGACGCCGTAGGTCCCGCGCATACGGTTCCCCTCCTGGGTGAAGTCCACGTGCAACTGCCCGTCGGGGAAATGCGCGGCGTTCTCGTGGGCCGCCCGTACGGCCAGCGCGCTCTTCCCCGATCCGACCATCCCGGTGATCACCAGGGGCCGGGCGGGGCTCGCCGGGGAGAGCCGGTCGGCCAGTTCCCGCAGTTCGGCCCTGCGGCCGGTGAAGTCCGCGATGTCCGGCGGGATCCTGGCGGGGACCTCGGCCGCGGGGCGGTGCCGTACGGTGTGCAGCCGCAGGCGCGGCGCGTCCAGCTCCGGGTCGCCGTTGAGGATGCCCTGGAAGACGGCGTTCAGCGAAGGGCTCGGGTAGACGCCGAGATCTTCGGCGAGCACCTTGCGCGCGGAGTAGTAGACGGCCAGCGCGTCCGCCTGCCGGCCGCTGCGGTACAGGGCCTTCATGAGCAGGGAGCGCAGCCGCTCCCGTACGGGGAACTCCTCCACCAGATCGGTGAGGGCGGTGAGGAGTTCGACATGGCGCCCGAGCCCCAGATCCGCCTCCGCCTTCTGCTCGAACACGGTGATCCTCGACTCGTTGAGCCGGGGCAGTTCGGTGTCGGCCAGATGGGAGGTCACTCCCCCGAGGGCGCATCCGCGCCATTGCGCCAGAGCCTCGGACAGATAGGCGGAAGCCCCTTCGTACCGCTGGTTCAGCAGCGCCGCCTGGCCGAGGGACGACAGCCGCAGGAATTCCGCGTAGTCCAGCTTCACCGGGCCGATCGGCAGTACGTACCCGGTCGACCGGCGCACGATGGTGACATCAGGGCCGACCGCCTTGCGCAGCCGGGACACATAGGTGTGAATCTGCGCCTGTACGGTCGTGGGCGGCGAAACTCCCCATAACGCCTCACTGATCTCGCTGTTCGAGATGGTTTTTCCATTCGCCAGAAGCAGAGCAGCAAGAATCGACTTCGGCTTGCTTCCCCCCAGCGACACCAAGCGTTCCTCGTACGAAATCTCAACCGGCCCCAGAATACGGAACTCCATATTCCCACCGGCCCCCTTCTTCAATGAGATAACCAATGGAAGAGGTCGCGCAGTCGAGCAAAGCGGGACCTTGTCACGCGAAAGCAGACCAACGCGACCCCCCCGAGTCCGCTTGAAGCCCTGATGACAGCGTTGTCACCGGCGCCGTTTCAACTTAATCATCAAATACCTTCTCCGATCCAGAGGGACACGCGCGGCGCGAGGCCGCCAGAACCTGTCCGGGAATCCCCAACGCCGCCCGCCCGCCGGGGATTCCCGGAAACGCATCATTCCGGTCACGGAACAGATGTCCGGAAACAGTGGCCGGGAGCCCCGCTCGCGCACCCCCCGGCCACGGCCGGCCGCACCGATCGGTCACGGTACGTCCCGGCCTCGTCGCGTACCGTGCGCGACGCCGGTCCGGTCAGCTCAACCGGCGGCGGCCGGGGCGATGTTGTGGTTGAAGCGGAACAGGTTGGCCGGGTCGTGAACGCTCTTGAGTTCGGCGAGCCGGCGACGGTCGTCGGACGAATAGACCTCGCCCGTCTGGTCGGGCATGTCCTCGTCGCTGTAGACGAAATTCAGCGAACGGCCCGTGGTCCACGGCCGCAACGCGTCGAAAAGCCTCTGGTGCACGGGCTTGGCCACATCGAGATCGGAGGCCGCCAGGGGCGTCAGCACCCGCAGGATGAATTGCGCGTCCCGATTGCCGACGGCGCTGGGAACAGCGGGCGGCCGGGAAAGGGCGCCACCGAGATGACGCAGATCGATGACGCACAGCGCGGGCGCCTCCGGGCCGGCCACATCGAGCACCGTCTTGACCAGCACCGAGGAATCCACTTCGCCCAGCAGCACATTGTTCCCGTAGTACGCGTGCGGGAAAGCCGGGTCGTTGTAAATGGTGCCGCAGGCCGTGTACGGCATTTCCTGCACGCTGTCGATCAGCCGCGGGCCGATCGCGCGCAGGGGCGCCACCAGACGCTCCCCGGAATCCGCGTCACCGGTGTAGGCGATCCGCACATGGGCCACGTAACGGCCCCGCAGCGGGGCGGGGATCATCGGAAGGTCCGGGTAGGCCATCAGCGAGACGGAGGAGGTCAGTTCCTCCGGCACGGTCGCGGTCCACGCCAGATAGGCGGTGAGCACGTCCGTCACCGATTCGGCGGGGAAGAACAGCCCGCCGCCGTAGAGCCGGCTGACCGGGAAGAGGTCGACCTCCATGCTCGTCACGACACCGAAGTTGTCCCGCCCGCCGCGCAGCGCCCAGAACAGGTCGGGATCGCTCTCGGCGGTGACCCGGCGCTCCGTCCCGTCCGCGGTGACGACCTCGATGGCGCGCACATGGTCGGCCGCGTACCCGAACTGGCGGGCCAGCAGCCCCAGTCCACCGCCGAGCGTGTAGGCGACCGCGCCCACGTGCGGGGCGGAGCCGTTGAGCGGCGCGAGCCCGTGCGGGGCCGCGTCCGCGACGACCTGCTCCCAGCGCACACCGGCCTCGAACCGGGCGGTGCGGGCCTCGGGGTCGATCTGGACGCCGTCCATCCGGCCGGTGCTGATGAGCAGCCCCTCGCCGTCGGCGGCGGCGGACAGCCCGTGCCCGGTGGCCTGCACGGCGACCGGCAGTCCGTGCTCGGCCGCGAAGGCCACGGCGGCGCTCACGTCGGCCGCCCCGGCCGCGCCGACGATCACCGCGGGGCGGTGGCGGAAGGCGGTCTGGAATCCGGAGCGCTCCTCGTCGTAACCGGGCCGGCCCGGCCGGAACACCGGGCCTTCCACCCGCTCGGAAAGCTCCTGGAACGCTGCTGCCGGGAGATCACTCATGACTGTGCTTTTCCTTTCGCCGGGCGCGGAGGACACGGGCGGGAGAGCAAGCCCATGTGTCCACAGCCTGGGGCACCGGTCACTAGTAGTCCAAGATCTGGTTCGTCTCGCTGCTAGCATCATCAGTTATGGAGCTGAGGCAGTTGGAGTACTTCATAGCCGTGGCCGAGGAGGCGAGTTTCACCAAAGCGGCTGTACGGGTGCGGGTGGCCCAGCCCGGGGTGAGCGCACAGATCCGCCGCCTCGAACGAGAACTCGGTGAAGACCTGCTGGACCGCTCCGGCCGCGCGGTCCGGCTCACCGAGGTGGGCGCGGCGGTGCTGCCGTACGCGAGGGCCGCCCTGGCGGCGGTCGTGGACACGCGTCTCGCCGTCGACGAACTCACCGGACTGGTCCGCGGCCAGGTCGCACTGGGCGTGGTGCCCTCCTGCGGAGCCATCGACCTGCCCGCGCTGCTCGCCGGTTTCCACCAGGGCCACCCCTCGGTGGAGATCACCCTCTCGGAGGCCAACTCCGAAGAGCTCGTCGCCTCGCTGCGGGCGGGCCGGCTCGACGCGGCGATCATCGGCCTGTCCGCCACCCGGTCGCCGGGCGTCCTGACCCAGGTCATCGCCGACGAGGCGCTCGTCGGCGCCGTGTGCCAGGGGGACCCCCTCGCCGGGCGCGCGGAGATCACCCCGGACGACCTCAGGGACCGTACGCTGATCAGCCTCCCGCGCGGCACCGGGCTGCGCGCGAGTCTCGACGAGGCGTGCTCCGCCGCCGGCTTCGCCCCGCGGATCGGCTTCGAGGCCGGAAACCCCAACACCCTGGCGGAACTCGCCGGTGGCGGGCTGGGGCTGGCGATCCTGCCCGAACGCCTCGCGCGCGTTCACCCGGCCCGGCTGTGGGTGCTGCCCTTCGCGCCTCCCGTGCCCCGCGGGCGGCTCGCGCTCGGCTGGCGCGGCGGCGAACCGGGCAGCCCGGCGGCGCGGGCGTTCCTCGGCCACGCCCGGCTGGCCATGGCCGAGGAGCCTGCGGGGCGGCCGGAGTTCGCGGGGGACGCGCCGGGGTAGCGGGACGGCCCCGGGCGCCACGGGCGCCACGCGCCACCGTGCTCGCAGAGGCAGAGGCAGCAGAACACAACGCGGCCGCCGTCTTCGGCCAGGCGCTGCACCAACGTGCCCTGGACGACGCCCGCAGTCCCGCCCGCGCGCTGACCTGGCGCATCCGCCGCCTCGGCGAACGCCACGTTCCCGGTCCTTGGGCCCAGGCGGCCAGGGCCCACAGTGCCATGCAACGGCCCAGCGTGCCGGTCCGCCCCTCGGCAGCCATTGGTCGGCCACCGCAAGGGTCCCCGACGCGGCGGCGCTGATCAGGCCGGGGCGGACAGCCTGGGAGCGAGCAGTTCCAGCGCTTCCTCCCAGCGGTAGCGGTCGGCCCCGCCGCCGGCCTTCGGCCGGTGCGGTTCGTACGAGCCGATCAGGGCGCCCATCTCGCGTAGCCGTTCCAGGCTCTGGCGGTACGCGGGGTGGGCGGCCTGGGCCGAGTTCAGGTACGGCAGCACGGCGACCGGGATGTCCATGGCAGGTGCTTCGCACAGGACTCCCAGGGCGAGATTGTCGGAGATCCCGGCGGCCCACTTGTTGACGGTGTTGAAGCTGGCCGGGGCGACCGCGATCGCATCCGCGGGCCGGGTTGGGCGCGGTTCGCCCGGTGATCGCCAGGCCGAGCGGGTGGGGCGGCCGGTCTGGGCCTCGACCGCCTCCGCATCGAGGAAGCCGAGTCCTTGCGGGGTGGCGATGACGCCGACGTCCCAACGCCGTTCCTGTGCCGCGGTGATCAACTTGCCGACGTCGGCTGCGACCCCGGCCGCGCAGACCACGATCTGGAGGAACGGCTTGTCGGGCTGATCACTCACGCGGGCACTCCCAGTTGGCGGCTGAAGTGGTGCAGCTCGGGCAGTGCCCGGCGGCGGTCGCGGGCTGCCATGTCGGCGACCAGTTCGCGTACGGCCGGGCGGCGGATGTCCTGAGCCGCGCAGCTCTCGGCGATGCGCAGGGCCTGGTAGCCGTCGGCGAGCCTGCCCTGCTGACTGTAGGCGCGGGCGGTCTCCACCCACAGCGCGGCCCGGCGCTCGGGGACAGGAATGTGCCGCCGCATGAGCGGCCGTGCGGTTTCCAGAGCGATACCGGCGTCACCGAAGGAGACAGCTGCGCTGATCTCGTGGAGTGCGACGTTGGTGGGGCTGAAGTTCGCCCAGGCGTCCGGCCGGTCGAAGGAGACGTAGCGAGCGACTTCCTTGGCTTCGGTGAGGAAGTCCTGGGTGGTGTCGCGGTCGCCATTTCTGCTGGCGGCGGTCGCTCCACGGAGCAACAGCAGACCGACCGCTGCCAGGTACCGGGGCGAGCGCTGGTCGTAGGAGCCGGTGAGCTGGTCGGCAGTGTGGCGGACCATGTTCACGGCCTGGGCCGTGTGCTTCTCCCGCACAAGGACGTGAGCGTGGACGCGGACACTGGCGGCGAGGACGACAGGATCCCCGGACCGTTCCGCCTCGGCCATGGCCCGACCGGCCGCGAGCCAGGCGTTGCCCTGATCGGCCCGCTTCAGCAACAGGCTCACCGACGTCTGGTAGGCGGTCGCGAGCAGCCCGGACACCTCCGCCGAGCCGGACGAGCCTCCGGCGGCCTGACGCAGGTCGGCGATCAGACCCGGCAAGGTCTGCTCCAGTTCGGCGTAGTCGCACGTGCAGAACATCCGGCGTACGGCCCGTGCCCGGTCCCGCAGTTCGTCGAGGCCCAGGGCTTGACCGGTCGCCGCGGGGCTCGTGCCTGGCAACAGGACTTGGATCAGGTCGTGGTGTGCCGCGCTCGACGACGGCGGAGCCGCGAGCGCGGCGACGCTCGCGGCAAGGAAGGTACGGCGGTGCATGTCCTCCGTTCCGGGCTCGGCGGGGCTGGCATCAGAAGCGGCGGCGAGGCCGAGACATTGCGGCGGAATCTCCAGTACTTGCGCGATCTCGCGCAGCACTCGCACGTCCTCGGTACCCCTGCCGCTCTCCAGGCGGCTCACCTTCGCCTGGTGATACCCAAGCGCGGCGGCAACGTCCCGCTGCGAGCGCCGCTGAAACACGCGTGCCTGACGGATCACTTCGCCGATCCGTCTCGCCTCACTCTGTGCCTCGGCCATCTGTGCCACGGCCCCTTCTGCCGTCGCCGATCCTGCCTGCTCAACCGAGAGTAACCGAGCGGCATATGGCAGTGATGCAGCTCCTGCATAAGTGATGCAGCCCCGGCACACCGACTGGTTCGGCTTACCTCTGGAGCGGTTGCGTGGAGTGGCCGAACCGACCACGAGGCCGCTCATGGAAGCGCATCACATCCGGATTCCCGTCTCCCGCACGCCAGCTGCCGCAGCGTCCGCGCGCCAGCAGCTCGCGGACGGGATACGGACTTTCGGCGCCTTCCTCGGCCCCGAACTCCTGGACGCGGCAGAGCTGGTGGCCGCAGAGCTCATCGCGAACGCGGTCCGGCACGCAAACGGCGGCCCGATCACGGCCAGCGTCTGCCTGAGCGACAAGGGACTGCGGATCGAGGTGAACGACGCCAACCCCGCCGTCCCACAGGTCAGCCTGTCGGATGTGGACGAGGAAGGCGGACGCGGGCTGTTTCTCGTCGCAGCACTCGCGGACCGCCACGGCTTCGATCCGCTGCCGCCCGGCAAACGCTGCTGGGCCGAGTTCAAGGTCAGCACCCCACTACCCACCACATCACACCTTCCCCTGCAGAGGAGTTGACCGTTGACAGCCGTACGCATTCCCCCCGTCGCCGCAGAAGTGGTCGCCGTGCGACCCGGCAGCCCACTCGCCGGCTCCATCACCGTCGACGGCTCCAAGAACGCGGCCCTGCCCCTGCTGGCCGCCGCCGCGGCCCTGCACCGCCCGGTGCATCTGAGCAACGTCCCGTCGAACACGGACGTCGAGACCATGCTCACCCTGCTCCAACAGGCCGGCTGGCACACGGCCCGTCCGGTCAGCGACCCGCACACCACCGTGATCCTGCCGAGCGACAAGCCCCAGCCAGGCCCCGATCCCGAGGTCGCCGCCGGGGGGGCATCCGGGCCTCGTACTACCTCGTACCGGCCCTGCTCGGCACGTCCGGGCGAGCCCGGCTGCCCTGGCCGGGAGGCTGCCGGATCGGGGAACGCGGGATGGAGCAGCACTTCAACGTCTACGAGCGCTTCGGTGACCGCACAACGGTCGATGGACGCGGCTACCTCGTGGAAGCAGCCACCGGTGGGACCGGAACCGTGTCCATGGTGCTGCCATTCCGCTCTCGTGGGGCGAGCGTCGCTGCCCTCCTGCGCGCGGTCGTAGCCGACCGGCCCCTGTGCCTTGGCCACCCCAATCTCTCGCCTGAAGTGATCAGCGTCGTAGAGGCGTTGCAGGTGGCGGGATGGGAGTGCCGGGTCAGTGAGTCGGTCCTGACGCTGTCACCACCCACTTCCGTCCCGACGGAGACCACCGTCTGGTCGGTGCCCGGCGACAAGGTCGAAGCCGGGACCCTGGCCTGTGCGGTCGCGGCGACCGGCGGGGACGCACGCATCTGTGGCGTACGCGGCGACGACGTCGTTCCCCTGGTCTCCGCCTTGAACTGGCTCGGAGTCCCCGCCGACGCCGAGGACGATGCTCTCGCCGTCCGGGCTCACGACGCCGAGCCGACCGGGCGATCGCTGCGCGCCATCGCCTCGCTCTCCCCCGACGGCTTGGACGCCGACTTCGAACCACCGCTGATGGCCCTCGCCCTCGGTCTGCCCGGCACTCACCTGTTCGCCGACAACATCAACCCCGGCCGTCACGGCAACCTGCTCCCCCAGCTCACCCGCCTCGGCGCCGAGATCCACGAGCTCTCGCCCACCGAATGCCGCCTCACCGGACCGCAGCAGCTGACCGGCGCCGGCGTGGAGGCCACCGACATCCGCACGGGCTCGGCCCTGCTCATCGCCGGCCTCACCGCGAGCGGCGTCACCACCCTCGGCGGCCTCGAACAGCTCCGGCGCGGCCACGCCGACCTGCCCACCAAGCTGCACGCCCTGGGCGCCGACATCTGTGAGGTCACTCCATGACCCGGCAGCTCCAGCGGATCACGGCCACGACGGACGTCCACTCCTCCTTCGACCAGGCCACGCCAATGCTCGCCTACCTTCACGCCGCCGGGGCCGAGAGCCTGATCGTGGACTGCGGCGACTTCTTCGAAGGCACCGGCTTCTACCGCTTCGGCCAGGGGCAGATCGAGCGCGAGATCCTCACCAGCCTGTACGACCTGCTCGCCCCCGGAAACCACGGCTGGCCGCACTACTTCGAACCGCGGCTGCACGAGATGACCGTGTGCGCGAACGCAGACGATAGCAGTGGCAAGCCGCTCTTCGACCGCGTGCGCATCGAGCACATCGGCGGCCGGAAAATCGCCATCACCGCAGTGATCGGCCCGCAAGCCTTCAACGCGATCCCCGCCGAGCAGCGCACCGGCCACCACGTCATCGACCCGGCCCTGGCCCTGTGCGAGGTGATGCTGGAGCACCATCACCGTGCCGACGCCTGGATGGTGCTGTCCCACTCGGGCTTCGACGAGGACCTGAAACTGGCCGCCGCCTGCCCGTTCGCGGACGTCATCTTCGCCGGGCACTGCCACAGCAACACCTACGGCCCCGTGCCCGTCGGCGACACCCTCGTCGTCAAGGGCCACGAACTCGGCGTCGGGTACGCCACCGCCGAGCCGGCCGGGGCCGGCTGGGCCGCCCGCGTAGGCGCCTTCCCCGACACCTCCGTAATCCCCGAGGACCTCGCCGTACTGCAGGAGAAAATCGCGCTCATCAGCAGCACCCTGGGAAGCCGGCTCGGCATCGTGAACGAGCCATATCTCAATACCCTGTTGGACCGACGCCTCCTCTTGGACGAGATCGCCACCCGCCTGCACACCGGCCTCGGAGCGGACGCGGTCATCCTCAACGAGACCGCTCTACGCCCCGTACCGCTCGGCGATGTCCTCACTCTCGGCGACTTGCTCGCCATCGAGCCCTTCGGCAACCAGCTCGTCCACGCCTTCTTCCCCGACGATCAGTCCGAGGACCACGCCAAGCTGCTCGCTCATCTCGTCGAACGCGTCGGCCCCTTGACAGTCGCGCCTACGCCCCTTCCACCCACAGCGCGCATAGTGCTGACCACCGACTACATCGCCGGCACCTATCTCGGCGGCCGCACTCATCAAGCCGGACTTCGTCTGGGCCAGGCGGTGCGCAGCGTCCTGGCGACCACGTTCGCTGACTCTGGCGACGCTCTTCAAGGGGGCGCTCAATGATCCTCACCGGGCCCGAGATCAACACGGCCGTTGCCGACGGACGCCTTCGCATCACCCCGTTCGACCCGAAGCAGACGAACCCCAACAGCTACAACGTCCGCCTGGGCGCCACCCTGCTGACGTACGCCACCAAGGTCATCGACGCCCACCACGCCAACCCCACGCACACGATCCGAATCGACACGGCCGGATACGTCCTCCAGCCCGGCGAGCTGTACCTCGGCCACACCGTCGAGGAGGTCGGTTCGGACGTCTTCGTCCCACTGCTCTTCGGCCGCTCCTCTGTCGGGCGCCTCGTGCTATTCGTCGAGATCACCGCGCCCATCGGCGACATCGGCTTCCACGGACAGTGGACGCTGATGCTCTCCCCCATCCGCCCGCTGCGGGTGTACGCGGGCATGAAGATTGGGCAGATCATGTTCTTCGTCGCCACCGGGGACGTCGACCGGTACCGAGGCAAGTACCAGGGCGCCGCCGGCCCCCAGCCCTCCCGCTACTGGCGGGACGCGGCACCCGCGCAGGCGGTCGCCTCGTGATCCTCACCGGCCCCGCAATCGCCGCCGCCGTCAGCGCGGGCGAAATCACCATCGCGCCCTACGACCCGGCACGCCTGTCCCCCAACGCCTACGACTGGCGGCTGGGCGACACGATCCGCATCTGCGACGGCGACCTGGACGCCGCCACCCTCACCGCCTTCACCGAACTGGCCATCCCCGCCTCCGGCTTGGTCCTACAGCCCGACGTGCTCTACCTCGGCGTCACGCTGGAGAAGACCGGTTCCGAGACCTACGCCCAACTCCTCAACGGCAACCGCACCATCGGCGCCCTCGGCATCTGGGTCCACGTCTCCGCCCCACTCGGGCACCAGGGCCACGCGATCCGCTGGACCTTGGAAATCCGCGCCGCCAAACCCGCCCGCGTCTATCCGGGAATGACCTTCGGCAAGCTCGTCTTCCTCACCACTGTCGGCGCCCCGGCCAGCTACCAGCAACAGCGCGCCAAGTACGCCGCCACGCAGGGCATCGACATCTCCCGCCTGTACGAAGAGATCCCCCAAGGAGCGCTGTGAGCCCCCTCGTCCGCCCGACCGCGGGGCCGCTGGCCGCCACCTTCCTCGACCTCCCAGCCGGAAGCCCCGGCGGCAGCGTCGAACTCTTCCTCGACCTCTACACCGGCGACAAGCCCCTCATCCCCGCACGGGCCTTCATGCTGGCCCCCACTCGCCCCGACCCCCACCTCCCCGCCGGGCTCGACCTGCTGACGGTCGCCGGCAAGTGCCTGGACGGCGCCTCCTTCAGCCGCTACGTCGCAGCCCTGCGCCGGGCGCTGGTGACCGCGATCGACCCAGCCCAGATCGGCGTACTGCACCTGCAACACCTCACCTTCGGCGCCACCCCCGCCCTGCTCCGGGCCCTGCCGGCCCACCCCAGGATCGCCTTGGTCCACGGCACCGACCTGATCTTCGCCGAGTCCCACCGCGACCAGCTCCAAGTCCTGCGCGAGACAGCGAGGGCCGCCGACGTGATCGTGGTCCCCACCGGCGCGATGGCCGACCACCTTCTCAAGCTCGCCCCGCAGATCGACCGCCGCAAGGTCGCCGGCGGTGAATTGACATGGCCACCGACGAACTCCCTTTCGGACCTGACGAGATCCGGAGTTATCTCAAGGTCACCGGCTGGTCCACGGTTTCCGGCGGCGACGTAGCGGAGCTCTGGCGCTTGCCGGGACCGACTGAGGAAATCGTGCTCGTGCCCATGAAGCCGGGCGCTCCGGACTTCGCCAAACGCGCGCGCATCCTCGTCGCAGACCTGGCGCGCATCAGCTCCGAGGGCACACGGACCGTTCAGGACTCCATCGCGTCCGTGTTCCACGATGTCACAGACCTCAGGGCCTCCCACCCATCCCTTCGAGACGGCTCCATCCCGCTGGACGCCGGATTCGAGCTGTTTCAGTCCGCCAAACGACTCCGCGTGGCCTCAGCCGCATCCACCATCCGCCGCCAAGGTCACTTCCGTAACTTCCCCACCCGAGCACGGGAACAAGCCCGCGATGTACGGCTCGGACAGACCCGTAAGGGCTCGTACATCGTGCCCATCATCAGCCAGGCCCGCTCACCTCTGGACGTGTACGAGCGAGGACAGAACCAGATCGACATCGAAGTCGAGGAAACCCTCTTCGATCGACGGGTCACCGCCACCATGTCGCGAGCGCTAGGCGTACTGGAGGAAATAGCGAGCACCGACCGGATCCCCACCCCCAGCGAGATCACCGACTCCATTGGGGAAGGCGTCTCCTATGAGTTGTGCCAGGCGCTGTCGAAGGTCGTGAACAGCGAGGCAGTTGACAGCTTGGACGTCACGTTCAACTGGTCTCGTGTGGCGGCGGCGCCGGCTGGTACTCCGCTTGAGGTCGAATTCAATCGCGATGCCATCGCCATCGTGGAACTGGTGTCCGACCAACTCAAGACGAGCGTCTACAGCCGAGAGCATGTGATCTACGGTCTGGTGACGGACCTCAGGCGGCACCCGGACGACGAAACGGGCAAGGTAGGCGTCCAGGCCCTCCTTCAGCGACGCAGCCGCACCATCTGGATGGATCTTCCCGACGACGACTACCACACAGCAGTCCACTGCCATGACACCGGCACCGCAGTTCGGGTACGCGGCGTGCTGACCAGCCCTCCCGGAGGCACCGCGACAATGATGGTCGTCGACTTCGGTCCTGATCCGTCTCTCGGCCAGTGAGCCCTCTAGGAACGCCTACCTCGATGACGCTGATGCCCTCCGCGCCCAGGTTGATCCCCGACCGGTCCACGCAACCGGTGATCACTCCCTCGTCCCCGCGTCCCTCGACCAGCACCACGGCATGGGCGAAGAAGCCCTCTGCCAGGGCACCTCCCAGCGTCCCCTCGGTCCTGCCCCTGATCACCTTCTTGGCGACCAGCCCGTCGAGGGTCCTGCACAGATCCCCCTCCGTGGGGCACCCGGGCACCCCGGGGGTGCCGTCAGCCGGCACCCGCGACGCGGTGCCACTCCAGCACCCGGCGCTGCGGCCGGCCGACCAGCGCGTCGCCGTACAGCGTGAGCCGGTCGCCGTCCAGCGTCAGGTCCCGGACCTGGTCCGTGCCGATCCACGCGGGGTCAGGGGCCACCGTGATGGTGTGGACGACCTGGTCCCCGAGCCGCCGCCAGGTCCCCGCGTAGCTCATGTAGCTCCGCGCCGGCCGCTCCACCGGTGCCTCGCCGGGCCCCCCGCGCTCCACCGCGCGCATCATGGTCACCGACACATGCCCGTCGGCGGAGTAGAAGAGCAGCCCCGTCGGGTCCGGGCCCAACGGCCCCTCCCGGGTGCTCCCTTCCGGGTCGACGTCGTGGAACGAGGCCAGCCGCCACACCCCGGCGAGTTCGCTCACCGACGGGCCGCCCCCGCTCGCCCGCTCCTGCGGCCCCGGCATCAGGCGGCCGGGGTGGCGGGCCGCTCCACCCGCCCTCCGGCCCCGCCGAGCACCGGGTCCAGGGCGAGCGCGTTCACCTCGTGGGGCGCACCGAGCGGTACGGCGCTCACCGCGTCCAGCCGGGCCACCTGCTCCTCGGTGAGGGTGATGTCCAGGGCCTCCAGATAGTCCGCGAGCTGGGCCGCGTTCCGCGGTCCGATGACGGGGACGAAGCCGGTGCCGGCCCGCCGGGCGCGGGCCCGCACCCAGGCGACGGCGATCCGCGCCGGGGGTTCCCCGGTCTCCTTCGCGACGGCCAGCACCTCGTCGAGGATCGCCTCCCGCTGGTCGGCGTCGCCGCCGCGTATCACCCGTTTACCCTCACTGGTCCAGCCGTCGGTGCCGCGCCGGTACAGCCCGGTGAGCAGCCCGCCGCCGAGCGGCGACCACAGGGCCGCGCCGAGGCCGAGACTGTCGGCCATGGGCAGCAGCTCCCGGTCGGGGGTGCGCTGCGCCAGGCTGTACTCGCTCTGGATGCCGGTGACCGGCGCCCAGCCGCGCGCCTCGGCGATGGCGGCGGCCCGGGAGACCCGCCAGGCGGGGAAGTTGGAGAGCCCGGCGTAGAGGATCTTCCCGGCGCGTACGAGGTCGTCGAAGGCCGCCAGGATCTCCTCGACGGGGGTGACCGTGTCGGGGAAGTGCGCCCAGTACAGGTCGATGTAGTCGGTGCCCAGGCGTCTGAGGCTGGCCTCGACGGAACGGACCATGTTCTTGCGGCTGTTGCCCGTGCCGGAGACATGGGGTTGCGGCGAGGCCCCGTTGGTGAACTTGGTCGCGAGGACGAAGTGGTCACGGTCGGCGGCGATGAACTCCCCCACCAGTTCCTCCGACTCGCCGAACTGGTAGCAGTCCGCGGTGTCGATGAAGGTGCCGCCCGCCTCGGCGAACCGCTCGAAGACCGTACGCGACCCGTCCCGGTCGGCGCCCGGGCCGCGTCTGCCCCACAGCAGGTCGGAGCCGGGCCCGTCGCTTCTCGCGCGGGTGCCGAAGTTGCCCGTGCCGAGGGCGTACTCCGACACCCGCAGACCGGTGTCACGGCCGAAGGTGGTGTAGCGCATGGCGACTCCCGTCAGTGCTTCACATGTCCATGGGCTCCGCGTGTCCCGTTCCGTTTCCGTGTCCTGGTGCGTGTTACGTGGCGGACGCGGCGCCCGGCAGTCTCTCGGAGACCCGGCGCAGCAGCTCGCGCTGCTCGGCGCGGAGGTAGAAGTGGCCCCCCGGGAGGAAGTGGAGGTCGACCGGTCCCCGGGTGTGGGTGCCCCAGTCCTCGAAACGGAAGTCGTCCCGTTCCTCGGTGCCGGCGAAGACCGTGACCGGCAGGTCGAGCGGCGGCCCCGGGACGTACGCGTACGTCTCGAACACCGCGACGTCGGACCGGGTGCAGCCGAGCACGATCGCCAGGAGTTCGGGGTGCGAGCGGACCGCGTCCGGCAGCGGACCCCACCGGCGCTCCGTCTCGGCCAGCAGTTCGGCGTCGGGGAGCGTGTGCATCGGCGTCCCGCGGTCGGACACGGGGACGGGCGGCGGCGGGCAGGACGACAGGAACAGCCGCTCCGGCTGCCGCCGGCCGAGATCGCGCAGCGCTCTGGCGACCTCGAAGGCGACCAGCCCGCCGAGGCTGTGGCCGAAGAACGCGAACGGCCGGTCGAAGGACACCGCCCCCACCAGCGCGTCGACCAGCGGCCTCATCCTGGTGTAGGGCGGCTCGGCCCGGCGTGACGCCCGGCCGGGCAACTGGACCGCCCAGACCTGCGCGTCGGGCAGATGGTCGGACCAGCGGACGTACTCACCGGGCGATCCCCCGGCGTGCGTGAAGCAGTACAGATCGACCGGGGCGTCCGGCCTGCGCTGCCGGCGGATCAGCCAGGGCGTGCCCGGGGCCGCGCCGGGCACGCCGGTCCTGGGGGCGGTCGCTTCCACGATGGTGACTCCTCACGGGACGGCCGGTCATCGGCTGCTGTCGCCGTCGGCCGTCGACTTGTCGATGAGTTCGGCGAGTTGGGCCGCCGTCTCGGCCTCGTACAGCGACAGGACGTCGAGGTCCACCGCGAAGAGTTCGCGGGTACGGGTCAGGAGCTGGACGGCGATGAGCGAGTCACCGCCGAGGTCGAAGAAGCTGTCGTCGGGGCCGACTTCGGGGAGTCCGAGGATCTCCGCGTACAGCCGGGCCACCACGAGCGAGGTCTCCTCACGAACCGGTCCGCCGCCGCTGCCACTGCCGCCTTCCGCCGCCGGAAGGGACCCGGGCTCGGCCGGCAGGGGGTCGGGCTCGGCCAGTTCGACGAGGTGGCGCTGCCGCTCGAAGGGGTACGCGGGCAGGGGGACCCGCAGCCGGCGCCGGTCGCCGTGGACCGCGTCCCAGGAGACCGCCGCGCCGGCCAGCCAGAGGTCCCCCAGGGCGGTGAGCAGCGACGGGGGTTCGTCGGTACCGCCGGTGCCGGTCAGCGTGGGGATGAGGACGTGTGTGTCCGTACGGCCGGGGCTCCGGCGGGCCAGGGAGGTCAGCGTGGCACCGGCCCCGATCTCGACCAGGACGGCGTGGGGCTCGGCCAGCAGCGCGGCGAGCGCGGCCTCCGTGTTCCGCTCCTCCGCCGGGGTGACGGACCAGCGGGCGCGCTCCACCACCTCGTCGGGGGCGAGCAGCCGTCCGGACACCGCGCAGGCGACGGGGATACGGGGCGCCCGGGGGCCGGCCTCGCGGACCAGTTCCTGGAAGCGGTCCGCCGATTCCGTACCCGGTGCGCTCGGTCCGTCGGGTGCGCTCGCCGCGTCGGCGCCGTTCAGCAGCCGGGCCCGGCCGAGCACCAGCCGGAGCGCGCCGTCGAGGTCCAGCGCCCCGGCCACGGTGGCCGCCGTCAGCGCCCCGACCCCCGTACCGAGCACCGTCGCGGGCCGGATGCCCCAGGTGCTCCACAGATGCGCCAGCGCGTACTCCTCGGCGAAGGCGGTCAGATCGGCGAGGAGCGGATCGCCGTGCCCCTCGCCCCGGCGCAGGGCTTCGGTCGCCGAGGCCCCCAGATGGGGCGCCGCGGCGGCGTGGCATTCCTCGACCGCCCGGCAGAACGCCTGCTCCGCCGCGTACAGCCGGTGCACCTCGCCCAAGGCACCGGTGCCGGGGAACAGGAAGGTCACCGGCCGGGCCCCGGAGGTTCCCGGGGAGCCGGCCAGGCGGGCGCCGTCCTCGCCGGAGAGCACCCGCAGGGTGTCCTCCCTGCCGCTGACGACCGCGTACGCACGGTGGGCGTGGACCCGCCGCCCGCTCTGGAGCGTCCACGCGATGTCCGCGACCGGCAGCTCCGGGTGGGCCCGCAGATGGGCGGCGAGGTTCTCCGTCACGGCGCCGAGCGCGGCCGGGGTGCGCGCCGAGAGGACCAGCAGCTGCCAGGGGTCGGCCGGATCGGCCGCGACCGGGGCGGGGGCCTCCTCCAGGACGACATGGGCGTTGGTGCCGCCGATGCCGAACGAACTCACCCCGGCCCGCCGGGGCATCCCCCGGGGGCGCCACTCCTCGGTGCGGGTCGCCACCCGGAAGGGCCCCGCCCCGAAGTCGATCCGCGGGTTCGGCTCGTCGAAGTGGAGGCTGCGGGGGATGGTGGCGTGCTCCAGGGCGAGGACCGTCTTGATGAGCCCGGCCGCGCCGGCGGCGGCGTCCGTGTGGCCGATGTTGGTCTTCACCGATCCGATCCGGCAGACCTCCCGCCCCTCGGCGCCCTTCCCGAACGCCTTGGTCAGCGCGGCTATCTCGATGGGGTCGCCGAGCGGTGTGGCCGTGCCGTGCGCCTCCACGTAGGTGACGGTGCCGGGGTCCACGCCCGCCACGTACTGGGCGTCCCGGATCACGGCGGCCTGTCCTTCGACGCTCGGCGCGGTGAAGCCGATCCGGTCCGAGCCGTCGTTGTTGACCGCGGTCCCCCGGAGCACGGCGTGCACATGGTCGCCGTCGGCCAGGGCCTCCGCGAGGCGCTTGAGCACCACGATGCCCGCGCCGTCGCCGCCCACGGTTCCGCCCGCGGCGGCGTCGAAGGTCCGGCAGACCCCGTCGGCGGCGATGATGCCGCCCTCGACGTACGGGCTCGTCTTCGCCGGCGCGTGCACGGCGACACCGCCCGCGAGGGCCAGGTCGCAGTCGCCGGCCAGCAGCGCCTGGACCGCGGTGTGGACGGCCGCCAGCGAGGTGGCGCACGCGGCCTGGACCGTGACGGCGGGGCCGCGCAGCCCCAGCTTGTACGCGACCCGGGTGGCCAGGTAGTCCACGGCGTTGCCGAGCAGGATCTCCATGTCGGTCGCCGCCGGTACGCTGCCCGGCCGCCGCAGGAGCTGGGCGTACGACGTGTCGGTGCCTCCGCCGTAGACGCCGATGGAGCCGGGATGCCGCTCGGGGTCGTACCCGGCGTGGTCCAGCGCCTCGACCGCGCACTCCAGGAAGACCCGGTGCTGGGGGCCGATGATGCGGGCTTCCCGGGGGGAGTAGCCGAAGTACCCCGCGTCGAACCACTCGGGGTCCTTCAGCAGACCGCGCGCCGGGACGTACTCCCGGGCGGGACCGGTGGAGCCGGTGGAGCCGGTGGAGCCGCCCTGCACCGGCCGGGGGGCTGAGCGGGTGACGGTGTCCACGCCGTCGGTCAGATTCCGCCAGAACGCGTCGAGGCCGTCGGCGCCGGGGAACCGGCAGGCCATGCCGATGACCGCGATGTGCGCGCCGGTGTCCTCGCCGTCGCCCTCGCCGTCTCCGTACGGTCCGTCACTCACGTGTCCCACCCCGTTCGTCCGAGGCCGGCCGGGTCCGCTGGACCCGCCGCCGTTCCAGCCGGGCACGGCCGCCGGTGGCCTCCCGCGCCGCGCGGGACGGCGGCCGGGTGTCGTCCGGTGCGCCGCCGTCGAGACGGCGGGCGAGCGCCCGGACCGTCGGGTACGTGAACAGTTCGACGAGCGGCGGGTTCTTCCCCAGCTCCCGGCCGATCCGGTCCTGGACCATGTGCAGCAGCACCGAATGCCCGCCCAGGTCGAAGAAGTTGTCCTCGACACTCACCTGGGAGACCTCCAGGACCTCGGACCAGATCGCGGCGATCGCCCGTTCCGTCGCCGTGACCGGTGGCTCGGTCACGCCCCGGTCGGGAGGGTCGGGTGAGGAACCCCGCGCATGCTGGTGAGAATCCACGTTTTTCTCCCATGGCTTTTCGAAGGGCCGGCCCAGCCTTTCTATTTGTCCGCGCGAAGGCGTGTCAACGCACCGCGGATGGACGGCTGGACGGACCGTCCAACCGTGGGAAGTGCGCACTTGGACCCCTTTTCCGGAGGCCGGCCGGGCCGCCCGCCTCGGCCGACGGGCGCCGCCGCCCGAACTGAGTACCGGCCGCTCATGGCCCGCTCCCCCGGGGCGTGTTGTTCTCGTTGGGTCCTCACATTCCTCGTGCCCGCCGTCGGCAGACGCGGCCGCACAGGTATTCCCCGCCGCCGTGCGGTTCCCATGTCAGGAGAGGAAGCAGCCCTATGAGTTCCACCCCGGCACAGCATTACTTCGAGACCCAGGTCGAGCTGTCGCAGGAACCGCTGCTCCTGGCGGCCCGGCTCGCCGGTTCGGGGGCGCACACGGACCATGTGGTCTACGAGCACGCCGGCGACTGGTCGTACGCGGGCGGCGCCCTCGTGGAGATCACCGTGGACCGGACCGGCGCCCGGATGCGCCGGGGTGACGAACCGGAGGTCCATCTGCCCTGGGACGGCCGGCCGCTGCGCCAGGTGCAGGGCCTGCTCGACTCGGTGACCGTGGCCGGCTGGCGCGCCTACGGCTGGGCGGCCTTCGAGCTGTCGTACGCCAAGGACGGCGACCTCGGCCACCTGGGGGACGAGCGCCTGCTGCACCTGGTGATCCCCCGTGCGGAGGTACGGTTCACGGAGGGACACGCCCGGCTGCGCGCCGCCGACCAGGAGACCCTGAGCGGGCTCGTCGGCCTGCTCACGGGCCCGGCCGCCGAGGTGAGCCGCCCGCCGAGGCCGATGGAGGTCCGCGGGGTCGGCCGGCAGGGCTACCAGGACGCCGTCAAGTTCGCGGTCGAGGAGATCGAGCAGCGGGAGCTGCACAAGGTGATCCTCTCCCGCGTCGTGGACGTCCCGGGCGACACCGACCTGATCAGCACCTACACCGTGGGACGCCGGGCGAACAACCCCGCCAGGTCCTTCCTGCTCGACCTCGGCGGCCTGGAGGCCGCCGGCTTCAGCCCGGAGATCGTCGTCCAGGTGTCGGCGGACGGCCGGGTGGTGAGCCAGCCGCTCGCCGGCACCCGCGCGCTCACCGCCGACCTCCTCGCCAACGAGCGGCTGCGGGCCGATCTGCTCGCCTCCTCCAAGGAGGTGTACGAGCACGCGATATCGGTGAAGACGGGCGTCGACGAGCTGACGGACGTCTGCGAACCCGGCTCGGTGGAGGTCCCCGAGTTCATGGCCGTACGCGAACGGGGCAGCGTCCAGCACCTGGCGTCCCGGGTGTCGGGCCGGCTGGCCACCGGCTGCCGGGCCTGGGACGCCTTCGGCGCGGTCTTCCCCGCCGTCACGGCGTCCGGCGTGCCCAAGGAGGCCGCGTACCACTCGATCCGCCGGCACGAGGAGGAGCCGCGCGGCCTGTACAGCGGGGCGGTCCTCACCGTGGACCAGGACGGATCGATGGACGCCGCCCTGGTGCTGCGCAGCGTCTACCGGCAGAACGGCCGCACCTGGCTGCGGGCCGGCGCCGGAATCGTGGAGCAGTCGATTCCCGAGCGGGAATTCGAGGAGACCTGCGAAAAGCTCGACAGCGTGGCACGCCACCTGGTGCCCGCGGAGAATCCGGACGCCTGGGAACTGTCAATTGGATCTTCTGGGTCCCCGCGTCATCCCTGATTCGAGAAAGCGAATTCATGACATGCGCTCTTTCCTCAAGGACATTCCCACGAACGGGTCGGCCCCTGCCCCCAGGGACACCTGGCGCTCCTATCCGGCCGCCCAGCAACCGGGCTGGCCCGACCGGGCCGCTCTGCGCGCCGTCACCGACGAGCTGGAGGCGGCCCCGCCCCTGGTCTTCGCGGGCGAGTGCGACCTGCTGAAGGAACGGCTCGCCGCCGTGGCGCGCGGTGAGGCGTTCCTGCTCCAGGGCGGCGACTGCGCGGAGACCTTCGAGGGGGTCGGGGCGGACGCCATCCGCGACAAGCTCAGCACCCTTCTCCAGATGGCGGTGGTCCTCACCTACGCCGGGTCGCTCCCCGTCGTGAAGCTCGGCAGGCTCGCCGGGCAGTACGCCAAGCCGCGCTCGAAGCCGACCGAGACCCGGGACGGCACCGAACTGCCGGTCTACCGGGGCGACGCGGTGAACGGCTTCGACTTCACCGACACCGCACGCGTCCCCGACCCGGACCGGCTGCTGCGCATGTACCGGTCGTCGGCCACCACCCTGAACCTGGTCCGCGCCTTCACCACCGGCGGGTACGCCAGCCTCCGCCAGGTGCACAACTGGAACCAGGACTTCGTCTCCGGCTCGCCCTCCGGACGCCGTTACGAGGCCCTCGCCGACGAGATCGACCAGGCGCTGCACTTCATGCACGCCACCGGCAACGATCCGCACGGCGTCGACACCGTCGAGTTCTTCGTCTCGCACGAGGGGCTGCTCCTGGACTACGAGGCCGCCCTGACCCGCGTCGACGAGTTCAGCGGGAAGCCGTACGCGACCTCCGGGCATCTGCTGTGGATCGGTGAGCGGACCCGGGACCTGGACGGCGCGCACGTCGAGTACTTCTCCCGGATCAACAACCCGATCGCGGTGAAGCTCGGCCCGACGACCGAGCCCGACACGGCACTCCGGCTGATCGACCGGCTCGACCCGGACCGCGAGCCTGGCCGGCTCACCTTCGTCGTACGGATGGGCGCGGGCAAGGTCCAGGACATCCTGCCCCCGCTGGTGGAGAAGGTCGCCGCCTCGGGCGCGCCGGTCGCCTGGGTGTGCGACCCCATGCACGGCAACACCGTCGAGGCTCCGTCCGGTCACAAGACCCGCCGGTTCGACGATGTGCTCGACGAGATCAGGGGCTTCTTCGAGGTCCACCGGAGCCTCGGCACCCATCCCGGCGGCATCCATGTGGAGTTCACCGGCAACGACGTCACCGAGTGCACGGGAGGCGGGCACGAGGTGCTCCTGGAGGACCTGGCCTCGCGGTACGAGTCCGTCTGCGACCCCCGGCTGAACCGGTCCCAGTCCCTGGACCTCGGGTTCCTGGTCGCCGAGTTCCTCCGTACCCGCGAGAGCGCCCCCGACTCCCCGCTCGTGGGGACGAGCGGCTCCGCGGTCTGACCCTCGACCACCGCTGACACCTCTGACACCCCTGACACCTCTGACAACCCTGGTACGGCCCCGCTGTGGAGCCGGGAGGAGAACGCTGTTGAGCAGGTTGCGCTGGCTGACCGCGGGCGAGTCGCACGGCCCCGCGCTCGTCGCGACGCTGGAGGGGCTGCCCGCCGGCGTACCGGTCACCACCGGAGTGGTGGCGGACGCGCTGGCGCGGCGGCGGCTGGGGTACGGCCGCGGTGCCCGGATGAAGTTCGAGCGGGACGAGGTCACCTTCCTGGGAGGTGTCCGGCACGGGCTGACCATGGGGTCCCCGGTGGCCGTCATGATCGGCAACACCGAGTGGCCCAAGTGGGACCAGGTCATGGCGGCCGACCCGGTGGCCCCGGAGACCCTGGCCGGGCTGGCGCGCGGCGCGCCGCTGACCCGGCCGCGCCCCGGCCACGCCGATCTGGCGGGGATGCAGAAGTACGGGTTCGGCGAGGCCAGGCCCGTACTGGAGCGGGCCAGTGCGCGCGAGACGGCGGCCCGGGTCGCGCTGGGGGCGGTGGCCCGCTCGTATCTCAGGGAGACCACCGGTGTCGAGATCGTCTCCCATGTGGTTGAGCTGGCGGCGGCGAAGGCCCCGTACGGACTCCTGCCCGCCCCGGACGACACGGCCAGGCTGGACGGGGACCCCGTGCGCTGTCTGGACCCGGAAGCCGCCGGGGAGATGGTGGCGGAGATCGACCGGGCCCACCGGGACGGCGACACCCTCGGCGGTGTGGTGGAGGTCCTGGCGTACGGGGTGCCGGTGGGGCTCGGCAGCCATGTGCACTGGGACCGCCGGCTCGACGCCCGGCTGGCGGCGGCGCTCATGGGCATCCAGGCCATCAAGGGCGTCGAGGTCGGTGACGGCTTCGCGCTGGCCCGGGTGCCCGGTTCGCGGGCGCACGACGAGATCCACCCGACGCCCGCCGGGATCCGCCGCGCCACCGGGCGCTCCGGTGGCACCGAGGGCGGGGTGAGCACCGGTGAGCTGGTACGGGTGCGGGCGGCGATGAAGCCGATCGCCACCGTGCCGCACGCGCTCGCCACCGTCGACGTCGCGACCGGCGAGGCCGCCCCCGCGCACCACCAGCGCTCGGACGTGTGCGCGGTGCCGGCCGCCGGGATCGTCGCCGAGGCGATGGTGGCGCTGGTCCTGGCGGACGCGGTCGCGGAGAAGTTCGGCGGCGACTCGGTGGCCGAGACCCGCGCCAACGTCACCGGTTACCTCGACCGTCTGCCCGTCCGGTGAGCGCTGAAGCGCCGGGTCCGGCGGTCGTCCTGGTGGGGCCGATGGGCGTGGGCAAGACAACGGTCGGCGAACTGATCGCCGCCCGGCTCGGGGTGGGGTGCCGGGACACCGACGCGGACATCGTGGCCGCGCAGGGCAGACCGGTCTCCGCGATCTTCGCCGAGGACGGCGAGGGGTACTTCCGGGGCCTGGAGTCCGCCGCCGTGCGTACGGCCCTCGCCGAGCACACCGGTGTGCTGGCGCTGGGCGGCGGCGCGGTCCTGGACCCCGGGGTGCGCGGGCTGCTGGCCGGGGGTCCCGTGGCCTTCCTGGACCTGGGCCCCGACGAGGCCGTCGCGCGGCTCGGCGCGGACACCAGCCGCCCGCTGCTGGCCGCGGACCCCGCGCGGCGGTGGCGCGAACTGGCCGACGCCCGCAGGCCCCTGTACGCCGAGGCCGCCCGCGTCGTCGTGCACACCGGGGGCCGTACCCCCGAGCAGGTCGCGGACGCCGTGCTCGCCGCCCTGGCGGCGGACCCAGGACGGATCCCGTACGCGAGAAGTGAGTAACGCCCACTCAGGAAGCGGCCCTGTGCGCCGTGCTCTGCTGAGCACGGCCGGTCGTCGGAGACCGACACGTGCGTGGAAAGGCAGTCCAATGAAGGTCGAGAACGTCTATCTGGCGGGGGTGGGCACCTACATCCCCGCGCTGATGCCGCTCGAACAGGCCGTGGAGTCCGGGGCGTTCGGCGCGGACGAGTACAAGGACTCCGGCATGGAGTCGGTGTCCGTCGAGGACACCCTGTCCGCACCGGACATGGCGGTACGGGCCGCCGAGACCGCGATACGGCGGTCCGGGCACAGCCCGGACGACTTCGCCGCGCTGCTGCACAGCAACACGTTCCTCCAGGGCCCGGACGGCTGGTCGCCCGCGCACTACATCCTGCTGCACACACTGGACCGGCCGATCACGGCGACCGTGATCCAGCAGGGCTGCAACGGTGTGCTGACCAGCCTGGAGATGGCCGCCCACCGGCTCATCGCCGCACCCGAGAAGGACGCCGTCCTGCTGACGGCCGCCGACAACTTCAACACCCCGCTGGTGGACCGCTTCCACTCCTCCGCGCTGTTCCTGCTCGCGGACGGCGCCTCGTCCCTCGTGGTCTCCCGGCGGGGCGGGTTCGCCAAGGTGCTCGCGATCCGCTCCGTGTCGGACCCGAAGCTGGAGTGGCGGCACCGTACCGACGACTCGCTGCTGCCGCCGCGCGAACCGGTGGGCCGGCTCCTGGACTTCGAGACGCGGGTGAAGTACTGGCAGCGGAAGTGGGCCGACGGCGCCAAGCCGCCCGGCGGCAACTTCATCGACCTGCTCTCGGTGGTCGCGGAGCGCACCCTGGCCGAGGCGGGTCTCTCCCTGGACGACGTGGCCCGGGTCACGCACGTCGGCTTCAACGAGGATCCCCTGCACGCGCTCTACTTCGAGCCGCTGGGCATCGACGCGGCGCGCGGCACCTGGGAGCAGAGCCGGCGGATCGGTCACGCCGGGATGTCCGATGTCGTCATCGGGCTCGAACACCTGTGGCTCACGGGCCAGGTGGTCCCGGGCGACAAGGTGCTGATGGTCGGCACCACGCCCGGCATGGAGGTCGGCTGCGCGGTCGTCGAGATCACCCAGGGGCCGGACGAGGCCTGACGCCCGTACGGGCCCCGGTGCCCGGCCCCGCTCTCTCCCACCCACCCAGACATCAGTGACCCATCGTAAGGAGACGGCCGATGCTCGACGGTTGCACACCCTGGCCGAAGGAGTTCGCCGAGCGGTACCGCGCGGAGGACCTCTGGCGCGGCGAGACCCTGGTGGACATGCTGGCGGCCTCGGCCCGACGGCACGGCGGGAAGACGGCGCTGGCGCAGGGCGACCGCCGGCTGTCCTACGAGGAACTGGAGGACCGGTCCCGCCGGATGGCGGCGGGTTTCCGGGCCCAGGGCATCGCTCCGGCCGACCGGGTCGTGGTCCAGCTCCCCAATGTGGCGGAGTTCGTGGTGGTCTGCTTCGCCCTGTTCCGGCTGGGCGCCCACCCGGTGTTCGCGCTCCCGGCGCACCGGGCCAGTGAGATCCGGCATCTGTGCGAGCTGTCCGGGGCGGTCGGTTACGTCTTCCCGGGCGTCCACCGCGGCTTCGACCATCCGGCGCTCGCCCGCCGGATCCGCGACGAGGTCGGCACCCTGCGCAAGCTGTTCACCCTCGCGGAGGCCGTGGAAACCTCGGAGACCGCGGAGGCCGTGGAGACCTCGGAAGCCGGGACCGGCGGGGCCGGGGGGATCGTCCCGCTCTCCGCCGTGGAGGCCGCGGTGGACCCGGCCGCGGCCGACGCGTCGCCGGCGTCACCCGCGCCCGACCCGTCCGACGTGGCGTTCTTCCTGCTCTCCGGCGGGACCACCGCCCTGCCCAAGCTCATACCGCGTACCCATGACGACTACGGGTACATGGCACGCGCCGCCGTCGAGGCGATCGGGCTCACCGAGGACGACACGTATCTCGCGGTGCTGCCCGTCGAGTTCAACTTCACCTGGGGCTGCCCCGGAGTGATCGGCACCCTGCTGGCGGGCGGCACGGTGGTGCTCGCGGAGGACCCGACGCCGGAGCGCTGCTTCCCCGTCATCGAGCGGGAAGGGGTGACGATCACCGCGGTCGGCCCCAGCGTCGTCCAGCTCTGGCTGGAGGCCGCCGAGTGGCTGAAGCCGGACCTGACCAGCCTGCGTACGCTCCAGGTCGGCGGGTCCACCTTCCACCCGGAGCTGGCGGCGCGGGTCGCGCCCGAGCTGGGCTGCCGGGTGCAACAGGTCTTCGGGATGGCCGAGGGCCTGATCACCTTCACCCGCGACGGCGACCCCGACGAGACCGTACTCACCACGCAGGGGCGGCCCATCTCCCCCGCCGACGAGATCCGGATCGTCGACGCCGAGGGCCAGGACGTACCGGCCGGCACGGTCGGCGAGCTGCTGACCCGTGGCCCCTACACGCTGCGCGGCTACTACCGCGCCCCGGAGCACAACGCCGGGGCCTTCACCGACGACGGCTTCTACCACAGCGGCGACCTGGCCCGGCTGACGCCCGACGGGAACCTGAGGATCGAGGGCCGGATCAAGGACATGATCAACCGGGGCGGGGACAAGGTCTCCGCCGGCGAGGTGGAGGGCCATCTGCTCGCCCACCCCGCGATCGCCCGGGCGGCCGTGGTCCCCGTACCGGACGACTACCTCGGTGAGCGCGTCTGCGCCTTCGTGGTCCCCGTGGGCGACCCCCCGTCCCTGCCCGAGCTGAAGGCCGCGCTGACCGAACGGGGGCTGGCCGGCTACAAGCTGCCGGACCGCCTGGAGATCGTCGCCGAGCTGCCGCTCACGGGCCTGGGCAAGACCGACAAGAAGATCCTCGCGGCGATCGCCCGGGGCGAACCCGCCCCCGCCGCAGCGGACTTCGCCCCTTCCCCTCCCGGCCTGCCGGACACGGAACGTCCCGCCGGGTGAAAGCAGAGAGGCACACCACCATGGACCAGCAGCCGACCAGCACCGCCGACGAGATCCGCACCGCCGTCGCGGCGCTGCTCGACACCGACCCGCTGACCATCGCGGGCGACGACAACCTCGTCTTCCTCGGCCTCGGCTCCCTGGACGTCATGCGGCTGAGCAGCCGCTGGCGCCGCGAAGGGCTGCCGGTGGAGTTCGAGGTCCTGGTCGCCGACCCGACCGTAGACGGCTGGGCACGCCACATCGACGCGATCCGCCGCGATTCCGGCTCCTCCGGCGACACCACCGCCTGAACGGCGCTCCCCCCGCGGCCGGCCACACCCCTGGACCGGCCGGCCGCGCCCCCGCCCGGCCCCCTCGCCCCGCCCCCGCCCCTCGCCCCCGGTCCGCCCGCGCCGCCCCGGGACGGTCCGAGGCATCACGGAAGGAGAACGGACATGGCAGCTCCGGCCATCCCCCGGATCACCCCCTACCCCATGCCCAGCGCCGCCGCCCTGCCGGAGAACACGGCCGACTGGACGGTCGATCCGCGCCGTGCCGTCCTGCTCGTCCACGACATGCAGCACTTCTTCCTCCGGCCCTTCCCCGCCGGGCAGTCCCCGGTGACGGAGCTGGTCGGCCAGGTGGCCGCGCTCCGGGAGGCGGCGGTGGCGGCCGGTGTCCCGGTGGCGTACACCGCGCAGCCCGGCGGTATGACCGAGGAACAGCGCGGTCTGCTCAAGGACTTCTGGGGCCCTGGCATGAGTACCGCCCCCGAGCACCGGGGCGTGCCCGACCGGCTGGCGCCCGGTCCTGACGACATCGTCCTGGACAAGTGGCGGCCCAGCGCGTTCTTCCGTACGCCGCTGCTGGAGCTGCTGCGCGAGCGGGGGCGCGACCAGTTGGTGCTGTGCGGTGTCTACGCCCATGTCGGGATCCTCCAGACCGCCTGCGAGGGGTTCGCGCACGACATCCAGACGTTCTTCGTCGCCGACGCCGTCGCGGACTTCTCCGAGAACCACCACCGGATGGCCGTCGACTACGCGGCCACCCGGTGCTCGATGGTCGTGCCGACGGCGACCGTACTGGCCGCCCTGGGCGGCCCCCGCCCGGGGGAGCCGAGTTGACCGCGTACGAGGACGGCCCCGGCCTGCTCCGCGCGGTGACGGGCCCGACGCCGCCGGCGTCGTTCGCCCTGCTGCACCGGCCGGAGGCGGACGGCGCCGGCCTGATCGACCTGCTCGCCGGTGAGGTGGCGGAGGTCGCCACCACCGCCGATCTGCCGCTTCCCCCGGAGGGCGGGCGCGACCGGCACGAGCTGCTGGCGCTGCTGCCCTACCGGCAGATCGGGGAGCGGGGGTACGAGCACTACGACGACGGCGAACCGCTCCTCGTCATGACCGTCACCGACCAGGCGGCCCTGCCGGTCGACGAGGTGCTGGCCCACCTCCCCGATGTGCCCATCGACGTCCGGGACAGCGGTTTCACCACCGGGGACGAGGAGTACGCCGACACCGTCCGGCAGATCATCGCCAACGAGATCGGCACGGGCGCCGGATCCAACTTCGTCATCAAGCGCGCGTTCACCGCCACGATCGGCGGCTGGTCCGCGCGGACCGCGCTCACCCTCTTCGGCCGGCTGCTGCGGCACACGTCCGGCGCGTACTGGACCTTCCTGATCTACGTGGACGGCCGTACGTTCGTCGGCGCGAGCCCCGAGCGCCATCTCACGCTGGACGACGGCACCGCGGTGATGAACCCGATCAGCGGCACCTACCGCTATCCGCCGTCCGGCCCCTCCCGCGACGGGGTGCTGGACTTCCTGGCCGACCGCAAGGAGGCCAACGAGCTGTACATGGTCGTGGACGAAGAGCTGAAGATGATGAGCCGGGTGTGCGACGGCGGCGCCCAGGTCGTCGGCCCGCGGCTGCGCGAGATGGCCCATCTCGCGCACACCGAGTACTTCATCGAGGGCCGCTTCGACGGCGACGTACGGGACGCCGTCCGCGAGACGCTCTTCGCGCCGACCGTCACCGGCAGCCCGCTGGAGAGCGCCTGCCGGGTCATCGCCAAGTACGAGACGGAGGGCCGGGGTTACTACGCCGGGATGGCCGCGCTGCTGGGCCGTGACGCGCGGGGCGGCCGGCGGCTCGACTCGGCCATCCTCATCAGGACCGCCGACATCGACCGCACCGGCCGGCTGCGACTGGGCGTGGGGTCGACGCTGGTACGCGACTCCGACCCGCGCGCCGAGGCCGCCGAGACCCGGGCGAAGGCCGCCGGGCTGATCGCCGCCCTGCACGCGGACCCGGTCGCCCCCGCCCCCGTTCCCGCGCCGGGGCCCGCCCCCGGTGTGCCGCGCCTGGGCGCGCTGCCCGAGGTCGCCCACGCGCTGGCGGCCAGGAACATGCCGCTGGCCCCGTTCTGGCGGGAGCCGCCGGCCTCCCGGAGCAGGCATCTGCCGCATCTGGCCGGGCGTAAGGCCCTGCTCATCGACGCGGAGGACACCTTCACCGCGATGGGCGCCGCCCTGATGCGGGAACTGGGGCTGGAGGTGACCGTACGCCGCTTCGACGAGGGCTACCGCCTGGCGGGCAACGACCTGGTCGTCGTCGGCCCTGGACCGGGAGACCCGCGCGACATCCGCGACCCCAAGGTCACCCATCTGCGCGAGGTGACTGGTCAACTGATCGCCCTGGGAACGCCGTTCCTGTCCGTCTGCCTCGGGCACCAGGCGCTGAGCGGGGTGCTCGGGCTGGAGCTCGTCCGCAAAGAGGTGCCCAACCAGGGGGCGCAGCGGGAGATCGACCTCTTCGGGCAGCGGGAGGCCGTGTACTTCTACAACACCTTCGCCGCTGTCAGCGCCCGGGACTCCTTCCCCGGTCCTCCCGCGCGCCCCGCGGCCGTCGAGGTGTGCCGCGACCCCGTGAACGGGGAGGTGCACGCGCTGCGCGGCCAGGGGTTCGCCTCGGTGCAGTTCCACCCGGCGTCGGTGATGACCCGGGACGGGTCGGCCGTACTCGACCGGCTGATCACCGACCTCTTCCTCACCGTCTGACCCCTCACTTCCTGACCCCCCGCCGTCTGACCTCTTCTGTGTCAGGCCCCCGCTCAATGACAAGGAATCACCATGCGCGTCGTCGAAGACTTCCTCACGTCCCACGAAGCGGCACGTCTGAACTCACTGAATCTGATCGTGAGCGAGAACCGTATGACCGACCGGGCCAGGGCCCCGCTCGGTTCGGACATCTCGCAGCGCTACGCGGCCGACTTCTACTCCGGTACGGAACCGTCCCGCAAGATGACCGAGTACGTGGCGGGCCTGGCGCGCGAGGTGTTCGGCGCCGAGTACGCCAACCTGTCGCCGATATCGGGCAACATGAGCCTGCTGGCCGTCGTCTTCGCGCTCTCCGGGGTCGACGACCACGTCGGACGGATCCCTCCCTTCTTCCCCGGCGGCGGATACCCGCTCGACTACGCGGTCTTCAACCGCCGGCCGCTGCCGCTGCCCTTCTCGGACGAGAACTGGCAGGTCGACCTGGCGGCGACCACCGAACTCCTGCTGGAGGCGAAGCCGCCTCTGGTGGTGCTGGGTTCGTCGATCGTGACGTACCCCATGCCGGTCCGCGAGATCAGCGAGGTCGTCCACTCGTACGGGGGGATCGTCGCGTACGACGGGTCCCACAGCCTGGGCCTGATCGCCGGCGGCGAGTACCAGGACCCGCTGCGCGAGGGCGCCGATCTGCTGCTGGGGTCGACGCACAAGACCTTCCCCGGCCCGCAGGGCGGCATCGTCCTCACCAACAGCGAGGAGATCAACCGGCGGGTGGAGGCCCTGTCCAACTTCACCCCGCTCAACGGCCCCACCCTCATCTGCAACCCGCATCTCGCCCGGATCGCCTCGACCGGGATCGTCCTCGAAGAGACCCCGTGGCGGGAGTACGCGCGGCAGGTGGTCGTGAACGCGCGCGCCATCGCCCGGTCGCTGCACGAGGAGGGCATCGCGCTGCGCGGCGTGAGCGCGGAGAACTTTTCCGAACTCACCTACTGCCACCAGGTGTTGATCGATGTCCCGCTGGACGACGCGAAGCGGCTCCGGGACCACCTCGGGCGTCACCGGATCAACGTCGACGGTTTCCTGCGGCTGGGTGTCTCCGAGATCACCCGGCTGGGCTTCACCGCCGAGGAGAGCGCGGAGCTCGGGCGCCTCATCGCCGTACTGCTGCGGAACGAGGAGAACGTTCCCGAGGCCACCGACCGCCGCATCGACGAACTGATCGGATCGCACCAGAAGATCGTGCTCTGACGAAGAGCCCCAGGGCCTCTCGTCATGCCTGACCCCGCTGCGGGGCGGGCCCGGGATCCAGCCGGTGCGCGAGGTCGGCCCGGGCCGTGACGCCCAGCTTTCCGTACACGCGGTGGAGATGGTTCTCCACCGTGCGTACGGAGACGACCAGCCGGTCGGCGATCTCCTGGTTGGAGAGCAGGGACGCGGCCAGCGCCGCCACCTCGCGCTCCCGGCTGGTGAGGCTGGTGAGCGGCGCCGGACCCGGTCCGTACAGCGCCGCCCACGGGGGCAGGGTCCCGCCGGTGCCCTCCAGCAGTTCTACGCTCCTGGCCCGGGCCGCCCGGCTCCTGCGATGGCGTCCGGCCGTGGCATGGGCCCGGGCGGCCTGCGCGCACAGCTCGGCGGCCAGCGGGACCAGCCCCATCGCGTCGGCCCGGGAGGCCAGTTCGAGGAGGTCGTTCCCGTCGTCGGCGGCGAGCGCGCGCACCTGCCCGGCCTGGAGTCCGGCCAGCTCGGAGTCGGTTTCGCGGGCCAGTGCCGAGACCCGCTCGGTGACGGCCCGCGCCTCGCCCAGCCGGGCCGCCAGGTGCAGCGCGGCCAGCGCCTGGAACCGGCGGCCCGCCGTGGCCGCCCGCCCGGCGATCTCCATCGCCCGCTGTGTCGCGCCGGCGAAGTCCCCGACATGGGCGATCACCAGGGCCCGTTCCAGGGCCACCCCGTCCGAGGCGACGGGGTAGGGCACCGTACCGGCCTCCTCCGAGCGGACCTCGACGAGGGTGCGCAGCGCCTCCGCGTGCTCCCCCGACTCGGCCAGCGCCCCGGCCAACTGGGCCAGGCACCAGGCCTTCGTGGTGAGCCAGTCCCAGGTGTTCTCCAGCGCGCCGGCCTGGCGGAGCAGGACCACCGCCTCGGGCAGTCGCCCCGAGGCGCGGTACAGGCGGGCCCGGACCGTCGCGATCCGCAGGGCGTGGGAGCGGTCGTCGACGGCGTCGTGGTCCGGCAGACCGTCCAGCACGGCGGCTGCCTCCGCCATCGCGCCGCCCCGCATCGCGGCCCACGCCGTCACCAGCTGACGGGTCAGCCCGTCCTGGTCGTCCCGGGGTTCCGGTCCGGGGCCCCGGTGGCCGAGGAGGGCGAGCGCGCCCGCCGCGTCGCCCAGTTCGTTGCGGGCGAAGGCCGCGGGCGGGAGTACGGCCGGGGCGCCGGCCCCGCCGGGACGCCCGGCCGGGGCGGCCCGAGCGGTCCGAGCGGCCTGGGCGGCCTGGGCGGCTTCCCCCATCGCGGCGGCCTCCGCCAGCCGGTCCGCCAGCAGGCTCATCACCGTCCGGGTCTCCTGGAGCGGCCCCTGGTCGGCCGCCGGGGTCACCGCGACCGCCGCGTCCAGGACCGCCGCCGCGTCCTCGACGCGCCCCAGCCCCCACGCCATGTTGATCGCGCGGGCCCGTACCGCGGGCACGAATTCGGCCGACTGCGCGGCGGCGGCCGGGGTGCCGGGGGCGCACACCGCGTCGAAGACGGCCTCGGCCTCCACGTGGCGCCGCTGGCCCGCGAGGGCGTGCCCGCGCAGATGCGCCAGCACGGTGGTGTCGCCCCCGGGCGCCCGGAGGGCGAGAAGGCAGAGCCGTTCGGCGCGTACGAACTCCTGGCGCCGCAGCGCGATCCGGGCTGCGGACTGGAGATGCTCGGCATCGGGGAGCTGGCCCGCGTCGATCCGCAGGACGACCATCCGCAGCCGGTCGTCGTCGCTCTGCGCTCCGGCGCCGTCGAGGGCGTCGGCGATCCGGCGCCGTAACCGCACACCGGTCAGTTCGGGCAGGGCGGCGGAGAGCACCGGCGCGTACAGCGGGAAGGCCAGCCGCAGACGCAGCCGGGGTCCGCCGCGCTCCGCGACGACGATGCCCCGCCGGTTGAGGGATTCCGCGGCGCGGGCGAGTCCGGCGACGACCGGCAGTCCGGCGTCGAGCGGTTCGGCGAGCGCGATCATCTCGACCAGTTCGCGTTCGTCCGGCGCGAGCGGGCCGAGGCGCAGATTGACCAGATCGGTCAGGCGGCGGCTCGGCGGGAGGTCCGGGCCCGCCCAGTGCCAGACCCCGTCCTCACGGCGGAGGCCGCCCGCGGCCACCGCGGAGTCGACCACCTCCGTCACCAGGAGGGGGTTACCGAGGGTGAATCTCCACAGGCTCTCCAGCGCCGCGGCGACGACATGGCCGCCGAGCCGGGCGTGGACGGCCTCGGCCATCGCCGAGCGGTCGAACGCGCCGATCTCCAGCCGCTCCACGGACCGTTCCACCCAGAGTCTGCTGATCCCGTCGGGCGCGTGGGCGCCGGCCTCCGTGGCGGCCACCAGGGTCACCCGGCCGTCCGTCACCAGCCCGCGGAGCCGGGCGGCGGGCGCCGCGGCGAGGAGGTGCGCGTCGTCCAGGCCGAGCACGAGCCGCCCGCCGGGGTAGGCGGTGTCGAGGAAGTGCGCGGGGATGCCCAGCGATTCGCCCACGTATCCGTCGGCCCAGTCGGCCAGCAGCGCCGACGTCTCCTCCTCGCCCCGCCCCGCGCCGCTCAGCCACCGCACCTCGGCGCCGTCCTCCGCCGCCCGGCGCAGCGCCGCCCGCAGGAGCCGGCTCTTGCCGACGCCGGCGCCTCCGTCGAGCAGGACGCCGCGCCCCCTGCCGACCGCTGACCCGATCCTCTTCAGTTCGGTGTCCCGGCCCACCAGGGGCCACTCGGTCACGGTCTCTTCCGCCATCTCTCTGCGCCCGCCCCCACCAGGCCCCCTCCGGGGCCTCTTGTTCCGGTCCCGAAGGGGATGTCACACCTGCAAGGTCCCCCGGGCGACGATGACGGCGGCCCCGCCCACCTCGACGGTTCCGATCCGCTCCACGGTGCCCTGGGCGGTGGCGATCATCGTCGCGGGCCGTCCCATCTCGACGCCTTGCAGAATCTCGACCCGCCGTCCGAAGTCGCTCTGTCCGTGGCGCGCGAGATGGATCGCGAGCGGTCCTGCGGCCGATCCCGTCGCAGCGTCCTCGGCCACGCCGTAGGCGGGCGAGAACATCCGGCTGCGCCAGTGCGGGCCGGCCGGGGCGAAGCAGTTGGCCGCCATGTCGGGGAACTTGGCGAGGGCGAGGAGGTCGGGCCGTACCGCCGAGAGCGCCGCGACGTCGGGCAGCCCCACGAAGACATGCCGGGGCCCGTTGCGGTAGGCCTCCACCGGCAGCGTGGAGGAGTCCAGGCCGAGCGCGGCGAGCAGTTCGCCGGCGTACTCGTACGGTTCCCAGGTGGGGATCGGCTGCCGCATGCGTACGGCGGTGACCCGGCCGTCGGCCCGGTCCAGCTCGAAGGGGATCACGCCCATGGCGGTCTCCAGCAGCAGCCGGTCACCGGTGCGGTTCTCGCCGAGCACGGCGGCCGTGCCCAGCAGCGGATGGCCCGCGAAGGGCAGTTCGTTCACCGGGGTGAAGATCCGTATACGGGCGTCCCCGCCCTTCTCCGCCGGGAGTACGAACGTGACTTCCGAAAGGTTCATCTCCCGGGCGATTTTCTGCATGCGTTCGGCCGGAATATCGAAAGCGTCGAAGAAGACGGCGACCGGATTGCCTTCCAATGGAGTTTCCGTGAACGCGTCGGCAACTACGTAGGGATGCATTTCGGTGAAGCTACCAGCGGGCATCCGCCGCGCCAAGCAATCCCTGCCGCGGCGCCGACCGGTCCGCCGGTGTCCAACTGCCGGTTTCCCACAGTCGTGCAGGCTGCTCGGGGACGCTGTCCTGAGTGGCGGGCGCCTTCTCCGGACGCCGGGCCGGCGCCGTTCCGCCCACGAAGGACGGGAGAGTATAGGAAAAGTATAGTCTGCCGCCGCCTGCGTATAGAAGCAAAACGGATGATGGCCCGGAAAGGTGAGCCCGACAGCCGCTCAGAAGACTGAAGGGAGAATGTGCATCGATGCCCGCCGCTGACGCCACAAAACTCTTACTCAGGGACTTTTCGCACACTGCGGATCCGGACACACCGGTGACCGAGATGGTGCCGGTGGAACTACTGCTCCCGGCGGATTCCCCTCGGATCGGCGGCGAGATAAGCAGCCACGTACAGACGCTCACGGAGACGGCGGGAATACTGCCGCCGATCACCGTCCACCGGTCCACCATGCGGATCATCGACGGTATGCACCGGGTGCGTTCGGCGATCCTCCGCGGTGAACACACCATACGCGTGAACTTCTTCGACGGCACCGAGCAGGACGCGTTCGTGCTCGGTGTACGGCTCAACGTCGGCCATGGGCTGCCGCTCACCCTGGCGGAGCGCCGGAGCGCCGCCGCGCGCATCGTGGTCTCCCACCCGCAGTGGTCGGACCGTGCGATCGCCTCCGCCACCGGGCTCTCCCCCAAGACCGTCGGCGAGGTGCGCAAGCGCACGGTGGACGCGGCGCACCAGCCGCTCGTCCGGGTCGGCAGGGACGGCCGCGCCAGGCCGCTCAACAGCGAACGCGGCCGCCGGCTGGCCGCCGAATATCTGAGCGCCAATCCGGAGGGCTCCCTCCGCGAGGTGGCCAAGTTCGCCGGGATCTCACCCGAGACCGTCCGCGACGTACGGGAGAAACTGAGACGCGGCCAGGACCCCGTTCTCGTACGGCACAAATTCCCCGCCGCCGGGAAATCCGCGCCGCGGGAGACGCGCCAGGAGGCCGGGGAGGCGACCGGCAGGAAGGTCAGGAAAACCAGGAACGGCCCGCCCGGCACCCTGCATCACCTGCCTCCCAAAGCGGGCCGGCAGGCATTGGCCATTCTGCGCAAGGACCCCTCCCTCCGCTTCACCGAAGCGGGCCGGTTCATGCTGCGTCTGCTCGACGCCCAGTCCCTCTACGCGAATCGGCACGAGCAGTTGATCGACACGCTTCCGGAACACGCGCTGACCGCTCTGTCCGAGGCCGCTCGTGAATGTGCCGCCACCTGGAGCGAACTGGCGGGAAGACTTGAGGAGAGATCCCGGCGCGTCTCCCCGGCCCCCAGGTGAGCGAAGAAATCCGCATCAGTTGACAAGGAGTCACCGTGTCGCGAGTGGTCAACCCGGTTCTGGATCTTCCGTTCGACGCGCAGCCCGACCCCGACGAGTTCATCCGTGCCGCGATGGAATGGCATTTCAGCCCGGACACGGGGTCGCCGTACTGGCTGGAGCGCGCCACAACCCTGGAGTTCGATCCCCGGAGCGACATCAAGAGCCACGACGATCTCAAGCTCTTCCCGAACATCGTCAACGAGTTGCGTGAGGTACGGGCCCAGGATCTCGTCCCGCGCGGCTACGGCGACGACCCCGGGATCGTGGGCGTCTTCGAGAGCGGCGGCACCACCGGCGCACCCAAACGCGTCGTGTGCCTGCGCGACTGGCTGGACCGGATGGTCGCCTGGAGCAACGCCAACCTCGACGCGCACGGATTCCCCCGGGGCGCGCACTGGCTCGGGATCACCCCCACCGGACCGCATATCGTCGGCCGGCTGGTCGCCCGCTCGGCGGCCACGCACGGATCCATGGCCCACACCGTCGATCTCGACCCACGCTGGGTGAAGCGGCTCATCGCCGAGGGCAGACCGGAGCAGGCGGACGCGTACGCCGAACACATCGTCGACCAGGCGGCGTTCGTGCTGCGGACGCAGGACATCGGGGTCATGGCGATCACGCCCCCGCTGCTGGAGCGGCTGGCGCGCCGGGACGAACTCGTCGATCTGGTCAACCGGAAGGTACGGGCGATCAGATGGGGCGGCACCCAGATGGACGCCGACACCCGCCACCTCTACCGCACCGAGGTCTTCCCCGACATCACCCTCTACGGTCACTACGGGAGCACCACGATCCTCGGCATAGCCGGCCAGCGGCTCGGGCTGACCGACGACGACCCGTGCGTCTTCGACACGTTCTCCCCGTACGTCACCTTCTCGGTCGTCAACCCGGAGACCAAGCGGGTCGTCCGGTACGGCGAGCGCGGCCAGGTCGTGATGAACCATGTCAGCAAGGCGCTGCTGCTGCCCAACAACCTGGAGCGCGATCTCGCCACCCGCGTCGCCCCGCTGCCGGGCTCCATCGGTGACGCGGTCGCCGACATCGCCCCCGTCACGCACTTCGAGGACGAGGCCGTCATCGAGGGGGTCTACTGATGACCGGACCGCGTACCGACACGGCCGTCGATCCGGTACGGCTGGACGCGCTGGGCCCGGCCGGCGTCTACCGCTCCCGCAAGCACCAGGACATCAAGGACGTGGCCGGCCGGCCCATCGCCGAACTCGGCCTGGTCCCCACGCTGTTCGTCACCCGGACCATGAACGCGCTGCACAGGGCGGTGCCCCTGGCCCCGGACGCCCGGATCGCCGCGATCGCCCGGGCCGGCGCCCTGTTCGCGACGGCCACCCTCGACGGCCTGTCCGTGACGGAGTACGAGTACCGGGTGAGCCGGGTCTCCGGGCTGCCGATCTCGGTGATCCGGGCCGCCACCCGCAACGCCGCGCACCGGGCCGCGCACGTGTACGACAGCGTGCAGTACGCCCGGCCCGCCGGGGCGGTCGGCGGCTGGCGCGATCCGCTCACCCGCACCGGCCGGGCCGTGTGGGCGCGGCGCGGCGATGTCCTCGCCGTCCATGTCTCCGGGGTCCATCCGGGTGCGCACAGCCTGTGGCTGGAAGCGCTCGCGCTGGGCTTCCGGGTCGCCGTGCGCCCCTCGCGCCGGGAACCCTTCACCCCGCACCGGCTCATCACGGCGCTGCGGGAGGCCGGGTTCGGTCCTGACCAGGTCGTCCTGCTCCCCACCGAGCAGGAGGCCGGCGAGGCCGTGCTGCGCGGCGCCGATCTCGCGTACGGGGGCGACGACATCGTCCGCAGGTTCGACGACGACCCCACGATCCTGCGCCAGCAGCCGGGCCGCTCGAAGATCCTGCTGACCGCCGAGGCCGACTGGCGCCGGCACCTGGACATGATCGTCGACTCGGTGAGCCACCACGGCGGCACGGGGTGCGTGAACGCCACGGCGGTGCTGGTGGAGGGGGACCCCGCGCCCGTGGCCGAGGCTCTGGCGGAACGGCTCGCCACCCTCCCCAGCCTGCCGCCGGAGGACGACAAGGCCGTTCTCCCCGTCCAGGCGGTCGCCCCCGCCCGCGCCCTGGAGCGGTACGTGCTCTCCAACGCGTCGGGGACCCGGGCCTGGCTGGGGGGCTCCGGTTTCGTGGACGAGCTGGGCGACGGCGGTGCGGTGCTCCGCCCCACCGTCCATCAGGTCGACCGGTCCGACGCGCCGCAGGTCGCCATCGAACTCCCCTACCCGTGCGTGTGGGTGGCGCCCTGGACGCGCGCGGAGGGCATCGCCCCGCTGGCCGACACGCTGGTCCTCACCGCGGTCACCGAGGACGAACAGCTCATCGACGAGCTGGTGGACGAGCCGACGGTCGGCAATCTCTACCTCGGCGGCCACCCGACCCACTGGACGGACATCGGGATGCCCCACGACGGATACCTCTCCGACTTCCTCATGCGGACGAAGACCGTCATCCGGGACTGACGCCGACGCGGCCCCGGAACAAGGAAGGGGCGCCCGGCCACCTGGTGGCCGGGCGCCCCTTCCTTGTTCAGCCGTTCCGTCGGTCGTGGCCGGTACGGTGCCTCACGGCTGGAGCCGGGAGGTCTCCCAGCCGTCGGCGACGCGCAGATAGAGCAGCCGCCCGTGCAGACGGTCCCCGCTGCCCTGCCAGAACTCCACCTGGTCCGGCGCGAGATGGTATCCGGCGAACGTCCCGGGCCGGGGCAGCGGCCCGCCGAGGCCGGCCAGCCGGCCGACCTCCGCGCGCAGGTCCCCGACATCGCCCAGCGGCTCGCTCTGGCGCGAGGCGGAGGTCATCACCTGTGCCTCGACCGGGCGGGCGCTCCACAGCGCGTCGGACTCGGCGTCGGGCAGCCGGGTGACCGGCCCGCTGAGCACGATCTGCTGGTTCAGCTCGCGCCAGTACAGCACGGCCGATCCCCAGCCGGTCGCCGCCAGTTCGCGCCCCTTCCGGCTGCCGGTGTGCGTGGTGAACACGAAGCCGTCGGAGGTCACCCGCCCCAGTTGGACGATCCGGTTCGAGGCGCGGCCCCGGGCGTCGGCCGTGGCCAGCGCCAGCGCGCCCGGCTCCCGTACACCGCTGTCGGCAGCGGCCGACAGCCAGGCGCGGAAGAGCGGGATCGGGTCGGCCGGCGGCGCCTCGAACTCCGGCGGCAGCGGATCGGTGGTCTGCGGAAGGGTCTCCTGCTGGGTGCCGCTCATACGCCTCTCCAGGTGCCGTTCGCTTCGGTTCTCACGTCAGTTCTCCAGGGCCAGGCCCAGCCCGGCCAGGGCGGGCAGGGAGTGAACGCCCTCGACCACGGCCTCGATGTCGAACCAGGTCCGGTGGGTGGGGGGATAGCCGATCAGCTCGGCGGCGCTGCGGGGGTGGGGCGGGGCCGCGGCCTCCGCCGACTCCCACAGGAGCACCGCTCCCCAGCGGTCGTTCTCCCGGTCCGCGATCCACAGCTTGAGCGGCAGCCCGTGCACTCCGGCCCAGGCCTCAACGGCCTCGTCACGGAGGAAATCCCGCATCGAATCGATGGTCTGGTCGGACTGTTTGAGATCCCACCAGGCGATCATGGCTTTCACAGCGCGCAAACCTCCTTCAGGAACCGCGACGACGGACCGCGGAACAACGGAACGGCGGAGCAACGGAGAAACGGACGGCGGAGCGAGGGGCCGGCGGGACGCCCTCAGGTGGGGATCCCTTCCCGCTTGATCTCCGGTACGGGAATGCCCAGCGCCCGCAACTGCTCGAACGGGTTCATGAACTCGCGGTTCTGCTTGATCTTCCCGTTCTCCAGCACGAACGAGTGGAGGAAGTGGTTCTTGTAGTGCCCATCGGGATAGCCGGGGAAAAGGATCTTTCCCTCCCCGTCGCACTCGACCCAGAACCGGTTCGGGTCCTGGGTCTCGAAGATCTCGATGTTGAACCACACCCAGTCGGGAAAGCACTTCAGCGACCACACCGCGTGTTCACCCAGCCGGTCCCGGCCCCTGATGACGATGGGCTCCCCGGTGTCGGTGGTCCACAGGCCGCCGCTGCCGTCCTCGGTGAAGAGCAGGTGCCTGCGCAGGCGGTCCTCTCCCGTGGTGTGCATGTACGTCTCGACCGTTTTCCGGTTGAGCCGTCGAAGTTCGCCATCGCGGTCGAATCCCTGGTCGTTCCTGACGTCAGCCATGGATCAATTCCCTTCGGATAGCCACCGCCCGCCATCATGGCGTCGTCGGCTATACCCGCCGGGGCCCGGCCCATATTTTCTCTATATTCCAGGCCGGTGACCGCACCGCCGGCCGATGGCCGGGCGTCGTGCCCCGGGCACGACGAAGGCCCCACCGCCGGGGCGGTGGGGCCTTCGTCTCACATGGGAATTGTGGAGATGGCGGGAATCGAACCCGCGTCCAACGGTGCGGAACCAGGGCTTCTCCGAGTGCAGTCCGCTGTGCTTTTCTCGGCCCCGGAGATCACACGGACAAGTCTCCGACGGGCTCAGTCACTGTTTGATTTCCTTCTCGACCCCGTGACCGGGCCGAGAAGTTTAGTCCCCTAGCTGATGCCAGGATCCGGGTCGGGAACAGCCCCGGGCTGACACTCCGCAGAGTCTTCGCTAGCTGCTAATTAGGCAGCAAGGGCGAAGGCGGAGGAATCGCGCTTAGAAGTGGCGATTATTGTTTGCGACATATGGTTTACGAGATCATTGCCGCTTCCTCGACTCGCTTCCCCTGCTTCGACATCCGCTGTCGAAACCGATCATCCCCATGTTTATTTTTCAAACGTGCGCCCTCTGTGGGGTGCACGGCCCATCGTACGTGACCAACGCGGCCGGGGGCCAGTCCATTCCCCGGCGAGGCACCGCCCGCCGGGCCCCGCGCGCCTGCCGCCCGGTCAGGCGCGCTCGCGCCGCTTGACCGCCGAGATCGCCCGGTCCGTCTCGCGCCGGTCCTGCTTCTCGCGGAGCGTCTGACGCTTGTCGTACTCCTTCTTGCCCTTCGCCAGCGCGATCTCGATCTTGGCCCGGCCGTCCTTGAAGTACAGGGCGAGCGGCACGATCGTGTGCCCCGTCTCCTGCGACTTCGACTCCAGCTTGTCGATCTCGGCCCGGTGCATCAGCAGCTTCCGCTTGCGCCGGGCGCTGTGATTGGTCCAGGTCCCCTGGGTGTACTCGGGGACGTGCACATGGTGCAGCCAGGCCTCGTGCCCGTCGATCTGCACAAAGCCGTCCACCAGGGAGGCACGCCCCTGGCGCAGGGACTTCACCTCGGTGCCGGTGAGCACGAGACCGCACTCATAGGTGTCGAGAATGAGGTAGTCGTGCCGCGCCTTCTTGTTCTGCGCAATGATTTTGCGCCCTTTTTCCTTAGCCATGGTCTCCCCATTTTCGCACCCCCGCGCAACTCCTTTACGCGGCGGAGACTCCGTGGCCGACGAAGCCCCTGGACGACGGAGCCGTGGACGACGGGCCCGAGGGCGGCGGAGCCCCCGCTCCCGGGTCGCGCGGCTCCTACTCCGTACCGCCGAGTCCGCTCAGCACCGTCCTGGCCCGGTCCTGGGCGCCCTCGCTGACCTGGAGGTCGGGGGTGACGCCGTGGCCGTCCACGCCGTGGCCGGCCGGGGTGCGGTAGTGGCCCACGGTCAGCTCGGCCACGGAGCCGTCGGGGAGCTTGCTCGGCATCTGGACGGAGCCCTTGCCGAAGGTCCTGGTGCCGACCGTGACGGACCGGCCTCGGTCCTGAAGGGCGCCGGTGACCAGCTCGGCCGCGCTCATCGTGCCGCCGTCGACCATCACGACCACGGGCCGCTCGGTGTCGCCGCCGGGCTCCGCGTACAGCGCGCGCTGCTCGCCCCGTATGTCGTACGTGGCGACCAGGCCGCCGTCGAGGAAGGCGGAGGTGGCCAGGACGGCCTCGCTGACCAGCCCGCCCGCGTTGCCCCGGAGGTCGAGGAGGACACCGGCGCCCTTCGGCGCGTCCAGGACCGCGTCCCGTACCCGCTCGCCCGTGCCCTTCGTGAACGCGCCGACCTTGATCCGCAGCGCGCCGCCCTCGATCGTGTCGACCGTGACGGATTCGGTGGTGAGCCGGGCGCGCCGCAGGTGCTCGGTCCAGCGGCGCCCGTCACGGTCCAGGCCGAGCGCCACCGGAGTGCCCACGGCGCTCTCGCCGAAGGCGCCGGCCTCGCCCGTCCGGTCACCGCGGAGCAGCGCCATGACCTCCGTGACCGGGCGTTTCGCGACACCGCGGCCGTCGATCTCCCGGATGATGTCACCGGCGCCGATCCCGGCGGTCCCGGCGGGTCCGCCGGGCTGGACACGGGTGACCTCGACCAGGCCGCCCGCCGTCCTTCGCGCCCAGAGCCCCACACCCGTGTACGTACCGTCGAGGGACTGCCGGAACTCCTCGTACTCCCGCTTGTCGTAGACGGCGCCCCAGCGGTCGCCGCTGCGGCTGACGACCTCCTCGGCGGCCTCGGTGGCCGAGGTGCCGTTGGCCATGGCGTCGGCGGCGGCCCGTGCGACCTCGTCCCGGTCGGCCGTCGAGGAGACGGGCCGGGCCCGGTCGGTCGGGGCCTCAGCGCCGGTGCCCGGCAGGGAGTTCGTGGCGGCGGCCGTGGCGAGCACGGTCGCGAAAACCAATGTCAGGGCCGCCCCGCGGCGTAAACCGCGGGCGCTCTGAGGCGACTCGGAACCCGACATGGCGTTGAGTCTAGGACAACGCGACCCGGCCGGACGGTGCTTGTCGCCACCACGCCAAGGGCGCTTGTCACACCCTGAGGTACTTGCGCAGCGCGATGAAAGCGGCCACGGCGGGCATCAGCAGACCGATCGCGACGACCAGCGGAAGCTTGGCGAGCACCGCGTCCCAGCCGATGAAGTTGACCAACTGCATCTTGTCGGCGAGGGCGAGACCGTGGTCGATCAGGAAGTACCGGCCGAGGAGCAGCATCACGCAGGCGACCCCGCCACCGATCAGCCCGGCGAACGCGGCCTCCATGATGAACGGCATCTGGATGTAGAAACTGGAGGCGCCGACGAGCCGCATGATCCCGGTCTCCCGGCGCCGGCTGAACGCCGATACACGCACGGTGTTGACGATCAGCATCAACGCGATGACCAGCATCAACGCCATCACACAGAGCGCGGCGATATTCATGCCGTTCATCAGGTCGAAGAGATTCTGCAGGATGTTCCGCTGGTCCTGGACGGACTCCACCCCGTCCCGCCCGGCGAACGCGGTCGCGACCACCTGGTACTTCTCCGGGTCCTTCAGCTTCACCCGGAAGGATTCCGGCATCTGGTCCGGTGTGATCGTCGCGGCGATGGGGGTGTCGCCGTACCGCTCCTTGTAGTGCTTGTACGCCTCGTCCGACGTCTCGTAGTGGACGGTCTCGACGATGTTGTCCATCTTGGCCAGGTCGGCCTTGATCTGGTCCTTCTGCTGACCCGTGGCCGCGCCCTTGGCGCACTTGGGCGCGGTCGCCGCGTCGTTCTTGTTGCAGAGGAAGATGGAGACGTTGACCTTGTCGTACCAGTAGTCCTTCATCACGCTGACCTGCTCGCGCATGAGCAGCGCGCCGCCGAACAGGGCGAGCGAGAGGGCTACGGAGACGATGACCGCGAAGGTCATCGTGAGATTGCGACGGAGACCGACGCCGATCTCCGACAGGACGAACTGGGCGCGCATGGCGTCCTTTCAGCTTTCGGTACTCAATGCTCGGTGAGGCGGTGACTCAGGGCTCGACGGCGGGCTCGACGGCTCGGTTCCCGCGAGTGAGCGGAACGCCGGTGGTCAGTGCTGGTATCCGTAGACGCCACGTGCCTGGTCACGCACGAGACGGCCCTTCTCCAGCTCGATCACGCGCTTGCGCATCTGGTCGACGATGTTCTGGTCGTGGGTCGCCATCACGACCGTCGTGCCGGTGCGGTTGATACGGTCCAGCAGCTTCATGATGCCGACGGACGTCTGCGGGTCGAGGTTGCCGGTGGGCTCGTCCGCGATCAGCAGCATGGGGCGGTTGACGAAGGCCCGCGCGATCGCCACGCGCTGCTGCTCACCACCGGACAGCTCGCCGGGCATCCGGTCCTCCTTGCCGCCGAGACCGACGAGGTCGAGGACCTGGGGGACGGCCTTGCGGATCTCACCGCGCGGCTTGCCGATGACCTCCTGCGCGAACGCCACGTTCTGGGCGACGGTCTTGTTCGGCAGCAGCCGGAAGTCCTGGAAGACCGTGCCGAGTTGACGGCGCATCTGCGGCACTTTCCAGTTGGAGAGGCGCGCGAGGTCCTTGCCGAGGACATGCACCATGCCGTGGCTGGTGCGCTCCTCGCGCAGGAGCAGTCGGAGAAAGGTCGACTTTCCGGAGCCGGAGGAGCCGACGAGGAAGACGAACTCGCCCTTCTCGATTTCGAGGGAGACATCGCGAAGGGCAGGGCGGTTCTGCTTCGGATAGGTCTTGGAGACGTTGTCGAATCGGATCACGGGTGCACACCACGGTCGGCCGGGAGTAGGTGAGCGAGACCTTACGCGAACCCGACTGGCACGCGCAGTCCGCATCCGAACTCGGACCGCTCCCGGGGTCCGCGCTCGGCCGGTCCGGGGGGCCGGCAGGGACCGGCTTGGGCGATTTATCACGGATACGGGACCACCGCCACCGGTAAGGGCCCGACCGGAAACCGTCCGGCCGCGCCGAACCGGCCGGAAACTGGCACAGTGGGGGTGGGGAACGGTCGTGTTCCCCCGAGCGTTGAGCGGACAGACGCTGTATGCGGCTCCGCCGCGCGGTGAGGAGGAATGCGCATGACCTACGACCGATTGGTGTGCGCCAACTGCGCGGGACCGGTCACCGAGGGCAGATGCCGGGTGTGCCGTGCACACCGGGAGCGCCTGGAGCAGCAGGGCCCCCTGGGGGGACTCAGCCCCGTGGCGCTGCTGACACTGGTGGTGCTGCTGCTCGCGGCGATGGCGTTCGTCGTGACGTATCAGCCGGCGTGACATCGCGCACACGCGTACGGGACGAGCGGAACAAGCGAGACCAGTAGGACGAGCAGGACGAAGGGCCCGGGCATCGCGCCCGGGCCCTTCTGCCGTGATCCGCGCTCCGGTCTCCGCCGTGGCGGGACGCTCACGCCGTCAGGCGGTCACGCTCCGCCACGGCCGTACGACCGTGGAGTGATCAGACGGCGGTGCGGCCACCGCCGACCAGACGCGGCAGCATCCGGAAGCCGATGCCGCCCGCGATCATGGTCGCGGCGCCGATCAGCAGGAACGAGGTCTCGGCGGCGCCGGTCTCCGCCAGCTCCTCCTTGGCCTCACCCTGCTGCACCGGCTTGGAGCCGGCGTTGTCGGTGTCGGTGTTGTCGGTGCACGCGGCGCCGTCGAGGTCGACGGTGCAGGTGCCGGCGCCGTTGTCGCCGCCGGTGGCTGAGCCGCCCGTGGCGGTCGAACCGCCGGTGGTGGAGCCGCCCGTGGTGCCCTCGGTCGAACCGCCCGTGGTGGAACCGGTGGTGGAGCCGCCGTCCGTCGAACCACCATCGGTGGTGCCGCCGTCGGTCGTGCCACCGTCCGTGGTGCCACCATCGGTGGTGCCACCGTCCGTCGTACCACCATCGGTGGTCCCGCCGTCCGTGGTGCCACCATCGGTGGTCCCGCCATCGGTGGTGCCACCGTCCGTCGTACCACCGTCCGTGGTCCCGCCGTCCGTGGTGCCACCATCGGTGGTGCCGCCGTCCGTCGTACCACCGTCCGTGGTCCCGCCGTCCGTGGTGCCACCATCAGTGGTCCCGCCGTCCGTCGTACCACCGTCCGTCGTACCACCATCGGTGGTCCCGCCGTCCGTGGTCCCGCCGTCCGTCGTGCCACCGTCCGTGGTGCCACCGTCCGTGGTGCCGCCACTGTCGACGCCACCCGGGTCGCCGCCACCGTCGGTCGTGCCGGCCGATGTGTCGTTGATGCCGAGGCCGACATCGACCACGCCCGTCTCGACGGACACGCCGATACCGGCGGCCTGAGCGGCGCCCGCGATGGTCAGCGAGGCGCCCGCGGCGATTACCGCGCCGGCCGCCACACGCGCCACGCGGATCCGCGTCTTTTTGGTCATCTGCTTGCTACCCCCAGTAGCTCATTCGTCAGTGGTGCAGCGTCCGGGGCCGCGGCCGCTGGGGGTCCGTGATCGCCGCCCCCGGTCTCACGCGCCCCGGATATACGCGTGCCACGCGTCAGAGTTCCCGTTTTTCATATACGCGTCAAGGTCGTTGCGCGTGCGATGCCCGAAATCACGGGAGTTGTCCGGCGTGCGGGGATGCAACTGTGACGTAAAAGGGAACTGCCGCCCATCGGACGGCAGTTCCCTTGTCGACAAAGCGTGAATTTACTTGTCCTGCTGCTTGCGCCAGCGAATTCCCGCCTCCAGGAATCCGTCGATCTCCCCGTCCAGCACACCCTGCGGATTACCGACCTCGAACTCCGTCCGCAGGTCCTTGACCATCTGGTACGGGTGAAGGACGTACGAACGCATCTGGTTGCCCCAGGAGTTGCCGCCGTCGCCCTTGAGCGCGTCCATCCTCGCCTGCTCCTCCTGGCGGCGGCGTTCGAGCAGCTTCGCCTGGAGGACATTCATCGCACTCGCCTTGTTCTGGATCTGCGAGCGCTCGTTCTGGCAGGAGACCACGATGCCGGTCGGGAGGTGCGTGATACGGACCGCGGAGTCCGTGGTGTTGACGCCCTGGCCACCCGGGCCCGAAGCGCGGTACACGTCCACGCGCAGCTCGGACTCGTCGATCTCGACATGGTCGCTGGACTCCACGACCGGCAGCACCTCGACGCCCGCGAAGGACGTCTGGCGGCGGCCCTGGTTGTCGAACGGCGAGATACGGACCAGCCGGTGCGTGCCCTGCTCCACGGAGAGCGTCCCGTACGCGTACGGCGTCTTCACGACAAAGGTGGTCGACTTGATGCCGGCCTCCTCCGCGTACGACGTCTCGTAGACCTCGGTGCCGTAGCCGTGCCGCTCGGCCCAGCGCAGATACATGCGCTGCAACTGCTCGGCGAAGTCGGCGGCGTCCACGCCACCCGCCTCGGCGCGGATGTTGACCAGCGCCTCGCGCTCGTCGTACTCGCCGGACAGGAGCGTACGGACCTCCATCTCGTCCAGCGCCTTGCGCACCGACTCCAGCTCGGCCTCGGCCTCGGCGCGCGCCTCCGCGTCGTCCTCGGACTCGGCCAGCTCGAACATCACTTCCAGGTCGTCGATGCGCCCGCGCAGCGCCTCCGCCTTACGGACCTCGGCCTGGAGGTGCGACAGCTTGCTGGTGATCTTCTGCGCGGCCTCGGGGTCGTCCCAGAGGGACGGGACCGCGGCCTGCTCCTCAAGCACGGCGATGTCGGCCCTCAGCCTGTCCAGGTCCAGGACGGCCTCGATCGACCCCATGGTCGAGGAGAGGGACTTCAGCTCTTCGGATACATCGACGACTGCCACGGCACCAGCCTAACGCCTATTTTTTCGGGGCTCGGTTCGCCTCCGGGGCGCCGGCCGTACCCGTCAGCGGCCGCCGGTCGCGGGCGGCGCCGGCAGTGGACCGTACGGGGAGCGGGTGGGTCAGATCACTCCGTACCCCGTCGCGTCAGGGCGTGGAGGTCGTCTGTTTCGAGTCCTGCGGGGTGCCGTCCGCGCCGTCGCCGCTGATCGCGAGCCAGCCGCCGATGCCCAGCGCGGCGACCAGCAGGACCGCCGCCGCGCCCAGCGTGATGCGGCGCTTGCGGACCGCCTCCGCCTTGTGCCGGGCGCTTCCCGGGCGGCGCTGGCCCGGGGAGCGGGGTGCGCGGGCCGTGCCGCGGGCGCCGCCCGCCAGCTCGTCGGGCGCCGGGACGCGCATGCTCGTATGGGTGTCCCGGTTGGAGTCCGGGGCCGCGCCCGGCACCAGCGGGACCGCGCCCCTGCGGCGCGGCTCCTCGGCGGCGGTGCCCGGTTCCTCGTACGGCTGCTCCGTGGGCTCCGCGTCCGGTTCGTCCACGTCCAGCGGCGGGATGCCCGCGAGGAGCGGAAGCTGCTCGCGCAGCCGCGCGGCCAGTTCCGAGGCGCGCAGCCGGGACGCCGGGGCCTTCGCCAGGCACTGGACCAGGAGCTGCCACAGCTCCTCGGGGATGCCGGGCAGGGGGACGACGCTCTCGGTGACATGGCGGCGCAGTACGGCGCCGGGGTGGCCGCCGCCGAACGGGGTGAACCCGGCGAGCAGCTCGTACAGGACCGTGGCCAAGGCGTAGATGTCGACGGCCGCGCGGGGCGGCAGGCCCTCGACGATCTCGGGCGCCAGATAGTCGGGCGTACCGATGATCTTGCTGGCCTTGGTGCGCCGGGGGGTGTCGATCAGTTTGGCGACGCCGAAGTCGGTGAGCAGCGCGGGGTGCGCGCCGCCCGGACCGAGCGGGCCCTCCATGTCGAGCAGGATGTTCTCCGGCTTGACGTCACGGTGGACCACGCCGGCGGCGTGCGCGGCGGCGAGTCCGTCCGCCACGTCCGCGACGATCGCGACCGCCGCCTCCGGTGCGAGCCTGCGCTCGCGGTCGAGGCGGGTGCGCAGATCCGTACCCCGGATCAGATCCATCACGAGCGCCAGGTCGTTGCCGTCCACGACGAGATCGTGCACGCCGACCACCCGGGGATGGTCGAGCCCGAGCAGGGCGGTGCGCTCCTGGACGAAGCGTCCGACCAGCTCCTGGTCCGACGCGAGGTCCTCGCGCAGCAGCTTGATGGCGACCGGGCCGTCGGGCCCCTCGCCGAGCCACACCGTGCCGGCGCTGCCCCGCCCCAGGATCTGATGGGCGGTGTACCGGCTGCCGATATTCCGTGCCAAGACTGCTCCCTCAGCGGCTGGCGTTGCCCATCAAAGTACGCGGAAGTCGGGTCGTTCCGTGCGTCGGTCGGCATCAACTCCCGCGCCAAGGGGGGAAATGCGGCGATCCGAGGGGATACGTCCCCTCGGATTCACCCTCCTCCGGTGCCGGGCGGGGCACGGGTGTCCCTCCCGGCACTAACCGCTGAACTGGGAGAACCAGTCCGTCACCGTGGAGATCCCGTCACCGATCGCCGTCCAGTAGCTCTTGCCCTCGGCGATCCAGCTCTGGAGCGGGGTCAGCTCCCAGACGAGCCAGCCGGCGATGACGAACAGGATGATCGTGAAGAGGCAGCCCTTGAGGCAGCCGAGGCCGGGGATGCGCATGGGGTTCGCGCTGCGCTGCCGGGGCGGGCGCGGCTCGCGTGGCTGACGTGGCTCGGGCCGCCGGGGCTCCTGCTGGGGCGGCGGCTGCGGAGGTGCGTACCGCTGCTGGGGCTGGTGCTGCTGCGGAGGCGGGGGCGGGGGCGGGGCGTACCGCTGCTGCTGGTGCTGCGGCTGCGGCGGGCGCTGCTGTTGGGACGGCGGGGGCTGCTGCTGCCGGGGGCCCTGCGGGCGCTGGGGGCGGCGGCGCAGCGGGTCCTGACTGGGGTCGAGGTACTGGACCTGGGTCTGCTCGTTGCGGTCGCGCGCGGCCTGCAACTGGCCCTGCCAGGGGTGCGGGCCCTCGGGCTCCTGCGGTACAGGCGGCATCATCGCGGTCGGGTCCGCGCCGCCGGGTCCGTGCCCCGCGCCGGGGCCGCCGGACGGCATGACACTGGTGGCCGCGTTCGGGTCGAACCCGGGGCCGCCGGGGCCGCCGGGGCCGGTGGACGGCAGGACGCTGGTGGGCGCCGCCGGGTCGTACGAGGCGGCGTTGTTCGGCAGGACCTGGGTCGGGTCCGCGGCGCCGCCCGGCGCTCCGGGGACGGCCGCGGGCGACGGGTCGGGCGCGAGGAGCGCGGCGACCCCCAGCGCGGCGTCGACCTGGGCGGGCGTGGAGTGCACGCCGACCCCGGCGGCGACGGTCCGCAGCGCGCGGGCCAGGTTCTGGGCGCTGGGCCGCTGGTCGGGGTCCTTGCGCAGGCAGCGCTCGATGACCGTCCACAGCGGCTCGGGCACGGTGCTGGGGCGGCGGGGCTCCTCGCTGAGATGGCGGTGGAGCACTTCGAGTGCGGTCGCGCCGGCGAACGGCGGCTGCCCCGTGACCAGCTCGTACAGCAGGATGCCCGCGCCGTAGATGTCCACGGCGGAGGTCTGCGGGCGGCCCTCGGCGGACTCCGGCGCGACATAGGCGGGCGTGCCGACGAACTCGTGGGTGCGGGTCAGTCCCGGGGAGTCCGCGAGGCGCGCGATGCCGAAGTCGGTGAGCATCGGGTGCAGCCGCTCGCCGTCGTTCCTCAGCAGGACGTTGGCGGGCTTGAGGTCGCGGTGGACGACGCCGTCGGCGTGGCTGGCGGCGAGCGCGTCCGCGATCTGGGCGGTCAGCAGCGCGGCGGCGACCGGGCTGAACGGGCCGTTCTCGCGCAGGTAACGGTGCAGGTCGGGGCCGTCGATCAGGTCCATGACGAGGGCGAGGAGATCGCCTTCGACCACCAGGTCGCGGGTGCGCACGATATTGGGGTGGGTCAGGCGGAGCAGGACGGAGCGCTCGCGCAGGAAGCGCATCACCACGTCCGCGTCGTTCGCCAGCTCCTCCTTGAGGACCTTGATCGCGACGGTCTCGCCCGGCTGGCCCGCGACGGACGCCTCGGCTCCCGCGGTCTCGCGCTGACGGGCTCGCCAGACGGTGCCCGTGGCGCCGCGTCCGATCGGCTCATCGAGCAGGTACTTGCTGCCTACGGGCCGCACGTCATGCGCTCCCTGCTGATCGTGGTCGTCTCGCTGGTCGTGATCATCATCGCGCGGCGGGGCCGTGCTTCCGACCCACCTTAAACCGGCCGGTGGGATCGCAGGCCGGGCTGTGGACAACCGTCCACCGGCGCGGGCCTCCGCCCCGGTTTCCGCTTCTGATCGGTTGGCGATCGGGTCGGTTCGTGTTCGATAGGAAGACGCAGGCATCGTACGGCTGGTTGCCGGGCGGTGCGGCCGAGGACATCACACCCGGTCCCAACCCGTTGCGAAGAAGCGCCCAAGCAGGCACTTTTGCGCCAACAGCCGACTATTCAAGATCACTTGTTGCCGGTACCCGGGCGTGTTGTCAGCGGCAGGTGCGAAGATGCCCTCAAGCACGTGACGTGTGGAGTGGGGGAATCACGCCGCCCCGTGCCGACCTGTACCGGACGACGCGTCCGTGCGTGGTGTGGGGGGAGATCACCGGGCTTCCCCCCGTGCCGGGCACCCCGCGCAGAAGGGACCGCTGACGGCGATGCAGATCCGGCTGACCGTCCTCGCGCCGCGTGGCGGCCATGCCGCCGGGCGCTCCTGTGACGTTCTCGTCACGGCTCCGGCGGGCACGGCGCTGGCCGCCGTCGCCTCCGGCCTCGCCACGGCCGTCTCGGGCCCCGACGCGCCCGCCACCGTCACCCTGTACTCCGGCCGCGAACGGCTCGACGCGCAGCGCTGCGCCCTGGGCGAGCCGCCGCTGATCGACGGGGCGGTGCTCTCGCTCCAGGTCCCGGGCGAGAGCGACGTCCCCACGGAGGACGCGCCCGCCCAGCTCCATGTGGTCGCGGGCCCGGACGCGGGCGGGGTGCATCTGCTGCACGGCGGACAGATCAGGATCGGCCGCTCGGCCGGCGCCGATGTGCCGCTGGACGACCCGGACGTCTCGCGGCTGCACTGCGCGGTGACGGTCGCGGAGGACGGCGGGGTCACGGTCGCGGACCTGAACTCCACGAACGGGACGACGCTGGAGGGCGCCCGGGTGGGCGACCGCCCGGTCCGGCTGGCCCCCGGCGCGCTGCTGCGGATCGGTGAGTCGGCGCTGCGCCTCACGGGCGGGGAGCGTACGGCCGCGCTGGCGACGGCGTCGGACGGTGAGGGCCATCTGCGGATCACCCGCCCGGACAAGGACCGCACGGAGAGCACCGAGAGCGCGGAGGGCACCGCCGGGGCCGGCCAGGCCGCGCCGAGGGCCGGCGGCGCGGGCTCCGTCCCGGGAGCGCTCCCGTACGGCGGCGACCCGGGCGACCGCGGCGGTACGGCGCCGGGCGCCGCGCCCGAGGACTCCGGCGGGCGCTCCTCCGGGGCCCACGCGTACGACCCGGGCGCGGCCGGCGCGTCGACCCGGATCCCCGGCCCGCAGTACGACCGGGCGGCGTACGACGCGGGGACGTACGACACCCACAGCGGCTCCCGGCCCGAGTACGGCGGTTCCCAGTACGGCAACCCGCCGGGCGCCCCGCGCGTGCCCGACCCGCGCAGCGCCGAGACGCACTACGGCACCCGGACCCCGTACGCCCCCCAGGACAGCGGCCACAGCAGACCGGCGGCCTCCGTCCGGGACGCGGACCCGGCGGCGTACGAGGAACCCCAGGCGCACAGCAGGGCCCCGGGCTCGCGCCGCCAGGAGACCCCGCCGCGCGGTACGGAACCGCCGGACCTGACCACCACCCGCCGGCGCGGCGGGATAGGCGCCTGGGCGCGGCGGCTCGCGGGCAGCCGCGGCGAGGAGCTGCCGGAGACCGAGCCGGGCACCGGCGGTCCCGCCACGGCCACCGGACGCGGCCCCTCCCCCGAGACCTGGCCCGATCCGGCCACGGTGCTGCTGACCGCGCTCGGCCCCGGCCCCCGGCTGTGGGAGCGGGGCGGCCGCCACGCCGAGGCGCTCGCCGTCCGGTTGGGCACGGCGGACCGCCCGTCCTCCGACGGCACCCGGCAGTTGCCGCTCGTCCCGGTCACGGTCGGGCTGCGCGAGGCCGGGTCGCTCGGGCTGGCGGGCCCCAGGGAGCGGCTGACGGGGCTGGCCCGCTGGACGGTGGCCCAGCTCGCCGCGCTGCACGCGCCCGCCGATCTGGAGATCGTGCTGATCAGCGCGGACCGGGCGCGGAGCCTGGCGGAGCGCAGACGGGACTGGAGCTGGCTCGGCTGGCTGCCGCACGTCCGGCCGGCCCACGGCCAGGACTGCCGGCTGCTCCTCGCCTACGACGGGGAGCAGGCGACCGCGAGGACGGCCGAGCTGACGCGCCGGCTCGACGACGGCCCGCTGGGGCCCGGCTGGGCCTCGGCCGACCCCTGGACGGTCACGGAGGCCGCCGCGCGCCACGACGGTCCGTACACGCTGGTGATCGTGGACGGCGACCCCGGTTCCGCCGCGCTGCGCGAGACGACGGCGCGGCTCGCGGGCGGCGGAGCCGCCGCCGGGATCCATCTGCTCTGTCTCGCCGAGACGGAGTCGGCCTCGCCGCTGTCGCCGATCGCCGCGACCTACGAGACGGCGTGCGCGGCCTCGCTGCCCTTCCGCGACTGCGGGGCCGTCGCCCTGCTCAGCGGCGACGTGGCCACCACGCTGCGGCTGCTGCGTACGGCGGTGGGGCAGCCCGCGGGGCACGGCACGCTCGCCGTGGTGGACGCGGTCTCGCCCGCCTGGGCCGAGCGGTTCGGCCGGGCGCTGGCACCGCTGCGCGCCGCCGGGAGCGGCCGGAGCAGGCCCGCCGCCGCGCTGCCGCGCTCGGCCAGGCTGCTGGACGAGCTGGGGCTCGCCCGGGCCACCCCGGCGTCCCTGATGGCCCGTTGGGCTTCGGCCGCCGACGGCACCCGGCAGTGCACGGCGGTCCTGGGCGCGGGGCCGCGCGGTCCGGTGAGCGTCGATCTGACGGAGGAGGGCCCGCATCTGCTGATCGAGGGCCCGGCGGGCAGCGGCCGTACGGAGCTGCTGCGCTCCATCGCGGCGTCCCTGGCCGCCGCGGACCGCCCCGACCGGCTGGGGCTGCTGCTGGTCGACGGCGCCGGGGGCGAGCGCGGCGAAGGGCTCTCGGTCTGTACGGAGCTGCCGCATGTGACCGAGCATCTGGTGGCGTCGGACCCGGTCAGGATGCGGCAGTTCGCGCAGGCCCTGGGCGGTGAGCTGAAGCGCCGGGCGGAGCTGCTGGGGCGGCTGGACTTCACGGAGTGGCACAACGGCGCCCGGGACGACGAGCCCCGGGAGCGCCGGGACGCCCAGGACCCCCGGGATCCGCGAGAACCACGGGACGTCCGGGATGTCCGGGACCCACGGGACATACGTGATGCCCGGGAGGCCCAGCAGGTCACCGAGCGGCTGATCAGCCGGCGCGCCCCGAGCGCGGCCGAGCAGCGTACGGGCGAGCAGCGGGCCGGCGAGACCCTGGGCGGCGGCACGCTCAGGCTCCGCCACCAGACCGCCGCCTCCGCCCGCACCGGCCAGGCGCAGAGCCCGGCCCACGGCCAGGCCCTGGGCCGGGAGCAGACCAGGGAACAGTCGCGGGAACAGCCACGTGAGCAGTCCCGGGGCCAGGGCCGGCCCCACGCCCGTACCCAGGACGCGCGGTCCGCGCCCCTCCCCCGCCTCGTCGTGCTGGTCGATGACTACGACGCGCTGGTCGCGCCCTCGCTGGGCAGCCCCGGCCGGCCCTCCGCCGGTTCCGTCGTACGGGCCCTGGAGGCCGTCGCACGGGACGGCGAGCGCCTCGGTGTCCATCTCGTGGCGGCCTCGGCCTGCCCCGAGCGCACGGTCGACACGGAGCTGGCCCAGGGCGCGCGGCTGCGCGTCGTGCTCGACACGCCCCCGGCCGCGCCCGCGCCCGACGACCCCGCGCCCGGCCGGGGCAGGCTCGGCCATCCGGACGGCCGGGTCACCCCGTTCCAGGGCGGCCGGGTCACCGGCCGTATCCCGCGCACGGCGACGCTGCGGCCGACGGTCACGGTGGTGGAGTGGGAGCGGATGGGCGATCCGCCGGCCCGCCGGCCCGTCCGTGAGCTGGGCAACGGGCCGACGGATCTGGCGCTGCTCGCGAGCGCGCTGGAGCGGGCTGCCCGCTCCGTCGACGCCGTACCGCTGGCACCTCTGACCCCTGCTCACCCCTGAATCGCACGGACACGGCCGAAAGATCATCAGAGCGCCCGCTTTCGCCCTCCGGACCACGTCACGAGCCCATCACGATTGGAACGTTCACACCCGGCCCGGTATTGCGGCCCTCCGTCACGCGGCGTAGGACTGTGCCCACGGGACGAGAGCAGCGCCGCCACGTCATGCCGCGATGCCGGTCCCACGCGCGTAGATCCGTACGCATACGGGAGAGAAACGGGGCAGTGATGCGCACAACTCGCAGAGCATCCAAGGCGCTTGGCCAGGGCATGGGCACCAGTGGCGACGGCAGGACGGTCCACGGGACCCGCCGGGCCGCCGTGGCCCTCGCAGCCGTCGGTGCCCTGGCCCTCAGCGGCTGCGGTGGCGACTCCGACGACAACGGCAAGGGCTCGGGCTCGGGCTCGGGCGACAGCACCGGCAAGCCCGCCGCGGTGACGGTCGAACTCCCCAAGCTGGACGGCGAGAAGATCCAGGTGGCCGCCGTATGGACCGGCGCCGAGCAGGCCAACTTCACCAAGGTCCTCACCGAGTTCGAGAAGCGGACCGGGGCGACGGTCACCTTCGTCCCCGCCCAGGACCCGATCGTCAACTTCCTCGGCACGAAGATCGCGGGCGGCAGCCCGCCGGATGTGGCGATGCTCCCGCAGGTCGGCGCCATCCAGCAGGCCGTGGAGAAGAAGTGGGCCAAGCCCGCGGGACCGGAGGCCAAGGCGCAGCTCGCCAAGAACTACGGCAAGGGCTGGCAGGACCTCGGCGCGGTGGACGGCGAGCAGTACGCCGTGTACTTCAAGGCCGCCAACAAGTCGCTGGTCTGGTACAACAACGCCGCCTTCGAGAACGCGGGCGCCTCCGTCCCCAAGACCTGGAAGGAGTTCCTCTCCACGGCCGAGACGGTCTCCGCGTCCGGTGTCACGCCCGTCTCGGTCGGCGGCGCGGACGGCTGGACCCTCACCGACTGGTTCGAGAACATCTATCTCTCCCAGGCGGGCCCGGAGAAGTACGACCAGCTCGCGAAGCACGAGATCAAGTGGACCGACCCGTCCGTGAAGGACGCGCTCACCACGCTCGGCGAGCTGTTCGGCAAGCCGAACCTGATCGCGGGCGGTACGGACGGCGCGCTCCAGACGGAGTTCCCCGCCTCGGTCACGCAGACGTTCACCGGCGGTGACCAGCCCAAGGGCGCGATGGTCTTCGAAGGGGACTTCGTCGGCGTCAACATCGGGGAGACGGACGCGAAGATCGGTACGGACGCGAAGGTCTTCCCGTTCCCGGCGGTCGGCGCCGACTCGCCGGTGGTGACGGGCGGCGACGCTGCCGTGGCGCTGAAGGACACCAAGGGCGCGCAGGCGCTGCTGACCTTCCTGGCCTCCACGGACGCCGCGAAGATCTGGGCGGAGGCGGGCGGCTTCGTCTCGCCGAACAAGTCGCTGGACCTCGCCGCGTACCCGAACGACGTGCAGCGCGGCATCGCCGAGGCGCTGATCGCGGCGGGCGACGACTTCCGCTTCGACATGTCGGACCAGATGCCGCAGTCGTTCGGCGGTACGCCCGGCAAGGGCGAGTGGAAGTCCCTCCAGGACTTCCTGAAGAACCCGAAGGACGTGGCCGGGGTCCAGCAGGAGCTGGAAGCCGCCGCGGCCAAGGCGTACAAGAGCTGACGCGGTGACGACGGCGACCCCGGAGGGCGGCGCCACGCCGCCGCCCCTCCCCGCGTCCGCCCCGGCGGACCCGTCCTCCACGTCCCCCAAGGGGCGCGGCCCCAGAAGCGTCACCGGTACGCGCAAGCTCGTCGCGGCGGGCTTCCTGCTGCCCGCTCTGGTGCTGCTGGGCGCGCTCGTGGTGTATCCGATCTGTTTCTCGGTCTACCGGTCGTTCTTCGACAAGTCCGGCGCGAACTTCGCCGGATTCGACAACTATGTGGAGCTGTTCACCGACGACTCCATCCTGACCGCCGTCAAGAACAACGCGATCTGGGTGGTGGTCGCCCCGACCGTCGCCACCGCGCTGGGCCTGATCTTCGCCGTACTCACCGAACGGGTGCGCTGGGGAACGGCGTTCAAGCTGATCGTCTTCATGCCGATGGCGATCTCGATGCTCGCGGCGGGCATCATCTTCCGGCTGGTGTACGAGCAGGACCCGGCCCGCGGGGTCGCCAACGCGGTCTGGGTCGGGGTCCACGACACGTTCAGCGAGTCGGCGGGGTATCCGAAGGCCCATCCGCTGCCGGTACATCCGCTGAGGGCGGGCGGTGGCGGCTCGTTCGTCACCAAGGAACCCGTCGCGGCGGGTACGGAGGTGCTGCTCCCGCTGGTCGGCGTCGCCCCGGCGAAGATGCCCTCCGACGCGCGGCCCGCGAAGGCGGCGCAGCCAGAGAACGGCCGGGTCACCGGCACGGCCTGGCTGGACTTCACCCCGGGCGGCGGCGGGAAGCCGAACGTCATCGACCCGAAGGAGCTGGGACTCAGGAGCCTGAAGGTGGAGGCGGTCAAGGACGGCAAGGTCGTGGCCTCCGCGACCGCGGGCGCCGACGGGACGTTCAGCCTGCCGGCCGCGGCCGACGGGGCCCAGCTCCGGCTCCCCGCGGCCAACTTCAAGGAGCCGTACAACGGGGTGGAATGGCTCGGGCCCACCCTGGTCACCCCGGCGATCATCGGCAGCTATCTGTGGATGTGGGCCGGGTTCGCGATGGTGCTGATCGCGGCAGGGCTGGCGAGCGTGCCCCGTGAACTCATGGAAGCGGCCCGGGTGGACGGCGCGACCGAGTGGCAGGTCTTCCGCCGGATCACCGTGCCACTGCTGGCCCCGGTCCTCGCGGTCGTCATGGTGACGCTGATGATCAATGTGCTGAAGATCTTCGACCTGGTCTTCATCATCCCGCCGGGCTCGTCCCAGGCCGACGCGAACGTGCTGGCGCTCCAGCTCTACCGCTCGTCGTTCGGCACGGACGCGGATCTCGGGGTCGGCAGCGCCATCGCCGTACTGCTGCTCCTGCTGGTGATCCCGGTGATGCTCTTCAACGTACGGCGCATGCGAAGGGAGACGCGACGATGACCACGACGACGGCGTTGGACGCGGACCCCGGTCCCGAACCCGGCCCGGGCTCCGGCCCGGCGAAGGCGAAGGCGGACGCGACGGCGCGGACGGGCCCGGCGAAGGCGTCCCTGGGCGGCCGGATCGCGGCGCACGCGGGCGGCGGGGCGGCCCGGGTCTTCCTGGTCCTGGTCGGCCTGTTCTGGCTGATGCCGACGATCGGCCTGTTCATCTCGTCGCTGCGCGACCCGGCGGACATCAACGCGAGCGGCTGGTGGAAGGTGTTCACCGCGCCCGCGCAGCTCACCACCGAGAACTACACGCGGCTCCTCGACAACGACATCATCACCAACTCGCTCTTCTCCACCATCATGATCACGGTCCCCTCGACGCTCCTGGTCGTGGTGATCGGCTCGTTCGCCGGATACGCCTTCGCCTGGATGGACTTCCCCGGCCGCGACTGGTGGTTCCTGGCGGTCGTGGGGCTGCTGGTGGTCCCGGTGCAGGTGGCGCTCGTACCGGTCGCCAAGCTGTTCGGCGCCATCGGCATCTTCGAGACGACCTTCGGCGTGATCCTCTTCCATGTCGCCTTCGGTCTGCCTTTCGCGATCTTCCTGCTGCGCAACTTCTTCGCGGAGATCCCGAGGGAGCTGCTGGAGGCGGCACGGCTCGACGGGGCGGGCGAGATACGGCTGTTCACGCGGGTCGTGATGCCGCTCGGCGGGCCGGCGATCGCCTCGCTCGGCATCTTCCAGTTCCTCTGGGTCTGGAACGACATGCTGGTGGCGCTGATCTTCGCGGACTCGAAGAACCCGCCGATCACCGTCGCGCTCCAGCAGCAGGTACGGCAGTTCGGGAACAACATCGATGTCCTGGCGCCCGGCGCGTTCGTCTCGATGGTGATCCCGCTGGCCGTGTTCTTCGCGTTCCAGCGGCAGTTCGTCCAGGGCGTGATGGCGGGAGCCGTCAAGTAGCGGCGTCCTGAGCGCGGTTGATACGGAGAGGGCCGGCCGGTGTCTGTGCGGACACCGGCCGGCCCTCTCCCGTTCCCGCGCCGGTGACGGCCGGCGCAGCAGGTCAGCTTCGGTCGAGCGCGGCGACCGCCGAGGCGGCCAGATCGTCCAGGTACCCCTGGGGCAGCGCGCCCCGGACGACGACCAGCCGCCAGTAGAGCGGTCCGACGATCAGGTCCAGCGCCCGGTCGGCGTCCGCGCCCTCGGGCAGTTCGCCGCGTGCGACGGCCTCCCGGACGATCACGGCGGCGATACCCCGCTGGCCGTCCAGCAGCGCCGTCTTGATCGCGTCGGAGATCTCGGGGTGGCGGGCCGCCTCCACCAGCAGATCGGGGATGACCTGCGAGGCGACCGGGTGGCGCAGGGCGTGCGAGGCCACTTCGAGCAGGGCGCGCACGTCCCCGTACAGCGAACCGGTCGAGGGGGCGGGCAACCCCTGTGCGGCGAAGGCCGAGACCAGGTCGAGGACCAGCTCCAGCTTGGACTTCCAGCGGCGGTAGACGGCGGTCTTGCCGACGCCCGCGCGCCGCGCGATGCCCTCGATGGACATCCGGGCGAACCCGACCGCGGCCAGTTCCTCGAAGACGGCGGCGCGGATGGCGTCGGTCACGTCCTCCCGGAGCACGGCGGCGCCGGCGGGCACCCGGCGGGTGGCGCGGGGGTCCGCGGCGGTGCCGGGGCGTGGACGGGGGTCGGTAGTCATCAGCACCGAGCATAGCGGCGCCCCGGCGCTCCGGCCACGTGACGACGACACGGTTGCGTTGCGACGTTCTCCGGGCCTACCGTGGCGTTGCGACGATACGGCAGCGTCCCGTCGTCGGGAGCGGAGACGACCGCCCCCGCCACCGTCGAAAGCGACATCTGTGAGCCAGAGCCGGACGATCACAGCGACACCACCGGACACCCCTGCGGCGCCCGCGCCCTCCGCGCCCGCGGCCGCCCCGCCCGCGAACTCCGCGCCCGCGACCCCCCTGCCGCCCGCGACCGACCTCGGCGCCCTCGCCCGCCGGCACGGCCTGACCGTGAGCGGCGCCCGCCCCTCGCTCCCCGACTACCTGCGGCAGCTCTGGTCGCGGCGCCACTTCGTCACCGCGTTCGCGACGGCGCGGCTGACCGCCCAGTACAGCCAGGCCAAGCTCGGCCAGGTCTGGCAGATCATGACCCCGCTGCTCAACGCGACCGTCTACTACTTCATCTTCGGGGTGCTGCTCGACACCAAGCGCGACATCCCCGACTTCATCCCGTTCCTGGTGACGGGCGTCTTCATCTGGACCTTCACCTCGAACTCGATCATGGCGGGCACCCGCGCGATCTCCGGCAACCTCGGTCTCGTACGGGCCCTGCACTTCCCGCGCGCCGCGCTGCCGATCGCGCTCGCCCTCCAGCAGCTCCAGCAACTGCTGTTCTCGCTGGGCGCGCTGGTGGTGATCCTGGCCTGCTTCGGCGAGTACCCGGACGCCGGCTGGCTGCTGGCGCTGCCCGCCCTCGCGCTCCAGGCGGTGTTCAACACCGGTGTCTCGATGGCGCTGGCGCGGCTGGCCGCCAGGACCCCGGACATCTCCCAGCTCATGCCGTTCCTGCTGCGTACCTGGATGTACGTATCCGGCGTGATGTGGAGCGTGGACCGGGTGACGAAGGGCGAGAACGTGCCGCACATCGTCACCGTGGCGCTCCAGTGCAACCCGGCCGCCGTCTACATCGATCTGATGCGCTTCGCGCTCGTCGACAGCTTCACCGCCGCCCAACTGCCCCCGCACGTCTGGGCCGTCGCCCTCGGCTGGGCGCTGGTCGCCGGTGTCGGAGGGTTCCTGTTCTTCTGGAAGGCCGAGGAGGAGTACGGACGTGGCTGATACGTTCACCGATCGCACCCCGGAGCCGGGCACGGCCCGGGGACCGGGCGCGGACCCGGAGCCGGGCGCCGCACCCGGGCGGGACGCGGCCCCCGAGCCGGTCCCCACCGTCGTCGTCGACGGCGTGCACATCACCTACACCGTCCATGGCACCAAGGGCGGCCGGGGCAGCGCCACCTCCGCCCTGAGCCGGATCCTCTCCCGGCGCTCCACCCCCGGCGCGCGCGAGGTGCACGCGGTCAAGGGCGTCAGCTTCGCCGCGTACAAGGGCGAGGCGATCGGCCTCATCGGCTCCAACGGCTCCGGGAAGTCGACGCTGCTCAAGGCCGTCGCGGGGCTGCTGCCGCCCAGCCGGGGCCGGGTCTTCACCCGGGGCCAGCCCTCGCTGCTCGGCGTCAACGCGGCGCTGATGAACGATCTGACCGGCGAGCGCAACGTCATCCTCGGCGGGCTGGCCATGGGCATGACGCGCGAGCAGGTGCGGGAGCGCTACGAGGACATCGTGGAGTTCTCCGGGATCAACGAGAAGGGCGACTTCATCTCACTGCCGATGCGGACATACTCCTCGGGCATGGGAGCCCGGCTGCGCTTCTCGATCGCCGCGGCCAAGAGCCATGACGTCCTGCTGATCGACGAGGCGCTCTCCACCGGCGACGCGCGGTTCCAGCGCCGCAGCCAGGAGCGTATCGCCGCGCTGCGCGAGGAGGCCGGCACGGTCTTTCTCGTCAGCCACAGCAACAAGTCCATCCTGGAGACCTGCGACCGGGCGCTGTGGCTGGAGTCGGGCACGCTGCGGATGGACGGCACGGCGCGGGAGGTCGTCGCGGCGTACGAGGAGTTCACGAGCGCCGGCCGGCACCGGAAGAAGTAGGGGCCCGCCCGGAGCGCGGCCCGGCGGCGGGCCGGTGGCGAACCGGTGGCGGCGCCGCGAGGCTTGGCCGCCGGGCACCCGCTCTGCCATGATAGGCAAACGGAACTTTGTTCCGGAAGTACGGAAGTACGGAAGTACGGAACTACCGGTACGGACCATGTTCCGGCAGGCCGGCTGTTCCGGCAGACGGCCCGGCAGCGGAAGGAGCGGCGCGGTGAACGACAGCGACCGGAGCGCGGGGCCCGCGGCCCCGTCCAAGCGGGCGGACGCCCGGCGCAACAAGGAGACACTGCTCGACGCCGCCGCCGCGGTCTTCGTCACCTCGGGCGTGGAGGCGCCGGTACGGGACATCGCGGCCGAGGCCGGCGTGGGCGTGGGCACGATCTACCGCCACTTCCCGACCCGCGCCGACCTGATCATCGCCGTCTACCGCCACCAGGTCGAGGCGTGCGCCGAGGCAGGACCGGTCCTGCTGGCGGCCGGCCCGACCCCGCACGCCGCGCTGGGGCGGTGGATCAACCTCTTCGTCGATTTCCTGGTCACCAAACACGGGCTCGCCGGCGTGCTCCACTCCGAGGGGGCCGGCTTCGACACGCTGCACGCCTACTTCCTCGACCGCCTCGTGCCCGTGTGCACCCAACTGCTCGACGCCTCGGCCGCCTCCGGCGAGATCCGGTCCGACCTGACGGCGCTTGAGCTGATGCGCGGCGTCGGGAACCTCTGCATCGGCGCGGACAGCGATCCCCGCTACGACGCCCGCCGCCTGGTCGGACTCCTCATCGCGGGGCTACGCCAACCCCTCTGACCAGGGGACGTGCCGACCGGGGCGCCCGGCCGGAGGCCGCCGCCGGCGCCGCGACCGGCGGGCCCGGTCGCGTACTCATCCGGTGGGGGCGCCGAACCACCGGGACAGGTGGCCGAGCAGATCCGCCTGGTCGTCACCGACCCACGCGACATGGCCGTCCGGCCGCAGCAGCACCCCGTCCACGTCCAACTCCTCGCTCCCGTCGACGACATGGTCGACCCGGTCCGCCCAGCCCGCCACCGAGAGCCCGCCGGACCGGTCGAGCAGCAGCCCCCGGCCTCCGTGCATCAGCCCGTAGAGGCGCCCGCGCTTCAGCTCCACGTCCCGCAGCCGCCGGCCGAGGAGTTCATGCCCCTCACCGAAGTCGTAACGGACCCCGATCGCGGTGATCTTCTCGATCAGGTACTCGTTCACCTTCTCGAACTCCATCAGCTCCGCCACCAGCCGGCGCACCGCCCGCGGACCCGGCTCGTGGGACAGCAGCAGCATCTGCGCGCGCGTGTTGTCCAGTACGGCGGCGGCCACCGGGTGCCGTTCGGTGTGATAGCTGTCCAGCAGCCCCTCCGGCGCCCAGCCGTTGACCTCGGCGGCCAGCTTCCAGCCGAGGTTGTACGCGTCCTGGATCCCGAGGTTGAGCCCCTGCCCGCCGGTCGGCGGGTGGATGTGCGCCGCGTCACCGGCCAGCAGCACCCGGCCCGTCCGGTAGCGCTCGGCCAGCCGGGTGGCGTCGCCGAACCGGGAGAGCCGGCGCGGCGTGTGCACACCGAAATCCGTACCGGCGACCTCCCGCAGCCGCCGCCTGAACTCCTCGAAGGTCGGCGCGACCGCGCGGTCCTCCGCCACGCCCTCGGCGGGCACGATGACGCGGAACGTCCCGCCCTCCAGGGGCATGGTGCCGAACCGGAAGTGGGTCTTGCGGACCTCCGCCACCACGGCGGCCACCTTCTCCGGATCCTCCCCCACCTCCATCTCGCCCAGCAGCGTCTCGACCCTGCTGGGTTCACCGGGGAAGCCGACCCCGAGCAGCTTGCGCACCGTACTGCGGCCACCGTCGCAGCCGACCAGGTAGCGGGCCCGTATCCGCGTACCGTCGGCCAGTTCGGCCGTCACCCCCCGCTCGTCCTGGCTCAGCCCGGCCACCTCGCTGCCGCGCCGGATCTCGGCGCCGAGTCCGGTGGCGTGCTCGGCCAGCAGGCGCTCGGTGGTGGTCTGCGGGATGGCGAGGACGTAGCTGTGCGCGGTGTCCAGCCGCTCGGGCCACCTGCTGCCCATACCGGCGAAGAAACCGCCGACCGCGAACGTCTCACCGAGCGGGAGGAACCGTTCCAGCAGACCGCGCTGGTCCATCATCTCGATGCTGCGCACATGAATCCCCAGGGCACGGGACTGCCGGGTCGGCTCCGCCTCCTTCTCCAGCACGAGTACGCGTACACCGTGCAGCCGCAGTTCACCGGCCAGCATCAGTCCGGTCGGACCACCGCCGGCGATGATCACGTCAATCATGAAATACCCCCCATTACTTCCCCACGCTGGTGCGTCGGCTGGTGATTCTGCGCCATGACGGGGGTCTTGCCGCAAGCCCCCCGGTGCGCTATACGTTGAGAGTGGAAAGGAGTCCGTCGCCGACGTTTACGCCGGTGTGACGCCGACTCGTTCCGCGCCTCGTACACACAGCGCCTCGTACACGGACAGCGCCAGGGGCGCCCGGCTCGTTGGTGAGCCGGGCGCCCCTGGCGCTGTGTGCTGGTCCTGCGGCCGCCTGTCCTGTGGCCGTCGACCCCTGTGGCCGCCGACCCCGCCGTCAGCGGTGCGTGCGCAGCAGCGTCCGCATGGTCCGCATCGCGACCGAGAGATTCGCCAGGTCGAACGCGTCCGAGTTCTGGATCTCGTCGAGCGTGGCGCGCGACCGGGTCAGGATCGCGGCGTTCTTCTCCTCCCAGGCCGTGAACCGCTCCTCGGGCGTCGAGCTGCCGTTGCCCACCGTCAGAACGTCCGAGGTCAGCCCGGCGTGCGCCGCGTACAGGTCCTCGCGAATCGAGGCGCGGGCCATGGACTGCCAGCGGTCGGCCCGCGGCAGGTCCACGATCCGGTCCATGAGCCGGCTGATCCGCAGCCGGTCCCCGAGGTCGTAGTACACCTCGGCGACGGCCAGCGGGTCCTGCTCCGTACGGTCCGCGATGGCGACGATGTCGAGCGCCGGGAAGACGGACGAGAACCCGGCGACCCGCAGGGCCAGTTCCTCGGGCACCCCGGAGTCGGTCAGCTCGGTCAGGATGGCCTGGTACCACTCCAACTCCGGGCCGCGCAGCATCGTCGGGAGCTGGGCCCAGACCCGCTCGACGCCCGCCGCGAAGAACTCGATCGTCCCCGCGATCTCCAGCGGCTGCGGCCGGTTGCCGAGCAGCCAGCGCGTGCCGCGCTCGACCAGCCGGCGCGAGTGCAGCCTGATCCGGGTCTGGACGTCGGCCGGGACCTGGTTGTCCAGCGCCTCGACGGCGTCCCACACCGCGTTCAGCCCGAAGATCTCCCGGGCCGCGGCCTGCGCCCGTACGATCTCCTCGATCGACGCGCCGGTCTCCTCTCGCAGCCGGTGCAGGAAGGTCGAACCACCGGTGTTGACAGTGTCGTTGACCAGGACCGTGGTGATGATCTCGCGGCGCAGCGCGTGTGCGTCGATCTGCTCGGCGAACTGTTCGCGGAGCTGCTGCGGGAAGTACGCGTGCAGCAGGGCGCGCAGATGCGGGTCGTCCGGCAGCTCGGTGTGGATCAGCTCCTCCGCCACCGTGATCTTGGTGTAGGCGAGCAGTACGGCGAGTTCGGGCTGCGAGAGGCCCCTGCCGGAGTTGAGCAGTTCCCGGATCTGGCGGTCGGCGGGGAGGAACTCCAGCGCCCGGTCGAGATGTCCGTCGCGCACCAGCCGGCGCATGAAGCGCTGGTGGGCGTGGAGGAGGGAGGGCGCCTGCGCCTGGGCGTTGCCGAGCGCGGTGTTCTGCGCGTAGTTGTTGCGCAGGACGAGCGCGCCGACCTCGTCGGTCATCGCGGCGAGCAGCTTGTTGCGCTGCTTGACCGTCATGTCCCCGTCGGTGACCAGACCGTTGAGCAGGATCTTGATGTTCACCTCGTGGTCGGAGGTGTCCACGCCCGCGCTGTTGTCGATGGCGTCGGTGTTGACCTTGCCGCCCTCGCCGCCGGCGCCGCGCCGGGCGAACTCGATCCGGCCGAGCTGGGTCAGTCCCAGGTTGCCGCCCTCGCCGACGACCTTGGCCCGCAGGTCCTCGCCATTGACGCGGATGGCGTCGTTGGCCTTGTCGCCGACGTCCGCGTCCGTCTCGGTGGACGCCTTCGCATACGTACCGATCCCGCCGTTCCAGAGCAGGTCGACCGGGGACTGGAGGATCGCCTTCATCAGCTCGGCGGGCGTCAGCTTGGTGATGCCCGGCTCGATGCCGAGGGCGTCGCGGACATGCGCGTTGACGGGGATCGACTTGGCCGTACGGGGGTGGATGCCGCCGCCCGGCGACAGCAGCCCCTTGTCGTAGTCGGCCCAGGAGGAGCGCGGCAGTTCGAAGAGCCGGCGGCGCTCGGCGTACGAGGTGGCCGCGTCGGGGTGCGGGTCGATGAAGATGTGCCGGTGGTCGAAGGCCGCGACCAGCCGGATGTGCTCGGAGAGCAGCATGCCGTTGCCGAAGACGTCACCGGACATGTCGCCGACGCCGACGACGGTGAAGTCCTCGCTCTGGGTGTCGTGGCCGAGTTCGCGGAAGTGCCGCTTCACGGACTCCCAGGCGCCGCGGGCCGTGATGCCCATGCCCTTGTGGTCGTAGCCCGCGCTGCCGCCGGAGGCGAAGGCGTCCCCGAGCCAGAAGTCGTAGGAGACCGCGACCTCGTTGGCGATGTCGGAGAAGCTGGCGGTGCCCTTGTCGGCGGCGACCACGAGATACGTGTCGTCCCCGTCGTGGCGCACGACGTCGGCGGGCGGCACGACCTCGCCGGCGACCATGTTGTCCGTGATGTCGAGCAGCGCCGAGATGAAGATCTTGTACGAGGCGATGCCCTCGGCGAGCCAGGCGTCCCGGTCGGCGGCCGGGTCGGGCAACTGCTTGGCGACGAAGCCGCCCTTGGCGCCGACCGGCACGATCACGGTGTTCTTGACCATCTGCGCCTTGACCAGGCCGAGGATCTCCGTACGGAAGTCCTCCCGCCGGTCCGACCAGCGCAGCCCGCCACGCGCGACCTTGCCGAAGCGCAGGTGGACGCCCTCGACGCGCGGGGAGTAGACCCAGATCTCGTAGGCGGGGCGGGGAGCGGGAAGGTCGGGAATGGCCTGCGGGTCGAACTTCATCGACACATAGCTGTGGTGCCCGCCCTGCCCTCCCTTTCCGCTTCCCTTTACCTCGCTGACGCTCTGGCCCCTCCCTCCGCTTCCCTCGCTGGCGCTCTGGCCCCTCCCTCCGCTTCCCTCGCTGGCGCTCTGGCCCCTCCCTCCGCTTCCCTCGCTGGCGCTCTGGAAGAAGTTCGTACGCAGCGTGGCCTTGATGAGGGTGAGGAAGGAGCGCAGGATCCGGTCCTCGTCCAGGCTCGCGACCTGGTCGAGGGCGCCGTCCAGCTCCTCCAGCATGGCCTCCGTCAGCTCCGTGCCGGCGCGCTGGCGGCCGGGCGACATGCGGGCCTCGAAGAGCGAGATCAGCAGCCGGGTGGTGTGCACGTTGGAGCGGAGGGTGTCCTCCATGTAGTCCTGGCTGAACGTCGAGCCCGACTGGCGCAGGTACTTGGCGTAGGCGCGCAGCACCATCGCCTGACGCCAGTCCAGACCGGCGCGCAGGACCAGGGAGTTGAAGCCGTCGTTCTCCGCGGCTCCGGTCCATACGGCGGCGAAGGCGTTCTGGAAGCGCTCGCGGTCGTCCTCGGTGAGGTAGTCGCCGCCGCCCGAGCCCCCTTGGGGCAGCCGCAGCCCGAAGTCGTAGATCCAGACGTGCGTACGGTCCGTGCAGCGCAGCTCGTACGGCCGCTCGTCGACGACCTCGACGCCGAGCCGCTGGAGCACCGGGAGGACGGCGGAGAGGGAGACCTGCTCGCCGGAGCGGTAGATCTTGAAACGCCGTTCGCCGGGGCCCGCGCCGACCGGTTCGTACAGGGAGAGCGAGAAGTCCGCCTCGGCCTTGTCGAGCGCTTCCAGGTGGACCAGGTCGGCGACCGCGGCCCGCGGAGAGTGGTCGGCCTTGTAGCCCTCGGGGAAGGCGGTCCCGTACTTGCGGAGCAGTTCGGCGGCGCGCTCCTCGCCGCACTCGGCGTTCAGCGCCTCGCCGAACGCGTCGGCCCAGGAGCGGGCCGCTGCCACCAGGCGGGCCTCGATCCGGTCCGCGTCGGCGTCGGTGAGCTTGGCCAGCTCCGTGCCACGGGGGACGCGGACCACGAAGTGGAGCCTGGAAAGGATCGATTCCGTGTTCCACGCGGTGAAGTCGACGCTGGTGCCGCCCAGCTCCTCCTTGAGGATGTCGACCAGCCGCAGCCGCACGCCGGTGGTGTAGCGGTCACGCGGCAGGTAGACGAGCGCGGAGTAGTAGCGCCCGTACTCGTCCTGGCGGAGGTAGAGCCGCAGCCTGCGGCGCTCCTGGAGGTAGAGCACGCTGGTGACGATGGAGCGCAGTTCGTCGACGGGCGTCTGGAACAGCTCGTCGCGCGGGTAGGTCTCCAGGATCTGGAGCAGGTCGCGGCCGTCGTGGCTGTTGGGCGAGAAGCCGGCGCCCTCCAGGACCTCGGCGACCTTGCGGCGGATCACCGGGACACGGCGTACGGACTCGGTGTACGCGGCCGAGGAGAACAGCCCGAGGAAGCGGCGCTCGCCGACGACATTGCCCTTGTCGTCGAACTTCTTCACCCCGACGTAGTCGAGATAGCCGGGCCGGTGGACGGTGGCGCGGCTGTTGGCCTTGGTGAGGATCAGCAGCTTGTGCTCGCGCGCCTTGGCGCGGGCGTCGGCCGGCAGTCGGCTGAAGGACGGGCTGACCGGGTGGTCGTCGTCCTCGCTGTGGTGCGGGTCGGAGCGCAGCACACCGAGCCCGGTGCCGGGGACGGCCGTCAGGGCGTCGCTGTCCGTCAGCTCGTACTCGCGGTAGCCGAGAAAGGTGAAGTGGTCGGCGGCGAGCCAGCGCAGCAGCTCACGGGCCTCTTCTACCTCCTGGTCGCGCAGGTCGTCGGCGGTCGGCTCGCTGGGCAGCTCGTCGGCGATGCGCAGCGCGGCGCCGCGCATCTTCTCCCAGTCCTCGACGGTTTCGCGGACGTCGGACAGGACGCGCAACAGGTCGGCGGTCATCTGCTGGAGATCGGCGCGGTCGCTCTCGCGGTCCACCTCGACATGGATCCAGGACTCCGTGAGCGCGTCGTGGGGGCGCTCGGCGGAGGCGGCCACCCCTTCGGGAAGCACCTCGATCAGCTTGCCGGTGACATCACGGCGCACGACGATCTGCGGGTGGATCACGGCGTGGATGCCGCGGCCCTGCCGGGAGAGTTCGTTGGTGACGGAGTCCACGAGGAAGGGCATGTCGTCGGTGACGACCTCCACCACGGAGTGGCTGCACGTCCAGCCGTTCTCCTCGACCGTCGGGGTGTGGACCCGTACGCTCGCCGTCCCCTGGGGGCGGTTCCCGGCCAGCCGGTAGTGCGAGAGCGCGGCGCCGAGGACATCGGTGGAGTCACGGCCCGCGAGGTCCTCCGGGGCCGTGTGCAGGTAGTAGCGCTGGAGGTACGCGAGGACCGCGGCACGGTCGGCGCCGTCACCGTCCCCGGTGCCGCCAGGACCGGTGCCGCCCGGCCCCGTGCCACCTGGGCCCGTGCCGTCGGACCCGGCGGTGGCCCCGTCCTTCCGGAGGCCGCCCCCCAGCCCCCCGGCACCCCCCAGCGGGCTGTTCTCAGCGGCCCGGGCCGCCTGTTCGAGCAGCTCGGCCTTGGCTTCGTCCAGCTTGGTCTGCATGTCCTCTGGCTCCTGTCGCGCGCCGTTGCGTGACGTAGGTGAAGGAAGCGACACAACGCCACGACGCGGGGTTTCCGGTCTGGGTCGACGTTATGCCGCGATGAGAGATGTCCGGGGCCTTATTGACCAATTTTGGCAGTCGCCCTGCCTCCGGTGCCGCGACCGGCAGGCGATCCTGACGTGGGCATCGACCCGGGTGAGCGGCGGTCGCCCGGGCGCGTTGGCGCTCCGGGCGCAGGCCGGGGGCTTCGCTGCCCCCACGGCGTATCGCGCTGATCACGCGCACCAGGCTATCGCTCTCCACCCAGCCTCCGTCATGGGCCGCTTGTGTACAAATGCAAGGCGCCGAATTGGCCACTTCGGACAGACCCACGGGGCGGTACGGGGTGACACGGGACGCTCTCTCCCCTGGACGCGAGGACGGCGGCGGTACGGGTCGGCAGACTGGTCGGCAGATGGACAGACCGCCCCATTCCTCCCGGGAGCAGCCATGGCAGCCAAGGTCCTGATCGTCACCGGCGACGCCGCCGAGTCCCTTGAAGTCCTCTATCCGTACCAGCGCCTGCGCGAGGAGGGGTACGAGGTCCATATCGCCGCTCCTTCCCGGAAGAAGCTCCGGTTCGTGGTCCATGACTTCGAGCCCGGCTTCGACACCTACACCGAGAAGCCTGGTTACACCTTCCCCGCCGACCTGGCGTTCGCCGAGGTCGACCCGACTGAGTACGCGGCCGTGGTCGTCCCGGGCGGCCGGGCCCCCGAATATCTGCGCGGCGACCCGGAACTGCGCAAAATCCTCAAGTCCTTCTTCGACGCGGACAAGCCGGTGGCGCAGATCTGCCACGGCCCGCTCCTGACGGCGGCGATCGGCGAACTCGCCGGCCGCCGGGTCACCGCCTATCCGGCCCTGGAGATCGATATGCAGTCGGCGGGAGCGACGTTCCAGGACGCCGAGGCGGTGGTGGACGGCACCCTGGTCTCCTCCCGCGCCTGGCCCGACCACCCGGCCTGGATGCGCGCGTTCCTGACTGTGCTGCGCGCGAAGGCCCCGGTGTCCCAGGGCGCTTCGGGGCAGAACGACTAGGGCATCCCGGGGGCCAGGCCGGGGGTCACGCCAGGCCCGGGAGTTACCCCAGGCCGGGAGTTACGCCAGGTCCCGGGCGAGCGCCACGGCTTCCTCCAGGGTGTCCACGACCGGGACGCCCACCGCCTCCAGGGTGGTCCGGCTGTTGGTGCCGCCGGTGTAGAGCACGGCGCGGGCCCCCACGTGCGCCGCCGCCACCGCGTCGTCGACCGCGTCGCCGATCACCACCGTACGGACGGCGGATATCTCCCCGCCCGCCCCGGCCAGCTCGGTCAGATGGCGCTCCAGGTGGAGCGCCTTGCTGCCGCCCGACGGGCCTGTGCGGCCGTCGATACGGAGGAAGTGTCGCTCGATGCCGTATCCCCGCACCGTCGGGACCAGGTGTTCGTGACCGTACATGCTCAGCAGCGACTGGCTGCCGCCCGCGAGCGCCCACCCCGCGAGCAGTTCCTCGACGCCGCGGGTCAGCCCGCAGCCCGCACGCCGTTCCGTGTAGTGGCGGTGGAACGTCTCGTCCATGACGACCCACTCGGCGTCGCTCGGCAGGCGCCCCATGAGCCGCTCGTAGAAGCGCGGGATGGGGACGCAGTACAGCTCCCGGTAGCGGTCGAGCGTGATCGGCGCCAGCCCTATCTCCGCGAAGGCCGCGTTGGTCGCCCCGATGACCGCGCGCATGTCGTCGAGGATCGTGCCGTTCCAGTCCCACACCAGATGCGTGTTCTGATTCCCCATGGACAAAACCGTACCGGCCGGGTCCGACAACGCCCCGGGGAGCGGGTCCCGGGGCGGTCAGGCGATCAGGTTCGGGATCTCCTGGATCCCGTACCAGAGCAGTTCGTGGTCCTCGGCGCCGTCCACCGTGAACCGCGCGTCGTCGTCCCCGTGGTCCGCCGCCCCGAGCGCCGCCGCCGCTGCCGTCACATCGGCGTCCGCGTCGTCGGAGTCCACGTGCACCGCCGCGGCCTTGCGCAGGGCGATCGCCGCCGCGATCCGCACCTCGCCGAGCGAGGAGGCGTCCAGCCGCAGGTCGGGGTCCGACACGGCCTCCCGGTCCGGTACGTCGGCCGCGACGACCACCCGGCGGCGGGCGGCGGCCGGGTCCGCGGCGATCAGCCGGAGCGAGGCGGCCGCGGCGCGGTTGAGGGCGGCGTACTCCAGCTCCTCGATGTCGTCCGAGACGTACCACTCCCGCAGCCCCGGCGTCACCGCATACGCCGTCAGCGGCCCCGGTCCCAGCTCACCGGCCTTGTGCGCCTCTGCGAGACCGGGAAGCGTCAGGGGGACGTACACACGCATGGCATGGCCGCTTTCGTCGTCGGGAGAACACCTAAGGATACGTGGGCAGTCCCTCTTCGGGGTGACACGTATGGGGCTCGCAGACGTCCACCGGGAACCGCGCGCGCCCGCCCCACCAGGCCCCATACGGCCCGCCGCTCACCCGGATAGGTGATTTCACCGCGCCGCGCACCGCCGGTCGCCCCTCCTTGCGGGGCTCCCCCAAGGGCACGTAAAAGATCCCCCAACAGAAGTTACCGACCGGTATCCGACCGGACGGGCAGAACGGGGGCGATCTGCGTGAACAGGACCACTTCCTCCACTCCCACCACCGCCTACACCGCCGGGGCCAGGCCGCCCGGCCGCCGCGATCCGCGCAGGCCCGGCGCCGTACGCCCGCAGCGCAGGCGCCACGTCCCGCCGCACGAACTGTTCGCGGAACGGCTGCTCGCCGTCCTCAGCGGCCACCGGCCCGTGCACTGGATGCTCGGCCAGACCGTCGGCGAGGCGTACGAACAGCTCGTCCGGCTCGCCCCGGGCGCCCCGTTCCGGGCCAGGGGCGTCCGCCCGGTCATCCGCACCTGCCGGTTCTCCCAGCCCCGGCCCGGCGTGGTCGAGGCGTCCGCCAGCGTCGCCGCGGGCGAACAGGTCCGCGCCCTCGCCTTCCGGCTGGAGCAGAGCACCGATCTGCGCTGGCGCTGCGCGGCGGTCGAGGTCGGCGGCGAGCGCGTCACCACCGGCGCGTGAGCACCCGCGACAGCGTCGTGGGCACCCGTCACAGCAGCGGGCCGGGGCGCACACCACGAGAGTGCGCGCCCCGGCCCGTACGATCGCCCGTCCGGTCCGCCGGCCGGGCATCGGCGCTACTTCTTGCGGCGGCGTCCGCTGGGGGCGCTCTTCTGCGCCTTGCGGCGCTCGGCCCGCGTCATGCCGTCCGACGTGGAGCGCGTCGGTCCCTCCGCGCTCTGGAAGTCGCCCTCGACGATGCCGCCCTCGCCGTCCACCGTGGGAGCGGAGAAGTGGAGCCGGTCGGGCCGCTGCGGCGCGTCGAGGCCCTTCGCCCGGATCTCCGGACGCCCGGTGCCCGCGGGCACCGCGTCCTCCTTCTTGGCCAGCGACGTACGCTCGGCGGAGTCCTCCACCGGGACCTCCTCGACCTGCTGCTCGACCTGGACCTCCAGGTTGAACAGGTAGCCGACGGACTCCTCCTTGATGCCCTCCATCATGGCGTTGAACATGTCGAAGCCCTCGCGCTGGTACTCGACCAGGGGGTCCTTCTGGGCCATCGCCCGCAGGCCGATGCCCTCCTGGAGGTAGTCCATCTCGTAGAGGTGCTCGCGCCACTTGCGGTCGAGGACGGAGAGCACCACACGCCGCTCCAGCTCACGCATGATGTCCGAGCCGAGCTGGTTCTCCCGCTCCTCGTACTGGGCGTAGATGTCGTCCTTGATGGACTCCGAGATGAACTCGGCGGTGATCCCGGCACGGTCGCCGGCCGCGTCCTCCAGCTCCTCGACCGTGACCTTCGTCGGGTAGAGCTGCTTGAAGGCGCCCCACAGCCGGTCCAGGTCCCACTCCTCGGCGAAGCCCTCGACGGTCTCCGCCTGGATGTACGCGTCGATCGTGTCGTCCATGAAGTGGCGCACCTGCTCCTGCAGGTCCTCGCCCTCCAGGACACGGCGGCGCTCGCCGTAGATGACCTCGCGCTGCCGGTTCAGGACCTCGTCGTACTTCAGAACGTTCTTACGAGTCTCGAAGTTCTGCTGCTCCACCTGGGACTGCGCGGAGGCGATGGCACGCGTCACCATCTTGTTCTCGATCGGGACGTCGTCCGGCACATTCGCCATGGACATCACGCGCTCGACCATCTGCGCCTTGAACAGGCGCATCAGGTCGTCGCCGAGCGACAGGTAGAAGCGGGACTCGCCCGGGTCGCCCTGACGGCCGGAACGGCCGCGGAGCTGGTTGTCGATACGGCGCGACTCGTGGCGCTCGGTGCCCAGGACGTAGAGCCCGCCCAGCTCCTTGACCTCCTCGAATTCCGCCTTGACGGCCTGCTCGGCCTTCTCCAGCGCGGTCGGCAGGGCCGCCGCCCACTCCTCGACGTGCTCGACGGGGTCCAGGCCGCGCTGGCGCAGCTCCGCCTCCGCGAGGTCGTCGGGGTTGCCGCCGAGCTTGATGTCCGTACCGCGGCCGGCCATGTTCGTCGCGACGGTGACGGCACCCTTGCGGCCCGCCTGGGCGACGATCGTGGCCTCACGGTCGTTCTGCTTGGCGTTCAGCACCTCGTGCTGCACCCCGCGCTTGCTGAGCTGCTGCGAGAGGTACTCGGACTTCTCGACGGAGGTCGTACCGACCAGGACCGGCTGGCCCTTGTCGTGCTTCTCCGCGATGTCGTCCACGACCGCCGCGAACTTGGCGACCTCGGTGCGGTAGATCAGGTCCGACTGGTCCATGCGGACCATCGGCCGGTTCGTCGGGATCGGCACGACGCCCAGCTTGTAGATCTGGTGGAACTCGGCGGCCTCGGTCATGGCCGTACCGGTCATACCGGAGAGCTTGCCGTAGAGGCGGAAGAAGTTCTGCAGGGTGATGGTGGCGAGGGTCTGGTTCTCGTCCTTGATGTCCACCCCTTCCTTCGCCTCGATCGCCTGGTGCATGCCCTCGTTGTAGCGGCGGCCGGCGAGAATACGGCCGGTATGCTCGTCGACGATCATGACTTCGCCGTCCATGACGACGTAGTCCTTGTCGTTCTTGAACAGCTCCTTGGCCTTGATCGCGTTGTTCAGATAACCGACGAGGGGGGTGTTCACCGACTCGTACAGGTTGTCGATACCGAGCCAGTCCTCGACCTTGGCGACACCGGGCTCGTGGATCGCGACCGTGCGCTTCTTCTCGTCGACCTCGTAGTCGCCGGTCTCCTCGATGCCCTTGAGCGGGTTGCCCGCCTCACCCTTGGTGAGCCGCGTGACCAGCTTGGCGAAGTCGCCGTACCACTTCGTGGCCTGGTCGGCGGGGCCGGAGATGATCAGCGGCGTACGGGCCTCGTCGACCAGGATGGAGTCGACCTCGTCGACGACGGCGAAGTTGTGGCCGCGCTGGACCAGCTCCTCCTGGGACCACGCCATGTTGTCGCGCAGGTAGTCGAAGCCGAACTCGTTGTTCGTGCCGTACGTGATGTCGCACGCATACTGCTCACGGCGCTGCGCCGGCGACATGTTCGCCATGATGCAGCCGACCTTGAGGCCCAGGAAGTTGTGGACGCGCCCCATCATCTCGGAGTCGCGCTCGGCCAGGTAGTCGTTCACCGTGATCAGGTGGACACCCTTGCCGGACAGCGCGTTCAGATACGCGGGCAGCGTGCCGACGAGGGTCTTGCCCTCACCGGTCTTCATCTCGGCGACATAGCCGAGGTGCAGCGCGGCGCCACCCATGAGCTGTACGTCGTAGTGGCGCTGTCCCAGGACGCGCTTGGCCGCCTCGCGGACGGTCGCGAACGCCTCGGGGAGCAGGTCGTCCAGGCTCTCGCCATCGGCGAACCGCTCTTTGTACTCGGCGGTGAGCGCCCGCAACTCGGCGTCGGAGAGGCCGACGAAGTCCTCTTCGATAGAGTTGACCTGGTCCGCGATGCGGTGCAGTTTGCGCAGGATCTTGCCTTCGCCTGCACGCATGAGCTTGTTGAAGACGGACACTGAGGCTGGTCTCCTTGCCGGTCGGGCCTGGCACGTGGGTCGGAATCGGACACGGGCGCGGGCACGGCAGGCGGGCCCCACCGCAACGGCCATCGTAAGCGAGGACTCGGCCGCGCCGGGAGGGCCGCCGTCACGCGGGTCTGCCGCCACCCTCATATATGAACGCGCGGAACCCGTGGAAGGTGCCGGTACGGCCCGAAAAGCATTCGTCCCGCATCGCCCCGCTCAGCAGAATCCGTCCATGGAACCCGTCACCCTCACCACCGAGCGCCTGCTGCTGCGCGCCCTCACGCCCGACGACGCCGACGCCGTGCACGCGATCTGCCAGGACCCCGGCATACAGCGCTGGATCGCCGTCCCCACGCCGTACGAACGCGGACACGCCGAGCACTTCGTCGAGCGGCTGGTCGCGGACGGCTGGCGCTCCGGGATCAACTGCACCTTCGGTGTCCTGCCCCTCGGCGGCGGCCCCCTCCTGGGCGCCGTCAACGTGCATCGCCAGACGGGCACGTGGGAGATCGGCTACTGGACGGCGAAGGAGCACCGCGGGCGCGGCCACACGGCGGAAGCGGTGGGGGCCGTGGCCCGCTGGGCCTTCACGGCGCTGGGCGCGGAGCGGCTGGAGTGGCGCGCCGAGGTCGGCAACGACGGGTCGCGAGCCGTCGCGGAGAAGGCCGGTTTCGTGGTGGAGGGCGTGCTCCGCGCCGCCCTGCTCCACCGGGACACCCTGCGGGACACCTGGATCGGCTCACTCCTCCCCTCGGACCTGGGGCTGCCCGGCACCCACCCGTATCCGCCCGCGCGGAGCTGACCCTCCGGCCGCCCTGCCCGGTTGTCAGTGCGGCCGTCTATCGTGCGGACCATGACGACTGCGCCGCCCGCCACCGCCGAGCTGTCCGCCGACGAAGCCCGCCGTATCGCGCTGCGCGCCCAGGGGTTCCTCGGCGCCCCGGACCGGCGCGGCGGGGTGCGGGGCGTGCTGCGCCATCTCGGCGCCGTCCAGCTCGACACGATCTCGGTGCTCGCCCGGTCGCACGAGCTGATCCCGTACGCGCGGCTGGGCGCGGTGGGCCGCAGGACGGTCGAGGACGCCTACTGGACGCCACCGGCCGACGGCGCGTCGCCGCCCGAGCCGCACGCCTTCGAGTACTGGTCCCACGCGGCGTGCGTGCTGCCCGTCGAGGAGTGGCCGCACTTCGCCTTCCGCCGCCGCGCCTACCGCGCCCGCCCGCACTGGTACCACGAGCTGGCGGACGGGGCGTACGACGCGGTGATCAAGCAGTTGTGCGTGGAAGGCCCGCTGACCGCCACGGAGCTCGGCGGCGCCAAGAACGGCGGGCCGTGGTGGGACTGGTCCGAGGCGAAGGTGGCCGTCGAGCGCGCGCTGATGTACGGCGAGGTCGTGTGCACCGGGCGGCGGAGCTGGAAGCGGGTGTACGACCTCGCGGAGCGCGCCGTCCCCGGCGCTCTCCTCCACGACGAGCTGGACGACACGGAGTGCCTGCGCCGCCTGGTGGCGCTCGCAGGCCGGTCGCTCGGGGTGGGGACGCGCGCCGACATCGCGGACTACCACCGGCTCAAGGCCGAGCAGGTCGACGCGGTGATCGCGGACTCGGGGCTGGTGCCGGTGAGCGTCGAGGGCTGGGCGAAGCCCGCGTGGGCGGACCCGGCGGCGCTGGCGACCGCCCCGCGGGGCCGGCACCGTACGACGCTGCTGTCTCCGTTCGACTCCCTCATCTGGGAGCGCGCCCGCACCGAGCGGATCTTCGGCTTCACCCACCGGCTTGAGGCGTACGTCCCCAAGCAGAAGCGGGTGTACGGCTACTTCGCGATGCCGCTGCTCTCCGGCGGCCGGCTGCTGGGCCGGGTCGACCCGGCGCGCGAGGGGAAGACGCTGGTGGCCAAGCATGTGTCCCTGGACACGCCGAAGGCCGTGTCCCCGATGGCGTCGGCGCTGCGGGAGGCCGCGGAGTGGGTCGGCTGCTCGGACGTACGGGTGGAGCGCGTCGACCCGCCGGAGCTGCGCGCTCCGCTGGCCGGGGCGCTCACCGCGGCGGGGTGAGGCGGAAGCGCGGGCGGCAGACGGCGCGGCGGGCGCGTGCCCGCGCGCGGGCACGGTCCGGATGACGGAGCCGGGCCCGGGGGCGGAGCCCGGTCCGGGGGCGGAGCCCGGTCCGGGGGCGGCCCTGGGTCAGCGGATTTCGAGGATCTTCTCGCGCATCGCGTAGACCACGGCCTCCATCCGGGAGTGGAGCTGGAGCTTCTCCAGGATGTTGCGGACATGGTTCTTCACGGTGTTCTCGGAGATGAACAGTTCCTTGGCGATGTCCCGGTTGTTCATACCCGTGGCCACCAGCTTCAGGACCTCCAGCTCGCGCTCGGTCAGCCGCGGCGCGGGCACGAGCCTGCGCTCGTCGGTGCGCTGGATCATCGACTTGAACTCGGTGAGCAGCTTGGACGCCATGGACGGGCTGATCTGCGACTGGCCGTCGGCCACGGCGCGGATCGCCGTGGCGACCTCGTCGGTGGAGATCTCCTTGAGGAGATAGCCGGTGGCGCCCGCCTTGATCGCGTCGTAGAGGTCGGCCTCCTCGTCGCTGATCGTCAGCATGATGATCTTGGCGCTGGGTGCCACTTCCTTGATGGAGGTGCACGCCTCGATACCGCCCCGCTTGGGCATCCTGACATCCATCAGCACGATGTCCGGCAGCAGGTCCGCGGCCTTGTCGACGGCCTCGGCCCCGTCGCCCGCCTCCCCGACGACCTGGATGTCCTCCTCCTGCGCGAGCACGATCTCCAGCCCGCGGCGGAAGAGCGCGTGGTCGTCCACGACGAGGACCCGGATCGGCTCCGGGCGCGAGCCGCCCCGCTCCGCCTCCGTGTCGGACCCGGCCCCGGCGCCGCCGACCGCGCCCCCCGCCCCACCGGCGTGATGCACCGGTCCGAAGCTGTCCGCCATCGTTCCTCCCCCTGAAGGCCGGGGCCCGCATTCATGGAGCCGGCCAACCGCAGTTCGCAGACCACTTGTTGGCTTGCGACTCCATGATTTCATGCCCGGGCGGCCGGGGGGTCGTCCTCAGGACGCACCGTGGTGCCCCCAGGGGCTCTACGAGCGCTCGGGGACACCGACGGGCGTGGGATTCCGGCCTCTTTTCCGGCTGGATTCCGGCGGTCCGGCCGGTGTGTCAGCCGTTCCGGCCGCTCTCAGCCGCCGAGAGCGCCGCCCGCGCCGTCCGGCTCCGAACCGGCCAGCGGGTCCGTCCTGAGATGGATGACGCCGTAGTCGTAGGCGTGGCGCCGGTAGACGACGCTGGGCTCCTTGGTGTCGGAATCGACAAAGAGATAGAAGTCGTGACCGACCAGCTCCATCTCGTAGAGCGCCTGGTCGAGCGTCATCGGTGCGGCGACATGGGTCTTCTCCCGGACCACCAGAGGGCCTTCGCCCTGCACCTCAAGTGTGCCGATCATGGTGGTGGGTACGCCCTCGCGGGCCTCCTGCGCCGCGGTCTCGCCGTTCGCGTTCAACTGGGCCACGCCAGGGACGACATCGACGACCTCGGCCGCGGACAACCTGCCGTTGCCCCGCCGGTTGTGGCGCTTGTCGTGCTCCTTGCGCAGCCGCGCCTCCAGCTTGCCGGTGGCCAGGTCGAGCGCCGCGTACGGATCGGCGGCAGCCGCCTCGGCCCGGATCACGGGGCCCCTCGAGTGAAGGGTGATCTCCACCCGGTCACTGCGGTCGGCCTGTCGCGGATTGGGCTCCTTGGACACCTCGACATCGAGGCTGATCACCTTGGTGTCGAGCTTCTGGATCTTCTCCAGCTTCAGCTTCTCCGCCACGTGCTTGCGGAACCGCTCGGGCACCTCTGTCTTGCGGCCCTTGACGACGATGTCCACGCAGAACTCCGTTCCCGGATCACTCCGCCTCGCTGCGGAGTCACTCCTTGTTGCACCAGGCCCCGATAGTCACCGGAGCCTCGGACTTGGTGACTTTCACCTCCTCCTCCCCCAGCGACGAGATCCCCACTCCCCAAATTTTCCGGGGATCTGAAAAGCGCCGGAGCACACCAGTGCATTCAATGAGTCGCGGCTCGCACCATTCCTCATAACCGAACATAGACCCCCCGGACAGGTGTCGGCACCCGCTACCGGCACGTACCTCTGTTCAGCTCTTTTCCTGCCCTGTTCACCTGCAACGATGCACGGTGCCGATCAGTTCCGATTTATTTCGAAAGACAGCGGCGGAGCGGCGACGACGGCAGCACTCACCTGTACTGATCCGGGAATGCCGGACCCCATGGCGGCACGCAGTGCCCTCGCTCCTTCGGCGAGCGACGCACCGGTCGTCATGAGATCGTCCACCAGCACCACCCGGCCGCCTTCCAGCAGCCGGGTACCCCCGATCGCGACCTCCAATGCCCCCGAGAGATTCAGCTGTCTCTGCCGGGCACCGAGTGCGGCCTGATCGGCCACCGGGCGGCGCTGCCGCAGCAGCGGCAGGACCCGGCACTCGCGCCCCGTGCGCCGCAGCTCCCCGGCGGCGGCCAGCGCCAGCCTGCGGCCCGCGTCGTGCCCCCGCGCCCCGACCGCGCGCAGCGTGGACGGCACCGGCACGAGCAGCAGCGGCCCCACCCCCGTACCGGGCGGCGCGGCGGCCCGTACAGCACCCGCCAGAGCGCGTCCCAGCGGCGCGGCGAGGCCCAGGGCCCCACGCTCCTTGTGCGCCAGCAGAACGGCCCGTACGGCGTCCTCGTACGGCGCCGCCGCATGGACGGACGGCAGCCCCGGCGGCTCCGGCACCGGCCGCACCCGGCACGGCCATGTCCCGTACAGCGCCCGGCCGCACGCCTCACACAAAGGTGTCCTGGGGCTCCCGCATCCGCCACAGGCGACCGGCAGCACCAGGCCGGTGATCTCCCGCCACCACGCCCGCATGGGACACACTGTGCCAACCTCGGAGGCACCCGGCCACCCCTGTGGACAACTCGGTCGGGCAAAGCCCGTAACCAGCCGTTTCCCCCCACCGGCAGCCGGTGGCGACCGGCCATTTCCAGCCCCGCGTACGGAACCGCACAGCGGACGCCGACGGCCGGAAGTGCGGCCGTCCGGCGTCAGCCCGGGTAGACGGGCGACGAGCCCACTTCGACCATCGTCTGCCAGTTCGCGCCCGTCGGCAGCCGTACGATGCCGGCGTCCTCGGAGTCCGCCACCACGGGCTGCTGGTCGTCGTCAGCCGCGGCGATCGCCGTCACCTGGTTCAGCCCCGGCAGCACGCTCGACGCCGAGGTCGACCCGTCGGTCTGCATGTAGCGGACCTGCTGCACGCCGCCCTGCTCCTTGCCGACCACCACGAGCCTGCTCGGACCGGCCCAGGAGACCGCCGTGACGGTCTCCAGTTGCGGAGCCGCCGACTGGAGTTCCACCACAGCCACCACCTGATCGGCCCCGGAACCCTGCCGCTCCACCCGCCCGATCTGGAGCGTGGTCCTGCCGTCCTTCGCCAGCAGCAGCGCGATCCGCACCCCGTCCGCCGACACCCGCAGCCCCTCGACGCTCGCGCCGTCCAGCCCGTCGACCGTGACCGTGCGCGGCTCGCCCGCACCGTCCGCGAACCGCAGCAGACGCGGATGCGCCGGGTCCCGGTCGGCGACCCACAGATCGCCGCGCCCGTCCCAACTCGGCGCCGACAGCCGTCTCTTCTCGTCCGGCCCCTTGCTGGTCACCAGCGGCTCACCCGGCTCGCTGTCCGCGACGATCGACGACACGTACAGCGACTTGGCGTCCTTCGTGACACCCGCCGCGTGCTTCTCGTCGCGCGCCACCCCGACCCAGCCCAGCTTCAGATCGCCCTTGCCCAGCGGCCCGATGACCTGCGAACGCTCGACGTTCTCCCCGCCGCCGGCCTGGAGCAGCGAGAGCCGCCCCCGATCGTCCACGTAGTACGGGTTGTCGGGCCGGCCGGTGGTGCGGTCCGGTGCGAACTCCTCGGCCTGGTCGCCGCTGAGCACACAGAGCGAGGATCCGTCGGCCAGCAGCTCGACCTGCCCCACGGGGGTCGCGGTGAGGTCCCGCAGGGTGAACAGCAGCTGCGCGGCCATCTTCCGGCACTGCGTGCGCCCCGCCTTGGCGGCCTTCTCGTTGAGCGGCACCTTCAGCGCGTTCCGGTCGTCGAACTCCAGCGATGTGGTGCCCTTCTCCAGCGCGGTGCCGCGCGGGAACGGGGAGTCGACCACCGGTTTCAGCCAGTTCGTCGGCCCGTCGAGCAGCACCCGGACGGCCTGCGTGACCGGATCCATCCGGGTCGTGGGGTCTATGCGCTGCCGGATGTAGACCGGGTCGGCCACCAGCCAGTTCTCCCCGGAGGCGAAGTAGTACTTGTTCACGGACCGGTAGTTGCGCTGGAAGTCCGACTCGCCCAGCACCAGCCCCTGCGGCAGATCGTCGATCCGCCACTCCTTGGCTCCCCCGACGTTCTGCCGCACCAGATGGATGCTGCCGTTGTACGCCGTGGGACCGAGCGGCTGATAGGCGTGCGAGGAGTCCACGTCGGCGATCCGGTCGCCGTACAGCGGATACGTCAACCCACCGCCGTCCGAACCCGACGCCTCCTTGGGGACCGCGGGGTCCGGCGCGGCGCGCAGCACCGTCGTACCGGCGCCCGGCTGCCAGTAGCGCGACGCTTCCGGCGTCAGATACTTCCTGGCCATCGCGAAGTCGGGATCGTCGCTGGTCATGGCCTCAAGGAAGCCGTCGACGATCTCGGCGGGGCCCGCCTTCTCGCGCGGCGGTACGGCGTACACCCGCACCTGGGACTCACCGGCCGGGGACGCCTTGACCGGCTCCACGTCCCCGCTGTCCGGGATCGACGCGCACCCGGCCAGCAGCAGGGCGAGCACCCCCAGTACGACCGGCGTCCTCACCGCCCTTCCGAACCAACGGCGGTCAGCGCCCACGTATCGTGTCCTCCCGCTTCGGGTCCGACGGTGCGGAGTCCTGGATATCCCTCTCGGGGGCCCGGCCCTCGGCGGGCCGGGACACCACCCGGGCGCCACTGCCCGGCAGCGCCGCGGGATCCACCGCGGCGGCGGCCGCACGGGGCAGCGCGGGCGGCCCCGCTGCCGCCTGGAGCGGGGAACGGTCCACGCGCGGCTGCTCCGGCACGCTCGCCAGCCGGTGCGCGCTCTCCTTCAGAACCTCGGCCCCGGCGCTCTCCCGGTTACGCCGGGAGTCCTCCGGCTCCAGCGGTATGGGGGAGCCGCGCAGCGCCTCGTCGGCCGTACGCGGCAGCGTCAGCCGGAACTGGGAGCCCCCGCCGGGCTCCCCCCACGCCTGGAGCCAGCCGCCGTGCAGCCGCGCGTCCTCGACGGCGATCGACAGCCCGAGCCCGGTGCCGCCGGTCGTCCGGGCGCGGGCCGGGTCGGCCCGCCAGAAACGGTTGAACACCCGGGTCGCCTCGCCCGGCTTCAGCCCCACCCCGTAGTCCCGTACGGCGACGGCGACGGCCCCGCCCGCCACACCGAGCCGTACGACGACGTCCCGGCCCTCGCCGTGCTCGACGGCGTTGACGACCAGATTGCGCAGCACCCGCTCCACGCGCCGGGCGTCGGCCTCGGCGACCACGGGCTGCTCGTCACCGAGCACCCGGATCCGGCTGCCCTTGCGCTCGGCCAGCGGTTCGGCGCCGCCGATCACCCGGCGCACGACCTCGCGCAGATCTATCGGCTCGGCCTCCAGGGCCGCCGCGCCCGCGTCGAAGCGGCTGATCTCCAGCAGGTCCGAGAGCAGCGACTCGAAACGGTCGAGCTGGTCGCCGAGCAGTTCGGCGGAGCGCGCCGTCACCGGATCGAAGTCGGCGCGCGCCTCATGGATGACGTCGGCGGCCATCCGTACGGTCGTCAGCGGGGTCCGCAGCTCGTGCGAGACGTCCGAGACGAAGCGCCGCTGCATCCGGGAGAGTTCCTCCAGCTGCTGGATCTTGAGCTGGAGGTTCTGCGCCATCTTGTTGAAGGCTTCACCGAGCCGGGCGATGTCGTCCTCGCCGGTGACCTTCATACGTTCCTGGAGACGGCCGGTGGACAGCCGCTCCGCGATCCCCGCCGCCATCCGTACGGGCGTCACGACCTGCCGCACCACCAGCCAGGCGATCGCCCCCAGCAGGACGACCACGAAGAGCCCGGCCGTGGCGAGCGTGCCCTTGACCAGGTTGAGCGACTGCCCCTCCTGCGTCAGCGGAAAGAGGTAGTACAGCTCGTACGCGTTGCCGTTGGCGTCGTTCAGCCGCTTGCCGACGATCAGGCCCGGCTCCGGATCCCGGTCCTCGGTGGCCCGGGTGTACCGGATCTCCGCATAGCGCTGGTACGCCCCGCTGCCCTGCGCGACCGAGGTCCGCAGATCGACGGGGACACTGGAGAAGTCGACCCCGCCCGAGACGCGCGGCGCCCGGCTGGTGGACGCCGCGTCCTGCCCGTCGGGGCTCAGCGCGACCACGTTGAAGGCCCCGGGGCCACCGCTGGCGAGCTGTTCGACCAGGTCGGACCGCCAGTTGACGGAGTTCCTCCCCGACCGTCCGCTCGCCCCGTCGCCGTCCCGGCCGCCGAGCGCCGCCGGGGAGTCGGCCTTCTCCTTGGCCACGGTGAAACCGCCGGCCGCCTGGCTCTGCGCGGCCTTCTCCTTGGCTTCGAGCAGCCCGTTGCGCACCTGCCCGATGACCACGAACCCGAGCAGCAGCACCACGCCCAGGGACATCAGCAGCGTCGCCGCGACGACCCGGAGTTGGATGTTGCGCCGCCACAGCCGCACGGCGGGCAGCAGCGGACGCCGCACCCACCGCACCAGCAGCCGCAGCACAGGACCGCCCGGTGAACCGTCCTGGAGAAGCCGGCCGCTCTGGAACAGCCGGCTCACCCCCGAGAAGGCACGCCCGGGCCCGGCAGCCCGCCCCGCACGGACTCCCGGCTCACCGGGCTTCGGAGCAGCACTGCCGCCGGACATGTCAGCTCGGTCCTGCCTTGTAACCGACACCACGGACGGTCACCACGATCTCCGGGCGTTCGGGGTCCTGCTCGACCTTGGAACGCAGCCGCTGGACATGCACATTGACCAGCCGGGTGTCTGCGGCGTGCCGGTAGCCCCACACCTGCTCAAGAAGCACCTCCCGGGTGAACACCTGCCACGGCTTACGGGCCAGCGCGACCAGCAGATCGAACTCCAGCGGCGTCAGGGCGATCGACTGCCCGTCCCGCTTCACGGAGTGACCGGCCACATCGATGACCAGGTCACCTATGGTCAACTGCTCCGGCGCCGGCTCCTCCGACCTGCGCAGCCGCGCCCTGATCCGGGCCACCAGCTCCTTGGGCTTGAACGGCTTGACGATGTAGTCGTCGGCCCCCGACTCCAGCCCCACCACCACATCGACCGTGTCGCTCTTGGCCGTGAGCATGACGATGGGCACCCCGGACTCGGCCCTGATCAGACGGCACACCTCGATGCCGTCCCGTCCGGGCAGCATGAGGTCCAGCAGCACCAGATCCGGCTTGGCCTCCCGGAAGGCCGCGAGTGCCTTGTCACCGTCCGCTACGAACGACGGCTCGAAACCTTCACCACGCAGCACAATCCCGAGCATCTCGGCCAGTGCGGTGTCGTCATCGACGACAAGGACGCGTCCCTTCATATCGACATCATCCCATTTTCATTTCCGTTGCGTAGACACGCGTGATCTGTCTCACTGACCGGCGACGACGTGCGCCGATGGCCGTGTGTGACCGTCGCTGTCCGTCGACGTTGATGTCAAGCACTGATGTCAAACCCGCTGCGGTGGATCCGAGCCCTGGCCGACCGCCACGGCATCTCCACCCGCATCCCGCCTCCCGTCGCCCCACACCGTAGTGGAGCGGACGGCGGTCCCGGACGGCCCGACCGGACCGACAGGACCGCGAACACCTGCGGGAAGGCCGCCGGTTCAGCCCCTCCCCGCCCGGCGCGCCCCGGCACACAGCTCCGCCACACCGCCCCCGGTCACTGGGGAGACCACACCGCGTTCGGTGACGATCGCCGTCACCAGTTCCGGAGGGGTTACATCGAAAGCAGGGTTGTACGCCTGCGTCCCCAGGGGCGCCACCGGCATCCCGCCTCCGGGCGCCGCCACCGCGACCTGCGGCGCTGTGAGCTCCGTCACCTCCTGACCCGGTCGTTGCTCCACCTCTATCGACGCCCCGTCCGGGGTGTCGAGGTCGATCGTCGTGGTGGGGGCGACCACGACGAACGGCACATGGTGGTACTTGGCAAGCACGGCGAGCGGATAGCTCCCCACCTTGTTCGCCACCGACCCGTCGGCAGCGATCCGGTCCGCCCCGATCAGGACGGCGTCCACCTCCCCCGCCGCGAAGAGCGAACCCGCCGCGTTGTCCGTCAGCAGCGTGTACGCCATACCGCTGCGCGCCGCCTCGTACGCCGTCAGCCGGGCACCCTGGAGCAGCGGACGGGTCTCGTCCACCCACAGGCGCCGCAACCGCCCGGCGCGGTGTGCCGCCCTGACCACCGCGAACGCGGTTCCCTCCCCGCCCGAGACGAGCGCCCCGGTGTTGCAGTGGGTCAGGATCCGGTGACCGCCCCCGGACACCAGCTCATCGAGGAACGCGAGGCCGAACGCCGCCATCTCCGCGCTGGCCCGGGCATCTTCCCGGTGCAGCCGCTTCGCCTCGGTGAGCGCGGCAGCCGCCGCGTCCTTCGGATCCGCCCCCTGCCCGGCCGCCGCCCGGTACGCGTCCCGGGCCCGGCGCACTCCGTATCCCAGGTTCACGGCGGTGGGCCGCGCCTCCGCCAACTGCTCCGCCGCGTCCTCGACGTCATAGCCCCGCGCCGCGGCCAGCGCCACCCCGTAGGCGCCCGCGATCCCCAGCAACGGCGCACCCCGGACCGCCAGCGTCCTGATCGCCACCACCAGCGCGGGCACATCCGTACAGACCAGCTCCGCCTCCTCGGCCGGAAGTCGCGTCTGGTCGAGGAGGACCAGTACGGGCCCTTCGGGCGGCTCGTCCCAACGGAGGGAGGGGAGCATCGGCGGCTCCGCGCCGACCGAGGTGTGTGCGTACTGATCAGCCATCCCTTCAGTCTGCCCGCTGCGACACGGACAATGAAGGCGAGAACAGAGGCGATAAGGAGATACAGCCCCCGGCCCACCCCGGCGCGACGCGTGGCACGATGGCTGCCAGGTCGTGTCCAGCGGATCTTCACAGGCCCGCGACGCCCCGCACCGCATCCCGCAGGGGTGACGGTGTCGTCCCTGTACCTCCGGTCCATCGACGACACCGGCCCGCCCCCTCGCGGCGCACGCCACCGGCGGCGGCTCCCGTCACCGGTGCGGCGGACGGAGTCCGGGCCGCGAAGCTCCACCGGACGCGACCTGGCCCGCCGCCCCGCTCCGCGGACGGGCACCGTCGAAGCGTCGGCTCGCCGAGCCGGCCTCTCAACCAATCCACGAGGTGGACGACCGTGAACGACACTCCGGGCTGGGCCTCGCCCGGATCCGCCCCGTCCGACGGCCAGGACACCACTGTGCCCCGGCCCGCAGAGCCCGCCGACGACAAGACCGGCTCCTCCTCGAAGTGGTCCACGGCCCAGCCACCCGCCGGGCAGTGGTCCCCGCCGAGCGCGCCCGGCGCCGGCCCCACCGCTCCCAGACCCGCGCAGGGCTGGGGCGGCCCGCCCCCGGGCGGCGGATCCGGCTGGGGCAGGCCGCCGGCCGCCAAGCCGGGCGTCATCCCGCTCCGCCCGCTGAGCGTCGGCGAGATCCTGGACGGCGCCGTGTCGACGCTGCGCCGCCACTGGCGCACGGTGCTGAGTGTCAGCCTCGCCGTCTCCGTGGTCTCCCAGATCGGCGACATGCTCCTGCGACGTTATCTGCTGCCCGAGCCCGTCGTGCTCGACCCGAACACGCCCCCCTCCGAACTCCTCAACCAGGCCACCGAGTCGGCGCAGTCGCAACTCGTCGCGGACGCCCCTTCGCTCGCCATCCTGGTGATCTGCACGCTCTTCACCACCGCGATACTCACCGTCGTGATCAGCCGTTCGGTGCTGGGCCGCCCCGTCACCCTCGCGGACGCCTGGGGCGAGGCCCGGCCCCGTCTTCTCAAGCTGCTCGGTTTCACCCTGCTGCTGCCGTTGATGAGCGCCGCCGTACTGACCGTGGGCATGCTGCCCGGCCTGCTGATCGGCTCCACGGCCGGAGTCGCTCTCTCCCTGCTCGGCGCGGTGGCGGCCTTCGTCGTCGTCATCTGGCTGATGGTCCGCTTCAGCCTCACCTCCCCCGCGCTCATGCTGGAACGCCAGGGAGTCATCGCCTCGATGCGCCGCTCCGCCAAGCTCGTGTCCGGCGCTTGGTGGCGCACCTTCGGCATCCTGGCGCTCACCCTGCTGCTGTCCATGGTGCTCTCGCTGCTCATCGCCATCCCGTTCGCGGTCATCGCCACGGCGGTGGGCGGCGAGGGCCTCACCGGCTGGCCCTTCCTCATCGTCACCGGCATCGGTGCCGTGATCGCCTCCACGATCACGTACCCGATCTCCGCCGGGGTCACCGTCCTGCTCTACGTGGACCAGCGCATCCGGCGCGAGGCCCTCGACCTCGAACTCGCGCGCGCCGCCGGCGTACCGGGCTACGGCACCGAACAGCCGGGCCGCGACCCCTCCGGGGGTTGATGCGGTGTCCATCGCGGGGGGAACGACGACACGGCTGCTGATACGCGCGAGCGACGACCCGCCGTTGGACACCCCCCGCCTCCCCGCCCGTGAGGCGGCGGAGCGGGAACTGTCCAAGCCGATGTACCACGAGAACGATCCCAACCTCCTGGAACGCGCCCTCGCACGGATCGGGGAATGGATCGGCCGGCTCTTCGATGCCGCGTCCGGCGCCGCCCCCGGCGGCCCACTCGGACTCGTCGTGGTCATCCTGATCGTCGCGGCGCTCTGCGCCGCCCTGTGGTGGCGGCTGGGCACCCCCGGCCGCCAGCCCGCCGCCACGGGCACCCTCTTCGACGACGGCCCCCGCAGCGCAGCACAGCACCGCACCACGGCGGAGGCACACGCCGCGGCCCACCGCTGGACGGAGGCGGTCCAGGAGCGGATGCGCGCCATCGTCCGCTCCCTGGAGGAACGGGCCCTGCTCGACCCCCGGCCCGGCCGCACCGCCGACGAAGCGGCGTCCGAAGCGGGGCGCACGCTCCCCGGCCACGCCGACCGACTGCGCACGGCCGCCCGGGAGTTCGACGACGTCACGTACGGGGGCCGCTCAGCCGACGAGCGGACGTATCTGCGGCTGCGTGAACTCGACACGGACCTCGAACGAGCCAAGCCGCACCTGAACACCGTGGCCGGAGGAACAGCCGAGTGACTTCCCCCGCCAGCCCCACCTCGCTCGCCCCGACCGCCCGTCAGGTCTGGACACGAGGCCGCGGAATCCTCCTCGCCCTTCTCGTCCTGCTGACGGCCGGGATCGCGCTGGCCGCCCTGCGCTCCGGTGAGCAGTACGGCCGTCTCGACCCGCGCTCCGCCGACCGGTTCGGCAGCCGCGCAGCCGCCGAACTGCTCAGGGCCCAGGGCGTCTCCGTCACCGTCCGCACCACGCTGGGCGAGGCCGCCGCCGAAGCCGGGCCCGGCACCACCCTGCTGGTCACCGACCCCGACCTGCTGACACCCACGCAGCAGCACACCCTGCGCGCCCGGACAGCCCCCGTAGGCGGCCGCACCGTCCTCCTCGGCGCGGGCCCGGCGTCCCTCGACACCTTGGCGCCCGGTGTCCGTGCGCTCACCCCCGCACCGGTCTCGGCCCACGCGCCCCGGTGCCCACTGCCCGCGGCCGTCCGCGCGGGCAGCGTCGACATCGGCGGCGCGCGGTACGAGACGGACCAGTCCGACGCCCACTCCTGCTACCCGAGCGACGGCGCACCGACCCTCCTCAGGATCCCGGACGCGCGGACCGGCTCCGCGGATAGACCCACCACCACCACCGCCACCGCATCCGGCGACACGATCCTGCTCGGCTCCGCCGACATCCTCTACAACGACCGCCTCGACCAGCAGGGCAACGCGTCGCTGGCTCTTCAACTCCTCGGCTCCCGGCCTCATCTCGTCTGGTACCTCCCTTCACTCAGTGACGACTCCGCCTCCGGTGCCGGCGGTGGCGAGGACACCGCCGGCAGTACATTCCTCGAACTCATTCCTTCCGGCTGGCTCTGGGGCGCCTTCCAGCTCTTCCTGGCCGCACTGCTCGCGGCCGTCTGGCGCGCCCGCAGGCTGGGCCCGCTCGTGACCGAACGGCTCCCCGTCGCCATCCGCGCCTCGGAGTCGACCGAAGGACGCGCCGGCCTCTACCGCAAGGCGAACGCACGGGACCACGCCGCCTCGGCCCTGCGCACGGCCACCCGTGACCGCCTCGCCCCGCTGCTCGGCGTCCCTCCCACCAAAGCGCACAGCCTCGATTCGCTGATCCCCGCGGTCTCCGCCCGCCTCCCGGACACGGACCACGACCCCGTCGCCCTTCTCTTCGGCCCGGCCCCGACCGGCGACGCCGCTCTCATCCGCCTGGCGGACCAACTCGACGCCCTCGAAAGAGAGGTACGCACCTCATGAGTTCCCCGACCGCACCGAACGCCGGGCCCCCTGGCCCCGCCGGGAACACGGACAGCGCCCGCGCGGCCCTGGAATCCCTGCGCGCCGAGATAGCGAAGGCGGTGGTCGGCCAGGACCCGGCCGTCACCGGGCTGGTCGTAGCCCTGCTCTGCCGCGGCCACGTCCTCCTCGAAGGAGTCCCCGGGGTCGCCAAGACCCTGCTCGTACGGGCACTCGCCGCCTCCCTCGAACTCGACACGAAGCGCGTCCAGTTCACCCCCGACCTGATGCCGAGCGACATCACCGGCTCACTCGTCTACGACTCCCGCACCTCGGAGTTCTCCTTCCAGCCCGGTCCCGTCTTCACCCATCTGCTGCTGGCCGACGAGATCAACCGCACCCCGCCCAAAACCCAGTCGTCCCTCCTGGAGGCCATGGAGGAACGCCAGGTCACCGTCGACGGCGTCGCACGCCCACTGCCCGATCCGTTCCTGGTCGCCGCGACCCAGAACCCGGTGGAGTACGAGGGGACCTACCCCCTCCCCGAGGCCCAGCTCGACCGCTTCCTGCTCAAACTGACAGTGCCGCTGCCGTCCCGTGACGACGAGATCAATGTGCTGACCCGTCACGCGGAGGGGTTCGATCCGCGCGATCTCCAGGCCGCGGGGGTAAGGCCCGTCGCCGGACCTGCCGACCTGCAAGCTGCGCGCGAAGCGGTCGCCAAGACCTCTGTCTCACCCGAGATCGCGGGCTATGTCGTCGATATCTGCCGTACCACGCGTGAATCCCCCTCGCTGTCCCTGGGCGTCTCCCCGCGAGGAGCCACCGCACTGCTCTCCACGGCCCGTGCCTGGGCCTGGCTGACCGGCCGCGACTACGTCATCCCCGACGACGTGAAAGCCCTGGCCCTTCCCACCCTGCGCCATCGCGTCCAACTCCGGCCCGAAGCAGAGATGGAGGGAGTCACTGCCGACTCCGTCATTACCGCGATCCTCGCCCATGTCCCCGTACCCCGATGAGGCGGTGAAACCGTGGCCCTCACCGGACGGAGCGCTCTCCTCGCGGCTCTCGGCTCGCTCCCCGTCGGAGTCTTCGCCCCCAGTTGGGCGGGGATCCTCGCCGTCAATGCGCCGCTCTCACTCGCCATTCTGTGCGACTACGCCCTGGCGACACCAGTGCGAACGCTCCAATTCACCCGAAACGGTGATACCTCAGTTCGACTCGGCGAGAGCGCGGCAGTCCACCTGACCGTCGCCAACCCTTCGGGCCGCCGGCTGCGCGCCCAGCTTCGCGATGCCTGGCCGCCGAGTAGCTGGCTCGCAGGAACTGACCAGTCGAGTTCCCGGCACACGGTGACCGTCCCTCCGGGCGAGCGGCGCCGGCTCACCACCGTGCTCCTCCCCACCCGCCGCGGCGACCGGCACGCGGAACGAGTGACCGTGCGCTCGTTCGGGCCGCTGGGACTGGCCTCCCGCCAGGGCAGCCACGACGTTCCCTGGACCGTGCGGGTGCTTCCGCCGTTCACGAGCCGCAAGCACCTGCCGTCCCGGCTTGCCCGTCTGCGGGAACTCGACGGCCGCACCAGCGTGCTGACCCGAGGCGAGGGCACCGAGTTCGACAGCCTCAGGGAGTACGTCACCGGCGACGACACCCGGTCCATCGACTGGCGGGCAACCGCACGCCAGTCGACTGTCACCGTACGGACCTGGCGTCCCGAGCGGGACCGGCACCTTCTCATCGTCCTGGACACCGGGCGCACGTCGGCGGGTCGCGTGGGTGACGTCCCGCGTCTGGACGCCGCCCTGGACGCCACGCTCCTGTTGACCGCCCTCGCCTCGCGCGCCGGCGACCGGGTCGATCTCCTCGCCTACGACCGGCGCACACGCGCCCAGGTCCAGGGCCGCTCGGCAGGTGATGTCCTGTCGACCATGGTGAACGCACTGGCCCCGTTGGAGCCGGAGCTGGTGGAAACGGACGCCCGCGGCCTCAGCGCGGCAACGCTGAAGAGCGCCCCGCGCCGATCGCTCATCGTGCTGCTCACGAGCCTCGACGCAGCGCCCGTGGAGGAGGGGCTTCTCCCCGTTCTGCCGCAGCTCACCCGACGCCACACCATCATCGTGGCTTCGGTGGCCGATCCTCATATCGAGAAGATGAGCAAGGCACGGGGCACAGTGGACGCGGTGTACGAAGCCGCCGCCGGCGCCCAGGCGCAGGCTCAGCGACGACGTACGGCAGAACTGCTGCGGAGCAAGGGCGTCACGGTCGTGGACGCCGCCCCGGAGAAGCTCGCGCCCGCTCTGACGGACGCGTATCTCGCGCTCAAAGCGGCGGGACGTCTCTAGGAGGACAGGATGTCCCGTGTGGCCGGGGGAAGCAGCCGGCGCCGTCCACACGGGAAGGCTCTGCTGGGAATGTGTAATGGCCCTGGAACGCAGAAATGCCCCGCACCAAAAGGTGCGGGGCATTCCCACAATAATTGTTCGGCGGCGTCCTACTCTCCCACAGGGTCCCCCCTGCAGTACCATCGGCGCTGTAAGGCTTAGCTTCCGGGTTCGGAATGTAACCGGGCGTTTCCCTCACGCAATGACCACCGAAACACTATGAAGATATCCAACAAACCGGAAGACAACACGGCCGTTCGTTACTTCAGAACTAACACAGTGGACGCGAGCAACTGAGGACAAGCCCTCGGCCTATTAGTACCAGTCAGCTCCAACCGTTACCGGTCTTCCACATCTGGCCTATCAACC